>CAZYPM010000100.1:0-7544 GCA_964649205.1 uncultured Steroidobacteraceae bacterium
CGGTGCGCCAGCGGATGAGGGCGCCGGTGAGGGAGACGTCGTCGGGCGAGTCGGCGAGGACGATGGGAGAGCCGAGGCCGAGGCGCGCGGCGGCTTCCGCCACGCGGGTCGAGCCTGTCACGAGCGCGGTCGAGTCCATCAGGTCGCGGCAGCGCGGCGTGACGATGCCGATCAAGGCTTCCAGCGCCTCCACGCTGGTCGCGACGTAGGCCTTCAGGCCGCCCTGCCGCCACAGCGTCTCGATCTCCGCCTGCAGCGGCGGCGGTGGCTTCGCGGGCTCGCGCATGTACACCTCGGCGTACTGCACGAACGCGCCGCGGGCCGTCAACGTGTCGGCGATCAGCTCGCGCCCGCCGCTGCCGCGCACGATCAGCACGCGCTGGCCGCTCATGTGCTGCAGCCGCGGCAGCGCGAGCAGCGATTCGCTGTCCATGCCCTCGGCCGGCATCAGCGCGACGCGGTATCCCGCGGCGTTGAGCGCGGCCGCAGTCGCCGGCCCGATCGCCGCGATCGGCAGGTCGCGCGGCGGCCCGAGCAGGTCGGCGCCGAAGCGCACGGCGTTCGCACTCACGAAGATGATGACGTCGTAGCGATCCGCCGGCCCGATCGCGGCGCGCACCGCCGCCCGGTCCGGGCGCGCCTTGATCGCAAGCGCGGGATAGCGCACGGCCGCGCCGCCCTCGGCTTCGATCAGCTTGCAGAGATGCTCGGCCTGGTGCTCCGGGCGCGTCACCAGCACGCCGATGCCGGTCAGCCGCGCCACTTCAGTGGCTTCCCGCGGCAAGCTCGGCCAGCAGGGCCGCGGCGCCGGCTTCCATCAGGCGCACGGCGAGGCGCACGCCCAATGCCGCGGCCTCCGATGCGCGGCCTTCGATACGGTCTTCGAACACCTGGGTCCCGTCCGGTGCGCCGACCAGTCCCCGCAGCGAGAGCATCGCGCCATCCAGTTCCGAGTAGGCCGCGATCGGCGACTGGCAACTCCCGCCCAGGCGCGCGGCGAAGGCGCGTTCCGCATCGAGCCGCAGGCGCGTCGGCCCATGCTCCAGCGGCACCAGCAGGTCGCGAATCCGCGAATCCGCGACCCGGCACTCGATGCCGATGACGCCCTGGCCGACGGCCGGCAGCATCTGGCGCGGCGAGAGCTTCTCGCGCACGCGCGCAGACAGGCCGAGCCGCTCGAGTCCCGCGGTCGCGAGCACGGTGGCATCGAATTCGCCGGCGTCGAGCTTGCGCAGCCGCGTCTCGACGTTGCCGCGCAGCACGATCACCGACAGGTCCGGCCGGGCACGCTTGATCTGGCATTGCCGGCGCAGGCTCGAGGTGCCGACGCGCGCCTCGCGCGGCAGTTCACGAAACCTGGCGATCGCGCCGGAGACGAAGGCATCGCGGGGATCCGCGCGCTCGAGCACGGCGGCGATGCCGAGGCCCTCCGGCAGCTCCGCCGGCACGTCCTTCATCGAGTGCACGGCGATGTCGGCATGTCCCGCCAGGATCGCGGTCTCGAGTTCCTTGATGAACAGGCCCTTGCCGCCGACGGTGGCGAGCGAACGGTCCTGGATGCGGTCGCCCTCGGTCACCAGGGGCACCAGGCGCGTGACCAGCCCCGGATGCAGCGCCGCGAGGCAGCGGGCCACGTGCTCGGCCTGCCAGAGGGCCAGCCGGCTGCGGCGCGTGGCGATGCGGACTTCCCCGGTCATCCGGGCATTTTGCCATGCGCCGCCCGTGGCGTAGGATCATGATGGCAAGGGACAGGGGAGCGCACCATGGTCAGGATCATCGCGGCCGCCGCATTGCTGCTGGCCGGAATTCCCGGGGCTTTCGCGCAGGACACGGCGCGCGCTTCCATCGGCGACACACGGTTGTCGGCGGGGGACGAGGTGGTGTTCGACGACCCCATCGACGGCAACGCATTCGCGGCCGCCGGCCGCGTGGAACTGCGCGAACGCGTGCGCCGCAGCGCGTTCATCACCGGCGGCGACGTGGTGATCAGCGGCCCCATCGAACGCAACCTGTTCGCCGCCGGCGGCGACGTGCGTCTGGAGGGCAGGGTGGACGGCCGGGTGCGCGCGGCCGGCGGCAAGATCCGCGTCGCGAGCACGGCGCGGCTCGAGGACAGCGCGACCTTCGCCGGCGGCACCATCGAGGTCGAGGGCGAGATCCGCGACCGCCTGCGCGCCTTCGGCGACTCCATCATCATCAACGGCACGATCGGCGGCGACGTCGAGGTCGCCGGCGACGACATCCGCATCGGTCCGGACGCGCGCATCGCGGGCCGGGTCGAGTACCGCAGCGGCAGCGACGTGATCGTGGACCCGCAGGCGCAGGTCAGCGGCGGCGTCATGGAGGTGGAGCGCGAGCGGCGCTGGCTGCGCAAGGTGGGCCACGGCGCGGCGATTGCCGGCGGCATCACGGTCTCGCTCGGCATGGTGCTGATCGGCGCGCTGCTGATCCTGGCGATGCCGCGCTTCAGCCGCGAGGCCGCGGGCACCGTGGAGGCGAAGCCGCTGCAGAGCCTCGGCATGGGCTGCGTCATGCTGATCGGCGTGCCGTTCGCGATCATCGTGCTGCTGGTCACGATCATCGGCATCCCGCTCGCCCTGCTGCTCGGCTTCGGCTACGCCCTGCTGCTGCTGCTCGGCTACCTCGTGGGCGCGATCTTCCTGGGCGACTTCGTGCTCGGCAAGGTCGGCGCGGCGAAGCTCGACTCCGGCTGGTGGCGCGTGCTGGCGATGTTCCTGGCATTGGTCGTGCTCGCGATCGTCAAGCAGATGCCGTTCATCGGCGGTCTCGCGGTGTTCCTGCTGTTCCTGGCCGGCATCGGCGCGTTCACGATGCGCACCTGGCGGGGATTCCGCAGGGACGATGCCGCGGCGGCGGCCTGAGGCCGCGAGGATCGCGCACCACACTGCATGAGCCCTAGCGACACCACCCGGTCGTTCCGGATCGGGGACTGGAAGGTCAACCCCGCGCTGGACGAGATCTCCCGCGACGGGCGCAAGGTCAAGCTGGAGCCGCGCATGATGCGGCTGCTGTGCTGCCTGGCCGCCCGCCCGGGAGTGGTCGTGTCGCTGGCGGAACTGCTCGACCAGGTCTGGCCGGGCGTGGTGGTGAGCCAGAGCTCGGTGTACCAGGCGATCGCGCAACTGCGCCGCGAGCTCGGCGATACCGAAGCCGAGCCGCGCTACATCGCGACCGTGCCGCGCAAGGGCTACCGGCTGGTCGCCGAGGTCCGCGACGAGCCCGGCCCGGCGGCCGCCGAAACCGTGGCCGAGTCTGCGGCGCCCGAGCCGCCGGCTCGCAGCCGCCGTCCGCTGCTGGCGGCGCTCGGCGTGCTGGGCGCCGTGGTGGTGGCCGCCGTCGCGTACTTCCTGCCGGTCCGCGAGCAGGCGGCAGCGGCCGCGCCCGCGATCGCCGTGCTGCCATTCGACGACCTGAGCGCGGACGCGAGCAACGCCGTGTTCTGCGAGGGCCTGACCGACGAGGTGCTGAACTCGCTCGCGCGGGTGCAGAAGTTCCGCGTCATCGGCCGCACCTCCAGCGCGCGCTTTGCCGACGGGTCGCGCGATGCGCGCGAGATCGGCGACGAACTGGGCGTCAGCCACGTGCTCGAGGGCTCGGTGCGGCGCACCGGCAACCGCCTGCGCGTGAGCGCCCAGCTGATCAGCACGCGCGACGGCTTCCAGGTCTGGGCCAACTCCTACGACCGGCCGGCGCAGGACGCGATCGGGCTGCAGTCGCAGATCGCACGCGCGGTGGTCGATGCGCTCGCCGTGCGGCTCTCGCCCGAGTCGGCGGAGCGTCTCGAAAAGGGGCCCACCGCCCAGCTCAATGCCTATGACCTGTACCTGCTCGGCCGTCACCAGCAGCTGCAACGCACGCCCGAGGCGCTCGAGCGCGCCATTGCCCACCACCGCGCGGCGATCGAGGCCGACCCGGGCTTCGCACTGGCATACGCCGGCCTCGCCGACGCCGAGATGGCGCGCTACTACTACGCCGGGGTTCCGCTGGAGGAGGCGGCCAAGCGCGTGCAGGCGGCGGTGGACGAGGCCCTGCGCCTCGACCCGGAGCTCGCGGAGGCCTATGCGGCCTGGGGCGTGCTGCTGACCGAGCAGTGGCATACCGACGAGGCGATCAGCGCGCTGACGCGCGCGATCGCGATCAACTCGAATTATGGCGAGGCCTACCTGCGGCTGGGCGCCGCGTACGAGTACGACGGCCAGCCGCGCGCCGCGCTCGAAACCTACGACCAGGTGCTGGCGCTCGACCCGCTGCACACCGTGCTGCACGTGCGGCGCTGCCTGACGCTGCAGAACCTCGGCCGCTACGCCGAGGCGGAGCGTGCCTGCGCGCGCGGTTTCGAGCTGCAACCGGACATCCCCAATGCGCTCTGGGCGCACGGCCTGAACGCACTCGCGCAGGGCGAGCTCGCGACCGCGGTGCAGCAGTACGAGGCGGCGCTCGTCCGTGCGCCGGCGCGCACCGACATCCGCGCCGAGCTGGTCGTCGTGCTGCTGGACCTCGGCTTGCACGAGCGCGCGGCGGACCAGCTCGCGCAAATGCGATCACCCGGCCAGACGCGTGGCGTCACCATGACGACCGCGCGCTACCTGCTTGCGACCGGCGACCGCCAGGGGCTGCGGCTGCATCTCGAGCGGCTGGATGTCGGCCAGGCACAGCCGCGCGAGCGCGTGGATGCCGCGTTCTTCGCGCTCGCCATCGGTGAGCCAGCGCTCGCCGAACGGCTCGCCGGCGATGCACTGTCGGACCGGCCGACGCTTGCCGACGACTTCCAGCCGGGGCTGTACCGCACGCGCTGGGGAGTCTGCGAGGCCTGCACCGCGGGCCTGCTGGAGCGCGGGCGCGGCAAGCTGGATCGCGCGGCGCGGATGGAGTCGCTGGCCCTGCGCCACCTCGACAACGTCGAGGCCAGGGGCCATGTCTGGCATGGACTGAACTACCTGCGCGCGGCCCTGCACGCACAGGCGGGCGAGCATGACGCTGCACTCTCCGCGCTGGAACGGGCCGTGGAACTCGGCTGGAGGCGGGCGTGGCTCATGGGCGCCGATCCCTCGTTCTCGGCGCTGCGGCAGGACCCGCGCTTCCTGGCGTTGCTGGCGAAAATCGAGGTGGCCAACGCCGCCGCGCGGCAGGCGCTGGCTACTTTGCCGGCGCGATGACTTTCTGCGGGCAGGCGCCGACGCGGTAGATCACCTCGTAGTGCGCGATGAACTGCACGCGCGTGGCGCCCAGCGGATAGGTCACGAGCCACTCCGGCAGGCTGTCCTGCTGCACGCGGCTGCCGGCCCTGACCGGCCGTGACGGCAGCACCGAGCCGTTCAGCGGGCCGAAGGCGCTCTGGAACACCGGGTCGGTGGCGCTGGCGCCGACCCATTCCGCATGGAGCTGGTCGCAGGCAGGCGCAGCGGCTGCCGCCGCCATGGCGGGCGTCGTCGTCATCCGCTCGGTGACCACGTTCATGACGGGCACCGGCGAGCCGTCGCTGGCCAGCGTCGTCCTGCCGCCCCCGGGCAACGGCAGCGCCTCGATCTCGTGCACGACCTGGGGCGCATTGGCGAATTCGACCACGGCATCCTGGTACCCGCGTGAATTGACGAAGCGGACCACGACCGTGGGCCCCTTGCCGAGGTCCGGGATCGTGACGGTGACGCGGCGGCGGGTGCCGCCGGGCTCGGGATCCCCGATGGCGGCATCGCAGCGGTACTGGAGCCGGTCGGGATAGAAGCAGGACACCTGCGACGCTGCGTCCGGTGCCCCGAAACGGTCGACGTCGAAGGCCACGCGGTTGAAGGGCCCGGCGCGGCCGACCGCGAGATTGGCCGGCAGCGCCGACAGCGGCGTGCGCGCCACGACCTGCGGCGCACCGGGCGAGGAGGCGGCCGCTCCCGTGACGGCGCCAGCCGCCAGCAGGCAAAAGAGGGGGCATGCCGGACGCATGCCCCTAGAACGAGTGGCCGCTGCCGGTTGGCTCGCGCGGGTTCAGCCTGCGGCGCAGAGTCCGGGCTCGATCATCGTCCGCAGCCTGGCCACGGCGTACTTCTTGCGGCTCAGCACCGTGTCCCGCGGCGCATGGCAGCTGGCGGCCATGTCCCGGATGCTGGCGCCGCCCGACCAGAGGCCGATGACCTTGCGCTGCGCTGCGGGCAGCCGCGCGACCGCGCCGCGCACCACGGCGCGGACCTGCATCTGTTCCACTTCCTGCTCCGGCCCCGGACCGGCGGCCACGGCGCCGCCCAGGCCGTCGAGCGCCAGGGGATCCACGCAGCGCGTGCGCAGTGCCTCGTGCTTGCGCGTGTATTCGTCGAGGAACGCGTTGCGCGCGACCGTGAACAGGTAAGCCCGCAGCTCGGTTTCCTCGGCGACGACACAGGCACCGCGGCTGTACGCGGAAAGGACCTTCAGCCAGGCGACCTGGGCCAGGTCTTCCGCGCGCTGGGCACAGCGCGTCATGCGCGTCAGGTACCGGACCAGCGCCCCATGGTGCTGGACAAAGAGCCGCTCGATTGAGCGTTCGACCGCCGCCGTTGAACTCGCCATGGAACCCCCTTGGTTGTGGGGCCCATTGCAGGGGAGGCGAGGCCGGGAGTCCTGAAGCGGCGCTCAAGGATCGCTGAAGCTTGTTCGAACCCGGTCGCCGGCCAGCGGGCCAAGCCAGTCCCGCCGCGGCGATCGTTCTGGGAGAATCAACGCCTTGCCCGCAGGAGTGCCCTCATGCGCGTCGCCCCCAGCACCCTTTCGCTCGCGATCACCGGGATCCTGCTCGCGGCGCCCCAGGCCCGGGCCGCCAATGCCGAATTCCAGGACTTCTTCTTCGACGTCTGCGCCGCGGCGCCCACCGGGGTGCTGGCCGCGCGCTGCGCGGAGACGCCCGCCGGCACCGGAAACCTCTCGGGCGACAGCGAGTCCTCGCTGAACCCGAGCCAGAATCTGGCGCACAACGGGCCTGCGATCAGCACGGCGCAGACCCGCAGCAAGGAAGCGCGGGAGCGGGGCGAGAAGCTGCGCGAGGAGGGGTCGGAGGAGGGAACCCAGCTGGCGGCCGGGCCCTGGAGCGTGCTCGTCAATGTGCACGGCACCTGGTTCGACCGCAGCGCCGGCGCGCTGCCCGACGTCGTGCGCGGCTTCGAGGGCGACAGCCGGGCGCTCGAGATCGGTTTCGACCGCCGCATGTCGGACCGGCTGGTGCTCGGCGGCATCGCCGGCTACGAGCGCATGGACTACGATTTCGACGCCGAGGCGCCGGGCGCGAACTTCACGCCGGCCACGGTCGCGGGCACGGCCGAGAGCGACAACACCTACCTGACGTTGTTCGCGAGCTGGAATGTCGGGCAAGCGGGCTTTGCCGAGCTGAGCGGCGGCTACGAGACGAGCGACGGCAGCTACCGGCGCAATTCCGTGTTCCAGGAGTCCACCCGCACGATCACGCAGACCAACGTGCAGGCCGAGGGCGATGCCGACAACGAGGTGACCTGGCTCAGCTTCAATGCCGGGTTCGACCGCGCCAGCGGGGCCTGGAGCCTCGGGCC
>CAZYPM010000101.1:0-7442 GCA_964649205.1 uncultured Steroidobacteraceae bacterium
CAAGCGCCTGCCGGGCATCGCCGAGACGGCGCGCATCTTCGCGGGCGTCGACGTGACGCGCGCGCCGATCCCGGTGCTGCCCACGGCGCACTACAACATGGGCGGCATCCCCTGCACGATCAACGGCGAAGTCCTGACCCGCAGCGGCGGCGGCGACTCGGTGGTGCCCGGATTGCTGGCGGTTGGCGAGGCGGCCTGCGTGTCGGTGCACGGGGCCAACCGCCTCGGCTCGAATTCGCTGCTGGACCTGGTCGTGTTCGGCCGCTCGGCCGGTGCGCACTGCGCCAGGACCCTGCAACCGGGCGCGCGGCTGCCGCCGGCCCCGAAGACGGCGACCGACGCGGCGCTCGCCTCCTTCGACCGCGTCCGCCATGCCACGGGCACGCGCCCGACCGCGTCGCTGCGCGACGAGATGCAGCGCGCCATGCAGAAGGATGCCGCGGTCTTCCGTACCGGGGACAGCCTCGCCGAGGGCTGCCGGGCGGTCGGCTCGGCCTTCGAGGCGATGGCGGAGCTGCGGATCAGCGACCGGTCGCTGGTGTTCAATACCGACCTGGTCGAGGCGCTGGAGCTCGACAACCTGATGCGGCAGGCGCTCGCCACCATCCACTCGGCGCGCAACCGCACCGAGAGCCGCGGCGCCCACGCGCGCGAGGACTTTCCGGCGCGCGACGACGTCAACTGGCTCAGGCACACGCTCGCCTGGGTCGACGGGCGCGGCGACGTGCGTTTCGATTACCGGCCGGTGCAGCTCGCGACGCGCACCGGCGAGGTCGAATCCATCCCGCCGAAGGCGCGGACGTACTGAGGAGCGCACAGCAGGACGGCCATGGTCCAGTTCACCCTGCCCGAGAATTCGCGGTATTCGAAACAGCCGGGGCGGCGCCACGCCGCGCCCGCCGGTGCGAAACGCGTGCGCGAGTTCCACATCTACCGCTTCGATCCGGACGCGAAGTCCGCGCCGCGCGTGGACGTCTTCGAGGTGGATCTCGACGCCTGCGGCAGCATGGTCCTCGACGCGCTGATCCACATCAAGGACGGGGTGGATTCGACGCTCACCTTCCGGCGCTCCTGCCGCGAGGGGATCTGCGGCTCCTGCGCGATGAACATCGACGGGCTCAACACGCTCGCCTGCACCAAGCCGATCGACTCGATCAGGGGTGCGGTGCGGATCTTCCCGCTGCCGCACATGCCGGTGGTCAAGGACCTGGTGCCGGACCTGACGCAGTTCTATGCGCAGTACGCCGCGGTCAAGCCCTGGCTGCAGACGCGCGCCCCGGCGCCCGCAGGCCAGGAGCGGCGCCAGTCGCCGGCGGACCAGGAGCGCATCGACCGCCCGTCCGCCTGCATCCTGTGCGCCTGCTGTTCGACCAGTTGCCCGAGCTTCTGGTGGAACAGCGAGCGCTACCTCGGGCCGGCGGCGCTGCTGGCAAGTCACCGCTGGGTCCTCGACACGCGCGACGAGGCGCGCGCCGAGCGCCTCGCCTACCTGGACGACGTGTTCCGGCTGTACCGCTGCCACACGATCCTCAATTGCGTCGAAGCCTGTCCGAAGGACCTGAATCCGGCACGCGCGATCGCCGACCTCAAGCGCCGGCTCGCGAGCGGCGAAGGCGGGTGAGCCGTGACCGGCGCCGTGCCGGGGCAGCTGCGCTGGCACTGTCGCCGGGGCATGAAGGAACTGGACGTGCTGCTGGAACGCTGGCTGGACCGGCGCTGGGCCTGCGCCGATCCGGGGGCGCGCGCCGCATTCGTCCGGCTGCTCGAGCTGCCGGATCCGCAACTGGTCGACTGGTTGCTGCAGGGCGGCCGGCCGGCCGATGCCGCGATCGCGGATCTCGTCGATGACATCCTTCAGCCTCGCGATTGAGCCGCGGCCCGAACCGCGACTCGCCGCATATCTGCTGATCGCGCATGCGGGCGCGGCGGTCAGCCCCTGGCTCGCGCATTGCCCGCCGTGGCTGGCGGCGGGGGCCAGTAGCCTGGCGCTTGCGGGTCTGTGGGCAAGCCTGGCGCGCCTGCCCGGCCGGCATTGCCGGCTGTCGGCGCTCGCCTGGGACTCTGCGGGCTGGCGCCTGCGCCTGGCCGGCGATGACTGGCTGGCAGCCGTGCCCACGAAGGCCTCGCGCGGCTATGCCGGAGTGGTGGTCCTGGAGCTCCTGGCGGGAGGGCGCAAGTACGGCTGGCTGCTGTCCCGGCGTGCGCTGCCGGCAGGGGATTTCCGGCGTCTCAAGGCCTTGATCCGGCTGGCTTGCTAGAATCCTGGGACTGGGTCACAGGAGGCCATTGCCGCGCCCGACTTCCCCGCCAGGCCGGCCGAACTAACGCGGCCGCTGCCGGTCATATCCGGCGTGACAGGGGCAGGAGCAGCGCGGATCGCGGAGCCGATGCGGGCTGAAGCAGGCGACATCGCGCTGGTACGCCGCGTCCAGAAGGGCGACAAGGCGGCCTTCGACGCGCTGGTGCTCAAGTATCAGCACAAGGTGCTGAAGCTGGTGCAGCGCTACGTGCGCAATCCGGCGGAAGCCGAGGATATCGCCCAGGAAGCTTTCATCAAGGCCTACCGGGCGTTGCCGGCATTCCGCGGCGACAGCGCGTTCTACACCTGGCTGTACCGCATCGCGATCAACACCGCGAAGAACTCGCTGGTGGCCAGCCGCCGCAGGCCGGTGTCGTACGACCTCGACCTGCAGGACGGCACGCAGGTGCAGGCGCAGGCAAGGCTGTCGGACGGCGAGACGCCTGAGGCGCTGGCGCTGACCGACGAGATCCGCCGCACCGTCAACGAGGCGATCGAGGCGCTGCCCGACGACCTGCGGCTCGCGATCGTACTGCGCGAGCTCGAGGGCCTCAGTTACGAGGACATCGCCAGGACCATGGAATGCCCGGTGGGCACCGTCCGTTCGAGGATCTTCCGCGCGCGCGAGGCCATCGACCGCAGCCTGCGCGAGGTCTTCGACGGCGGCCTCGGGCGCATCGGAGACAGCTGAGATGACGGACCGTATCAAGGAACAACTGTCGGCTTTCCTGGACGGCGAGCTGCCGGAACCGGAGTCGGCGCTGCTGCTCAAGCGTCTCGAGCGCGATGACGAGTTGCGCGGCGCGCTGTCGCGCTACTCGCTGATCGGCGCGGTGCTGCGCAGCGACGGCGACGTCCCGGCGGCGCGCCAGGTCGCCGCGCGCGTGAGCGCCGCGATCGCGCGCGAGCCGGCGCAAGGCGGCATCGGCCTGCGCTGGCGCGGGCAGCGCAGGCTCGCGCGCTCGCTGGCCGGGCTGGGTGTCGCGGCCTCGGTGGCGAGCGCCGCGGTCCTGCTCGCGCCGGGCTTCGGAACGCAACTGGCGTCGGAGCCGGCCGCGGTGGTGGCGCAGCAGGCGGAGGCGCCGGTGGTGCCGGTGTCGACGATCGATGCCGCCGGCGGGGACTCGGACCTGACCTACACCACCCCGCCCGCCGTGGATGCCGCGGGCGGCCTGCCGCCGGCGGAACTCGCGAACTACCTGGTCGCGCACTACGGTTATGCGTCGCCGCTGGTGCGCCGCAGCGTCGTGGCGGGCCTCATCGCCGAGCCCGGCGTGCCGGCATCCGTCGAGGCTGCCGCCGGCGCCGAGCTTCCGCCCGCACCATGACACGGGCCGCATTCACCATGCCGGTGCTGGCGCTGCTGGCCCTGCCGGCGGCGGCGAACGACGGTCAGCTGTGGCTCGGGCGCATGACTGACGCGCTCGCGGGCACCAGCTACTCGGGCGAATTCGTCTGCGAGTCGGCCGGGCGCTCGGAAAAGCTGCGCATCCTGCACCGGGTGCGCAACGGGTCGGTGTCGGAACGGCTGGTGTCGCTCTCCGGCGGTGACCGCGAGCTGGTGCGCGAAAACGACGAAGTCGTGGTTTACCTGCCGGACCAGAAGCTGGCGATCATCGAACGCCGCTCCGCCCGCAGCGACCTGATGGGCGCGCTGCCGACCTTCAATGCCGGCACTTCGCCCTGGTACGAGGTCACCTATGCCGGACGCGAGGCGGGACTGCTCGGCCCCGCCGCCGTGGTCGTGGTGCGGCCGCGCGACGGCTATCGCTTCGGCTACCGGGTCTGGATCGACGAGGCCTCGCACATGCCGGTGCGCAGCGAGCTGTCGGACGCCGCCGGCCGCGTCATCGAGCGGCTGCGATTCACGCAGCTCGCCATGAAGGGCGACATCCCGGACCAGGCCTTCGAGCCCGCGCTCGACCGCACGCGCCTGCGCTGGGTGCGGCAGGCGCCACAGGCCGGCGACGAAGCGCCCGGGTGGCGCGCGGCGCAGGTGCCGCCGGGATTCCGGCTCTCCATGAGCGGCCTGCAGGCGATGGCGGGCGCGAGTGCGCCGGTGCGTCATCTGGTGTATTCCGACGGCCTCGCCTCGGTTTCGGTGTTCATCCAGCCGCAGGCGCCCGGCAAGTCGCCGGTGATCGGCAGCGGTCGCGCCGGCGTCGCTTCCGCGTACACCACCGTGGTGCAGGGTCACCAGGTGACGGTGGTGGGCGAGGTGCCGCCGGATACGCTGCGCTTCATCGCCACCGGCCTGCGTCCGGCAGAGCCGCCGGCCCCGCTGCCCGCCGCGGCGGAGCGCCGCAACTGACGCCGGCAGCACGCGGCGCGCGCTTTCTCGTCTACACGCGGGAGCAGTGCGCGCTCTGCGACGAGTTCATCGCCGACCTGTCGCTCGCACTCGCGGATTCCGGGGCCGCGTTCGAGGTCCTGGACGTGGACGCCGACCCGGCGACGCGCCGGCGCTTCGGCCTCAAGGTTCCGGCGCTGACCTGCGACGGCAGGCTGCTTTGCCACGGCCGCCTCGACCGGGCCGCGGTCCTGCGGCTGCTATAATTCGCCGTTCCCCGGACACGCCAGTCCGGCCGCCGCGTGTCCCATCCCCTGATGCAGCAGATCCGCAATTTCTCGATCATCGCGCACGTCGATCACGGCAAATCCACGCTCGCAGACCGCCTGATCCAGGTCTGCGGCGGCCTGGAGGCGCGCGAGATGCAGGAGCAGGTGCTCGACTCCATGGATCTCGAGCGCGAGCGCGGCATCACGATCAAGGCGCAGTCGGTCACGCTCAACTACCGTGCCCATGACGGGCGCGACTACCAGCTCAACTTCATCGACACGCCGGGACACGTGGATTTCTCCTACGAGGTGTCGCGCTCGCTCGCAGCCTGCGAGGGCGCGCTGCTGGTGGTGGACGCGGCCCAGGGGGTGGAGGCGCAGAGCGTCGCCAACTGCTACACGGCGCTCGAGCAGGGCCTCGAGGTCGTGCCCGTCATCAACAAGATCGACCTGCCGTCGGCGGACCCGGAGCGCGTGATCGCGGAGATCGAGAACGTGATCGGCATCGAGGCCCGGGATGCGCTGCGGGTGAGCGCCAAGACGGGGGCCGGCGTGCCGGAGCTGCTCGAGGCCATCATCCGGCGCATCCCGCCGCCCGCCGGCGACCCGCAGGCCCCGCTGCAGGCGCTGATCGTGGATTCCTGGTTCGACAACTACGTCGGCGTGGTGTCACTGGTGCGGATCGTCAACGGCACGCTCAGGCGCAACGACCGCATCCGCATCTGGTCCACGGGCCGCAGCTGGCAGGTGGACCAGGTCGGGCGCTTCACGCCGAAGCGCGTGACGGCGGATGCGCTCGGGACCGGGGAGGTCGGCTGGATGGTGGCCGGCATCAAGGAGATCCACGGCGCGCCGGTCGGCGACACGATCACGCACGAGGCGCGGCCTGCGGCAACACCGCTGCCGGGCTTCAAGACGGTGCAGCCGCGCGTGTTCGCCGGCCTGTTCCCGGTGCAGACCGACCAGTACGAGTCGTTCCGCGACGCGCTCGAGAAGCTCAAGCTCAACGATTCGGCGCTGCACTACGAGCCGGAAGTCTCGGCGGCGCTCGGCTTCGGGTTCCGCTGCGGCTTCCTCGGCCTGCTGCACATGGACATCGTGCAGGAGCGGCTCGAGCGCGAGTACGGCCTCGACCTCGTCACCAGCGCGCCGACCGTGATCTACGAGGTGCTGGACGCCGACGGCAGCGTGTCGCTGGTCGACAATCCGGCGCGGCTGCCGCCCCAGTACCAGGAGCTGCGCGAGCCGATCATCGTCGCCAACATCCTGGTGCCGCCCGGGCACGTCGGCGGCGTGCTGAAGCTGTGCCAGGAGAAGCGCGGCGTGCAGAAGAAGATGCAGCAACTCGGCACGCAGATGTCGCTGCAGTACGAGCTGCCGCTCGCCGAGGTGGTGCTGGACTTCTTCGACCGGCTCAAGTCGGTGAGCCGCGGCTATGCGTCCTTCGACTACGAGTTCAGCCATTTCCAGGCGGCCCCGCTCGCGCGGCTCGACGTGCTGATCAACGGCGACCGGGTGGACGCCCTGTCCATGATCGTGCACCGTGACAGCGCCTACCAGCGCGGCCGCGAGCTGGTGGACAAGATGCAGGAGCTGATCCCGCGCCAGATGTTCGAGGTCGCGATCCAGGCGGCCATCGGCGGCCAGGTGATCGCGCGCGCGACGGTCAAGGCGCTGCGCAAGAACGTGCTCGCCAAGTGCTACGGCGGCGACGTGACCCGCAAGCGCAAGCTGCTCGAGAAGCAGAAGGAAGGCAAGAAGCGCATGAAGCAGCTGGGCACGGTCGAGATCCCGCAGGAGGCGTTCCTCGCGGTGCTGAAGGTCGGCAAGAAATGACCGGCAGGAGTCGCTGATGGTGTTCGATTTCGCATTCGTGCTGGTGGTGCTGGCGGCGCTCACCGGGGCGATCTGGGGCCTCGACCGGTGGCTGTTCGCGCCCCGGCGCCAGGCGCAGGGCGTGACCAAGGAGCCGCTGCTGGTCGATTACTCGCGCTCCTTCTTCCCGGTGATCGTCATCGTGCTGGCCCTGCGCTCGTTCCTCTACGAGCCGTTCCGCATCCCGTCGGACTCGATGATGCCGACCCTGATCCAGGGCGACTTCATCTTCGTCAACAAGTGGCGCTACGGCCTGCGGCTGCCGGTGCTGAATACCCGCATCGTGCGGATCGGGGAGCCGGCACGCGGCGACGTCATCGTGTTCCGCAAGCCGTCGGATCCCGCAGTCGTATTCATCAAGCGCCTGGTCGGGCTGCCGGGCGATACCGTACGCGTCGCCGGCTCGCAGGTATGGATCAACGGGATTGCGTCGCAGATCGTGCCGGGCGAGTTGTATTCGGGCCCCAAGAGCGAGCAGTATCCGTTCAGCCAGGTGGGTGAGGAGCAGCTCGACGGCGCGCGCCACGGCCTGATGCTGGACCCGACCCGGCCCAGCATGGAGGGGGAGTGGCAGGTGCCGGACGGGCACTTCTTCATGATGGGTGACAACCGCAACAACAGCCGCGACAGCCGCTTCCCGGACGTGGGCTTCGTCCCGGTCGACCACGTCATCGGCAAGGCGGAGGCGATCTGGCTGTCGTTCAACCCG
>CAZYPM010000102.1:0-7309 GCA_964649205.1 uncultured Steroidobacteraceae bacterium
CGGCTGAGCTATCGGGACCTCGTCGCCATGATGGCCGAGCGCGGACTGGCCGTGTCGCACACGACGATCCTGCGGTGGGTGATCCGGTACGTGCCGGAGTTCCAGAAACGGTGGAGCCGACGGGCCCGAAAGGTGCACTCATCCTGGCGGGTTGACGAGACGTACATCTTGGTGCGGGGAAAGTGGCACTACCTCTACCGCGCCGTCGATAAGCGGGGCAAGACCGTCGACTTCCTGCTCCGACCCGATCGAGGCATTGCTGCTGCTCAGGCCTTCTTCCGTAAGGCATTGGCCACCAACCTGCCGCGGTGGCCGCGCAAGATCACGCTCGATGGGCACGCCCCGAGTCATCAGGCACTGCGGCTCCTGCGCCGGGAGGATCCGAAGTGGAGGTATGTTCTCGTCAGGAGCTGTCCCTACCTGAACAACATCGTTGAGCAGGATCACCGCGCAATCAAGCGTCGCTGTGCTTCCATGCTGGGCTTCAAATCGTTCGGCAATGCCGCAATAACGCTCGCTGGCATTGAGCTGGCGCATCGGATTCGCAAGCGACAGTTCTCGTTCGGCCCGGGTCTTCAGTGGCGGAACCATTCACTCAAGCAGCTTTGGGACCGGGCTCTCGTTTCAGCTTGAAACTGAGATCAGCGTCGCCGAATGGCCGGTTTCTCGTACCGCCAGTGCACCAGAACCCGAAAATGGGTTCTGGTGCGTTGGCGGTAGGAAGCTAGCATCAACGGGTCCGGCAGGAGCCTGTGATGACCAAACCGATCGCTCGAGACCCTATCTACCGCCGCCGGCGCTTCGAGGCCGAGATCATCGAGTTATGCGTTCGCTGGTACATCACGTATCGGCTTAGCTATCGGGACCTCGTCGCCATGATGGCCGAACGCGGATTGCCCGTGTCTCACACGACGATCCTGCGGTGGGTAATCCGGTACGTGCCGGAGTTCGAGAAACGGTGAAGCCGACGGGCACGAAAGGTGCACTCATCCTGGCGGGTTGACGAGACGTACATCCCCGTAAGCGGAAAGTGGCACTACCTCTACCGCGCAGTCGACAAGCGAGGCAAGACCGTCGACTTTCTGCTCCGACCCGACCGAGGCATTGCGGCGGCACAGGCATTCTTCCGCAAGGTATTGGCGACATCTTTGCCTCGGTGGCCGCGCAAGATCACGCTCGACGGGCACGCCCCGAGTCATCAGGCGCTGCGGCTTCTGCGCCGGGAGGATCCGAGGTGGAAGTATGTTCTCGTCAGGAGCTGCTCCTACCTGAACAACATAGTTGAGCAGGATCATCGCGCGATCAAACGCCGCTGCGCCTCTATGCTGGGCTTCAAAACGTTCGGAAATGCAGCGATAACGCTTGCGGGCATCGAACTGGCGCATCGGATTCGCAAGCGACAGTTCTCGTTCGGTCCGGGTCGTCAGTGGCGGAACCAGTCACTCAAGCAGCTTTGGGACCGAGCGCTCGTTTCAGCTTGATGCTGAGTCCAGAGCTGCCGAATGGCTGGTTGCTCGTACCGCCAGTGCACCAGAGCCATCGTTTCTCTGATGTTGATCTATGCGAAGAGGCGCGGATTGCTGAAGCGTGGAATCAGGCTTTGACACTGCTTTGGCCAGAGAATGGCGATGTACCGGAGGACAGAGATGCGCGGCGAAGTCCCGAGGCCGACGAGGAGGAGCCCCTTCTCAAGGAGCTGGATGGAATTCTACCGTGGCCCGGCAGGAGTCGGCGCCGCTAGTGCCAACGACGAACACCCGTCTCGTGCCTCTCTTCAAAATTTAGCTTTTCAAGCGCGAGACTCTCTCGCGAATGTGCTGAGCTTCGGCCTGCCGGACGACTACTGGAACCGTTGCGTCGACGATGTGGAGAAGCTGACGGCGGCCGAGCTCACTGCGGCTGCCGCTAGGCTCGCGCGACCGGAGCAGCTCTGGGTCGTCGTCGGGGATCTGGCGAAGATCGAGGAAGCGGTGAGAAAGACAGGGATTGGGTAGGTGGCCGTACTGGACGCGGAAGGGAGCCTGCTGGGTGACGAGGTTGCAGGCGTTTATGCACTAAACCTTTGTTTTATAAGGATTGCGCTATCTGAAAGTCAAGTAATTGCGCAATGCTATTGTCAGGCGTATTATCAATCCATGTGTAAAGGAGATCGTCAATGAACTCCGGCCGTGGAAACATCCTTCCCTTTCCGCTGATGCGAGATCGGACGCCTGACCGGTTGGGACTCTACGTCCGTGCCACTCGCCGAGATCGGGTGGATCTCCTGGATTTTCTGAGCACCAGTGACGCGGATTTTCACGGCGTCGTTTTCGATCCCACACAGATCAAGCCGCAACGCGAACTTCGCGACCAGCTTCTGGCGAGGCGCATCGATGCCGTGCTCGATCCGCGTACGCAACCGCTCGCGACGCCCGGCGGCTATACCGAGAGCTTGGCTCAATTGCCGTGGGGCGGCAGCTACATGCATAGGCCCGATGACTTTCAGGGGCTTCGAGGCCGACAAATCACTGCCGCAATTGCTGACTTCACGGTCGACAACGGATTCAGCCAGGTACTGGCTCCGACGCATCTGATCCAGGATGCGGACGACACCTGGTTGTCGCCCGATCTGGAGTCGACCGTGCGGCTGCGCCGCGAGTTGGACCAGCGTGGCGCAGCGAAGACTCCCATTATCTATTCGCTGGCGGTTCCGTACGCGCTCCTGCGAGATGCCGGTAAGCGTGAGGCGTTGATACGTGAACTTCAGGATCTGCCGGTCGACGCCTTGTGGATCCGGGTCGATGGATTCGGTGCAGCCAGCACGGGTGCGGCCGTCAGGAGTTACCTGGACGGCATTGCGGAATTCCATGCGCTCGAGGTTCCGATCATCGCGGATGGCGCGGGTGGGCTGGCGGGTCTCGCGCTGATGGCGTTCGGGGGTGTTGGCGGAATTGCCCACGGGGTCACGCTCGGCGAGGCCTTCGACGCATCGCATTGGCGCGATTATCGTGGTGGCAAGCCCTTTGGGGTCCAGAAGCGGGTCTACATCGCGGCGCTCGATCTGTGTTTCGATCCGCGAGACGCGGAGATGCTCTTGGCTCAGAGTGCGCGCGCGCGGGGCTTACTAGCATGCCGGAATACCGAGTGTTGTCCGCGCGGCGCTGCGGACATGATTGCGCATCCCGCACGACATTTCCTAATACAGCGTGCGTCACAGATGAGGGCCTTGAGCGAGTGTCCGGAATCTCTGCGCGCCAGCCGGTTCGTGGACCAATTCTTGCGTCCGAGCAGGGACCGGGCTTTTGCGATTGCCCAACAAGCCTGGGCCAAGCAAGACTCCGATATTGGCAAGCGCATCGCGAAGCAGCACAAGCGCCTCGACATGATGCGCATGGTGCTTGGGGGACTTGCCGATCGTGTCGAGAACCGCTCGCGAGCGGCTCTGCCCAAGTCTCTCGGAACGCGGGACTCGCAGTTCTCGCCGTAATGCATGACATGAGGTATCGCCCATGAACGCCAATGTCATTGCCCGAAAGCTGGATGTCATCGAGCAGAAGAGCGCCATGCGTTCCGTGGACGTCGCGCAGTTGCTTGGCACCCGACCGGAAACGGTATCGCGCTGGAACACCGGCAAAGCCTTCCCGCGTTCGGACTCGCAACGGACGCTGATCGCCCTCGGCTACCTGGTCGATTTGCTGTCGGAGTTTTATCAGCCGCAAGAATCGCGACTCTGGTTCTTCTCGCCCCAGAGGACGCTGGATGGCGCGAGTCCGGCCGAGCTGATCCAGGGCGGCAAGATCCAGGACGTCATCGACGTCGTGGACCAACTGCGCGACGGCGTGCATCTGTAGCGGAACGGGTGGGGGGCGGGGATGATTCACGACCCCACGCTGGTCGAAATACTCGCAACGTTCGAGCACGTGGCCTTTCGCGACTCGGTGTATCGCGCGACCCGAAAGGGACTCGATCCCCTCGCACCTTCGACCCGGGGCGGTCGCTGGTCGCTCAAAGACGATATTGCAGCGCTTTACACGAGTTGCAGTCGGGAAGGTGCATTGGCCGAGATCGCCTATCACCTCGGTCTCTGGACCCCGCTTCCCAGCCGGGCCATGGTTCTGCACACGTTGCAGGTCGGCACGCAGGACACGCTGCGGTTATTGCGGGGCGATTTCTCGAAAGTCGGTATTGATCTTGCCGACTATCCAAGACTCCACTACGACGTGACGCAGAGAATCGGCGCAGCCGTGGCTTTCCTGGGTTGTGATGGCCTGCTGGCGCCCTCGGCCCGCTGGAGTACCGACAATTTGATGCTGTTTGAGACCGATGGGCGCTCTATCCAGGACATGGCGGAGGTGGCCTCGAGCGAACCCGCGGATTGGCTGGATTTTGGCCGGGCGCATGGCTTCATTCTTTCGTAGCATTCTGACTGATTCGCTACGCAGGCATGCCGGGCCCGGAGAGCACCTGGACCGGTAGCCACTCCCTCGAATCCCTGCTCTTATGGGCGAACTGATCCGATTGACCAAAGGTAATGCCGACTCTTAGTAGTCTTCTGGACCTGATTTCGATGGTCCGAATATTCGAAGTCTTGAGAAAATTGTTGTGAATCAATATTCTATAAATGGGTATTGCTTCCTCTCTCTCCGCCAATTTTTCCCTGAAACTTCGGCTGGAATTGAGCCTGAAATACATGTAATGGGCACGACGCCCGAACCACTGTGAACAAATTCCGAGCGCAGCTCTAAGAATAATTCCAGCCAACTTTTCTAGGTACCAGCCGACCCTCAAATCGCCAGGCAGGTCAGCCGAAGCCTGTGTCGCGGCCAGGATCAAGCCGGCAATTGGATTCCATGCATTACGACACACCTATGCAAGCTTGCTCGTGCAGCACGGAACCCCACTGGCCATCGTTGCCCATGCGCTCGGTCATGCCGATACCCGCATGGTTGACCGGCACTATGCGCACCTGGCGCCTTCGCACGTCGCGGCCGCGATCCGCGCGAATCTGCCGGTCATCGGCGCCCAGATCGATTCGAAGGTGCGCAGGCTGCGGAAGTGACCGTGACGGCCGAATCAGGACTGCTGTAACGAGGCGATCAGCGGGCAACTCACCTTGCCCGAAGTATTGCGACACCGCGCAGCGAGCCTGGTCAGGGTCGCTTCAATGCGGCGGAGACCGTCGAGTCGAGTGCGCACTTCGGCGAGCTTGCGTTCCGCCTGCTCACGAGCCTCCTTGCAGTGCGACCCATCCTCAAGCTTCAATAACTCTGCGACTTCGTGCAGGCTGAATCCCAACCGTTGCGCAGACTTGATGAAGCGTACGCGAGCAAGGTCAGCGTCGCCGTATCGACGAATGCTTCCCTGCGCGCGATCTGGTTCGCGCATCAGACGCTTGCGCTGATAGAAGCGGATCGTTTCGACGCGGACGCCGGCAGCCCCCGCCAAGACGCCGATGGTGAGTGATTCGGATCCTTTGCGAATGGGCTTGACTCCGTACTTAAGTACGGAAGTAGCTTAAGGCATGAATCCAGATTTCCAAAATGGCCGTTCCGACAAAACGGGACTGTGCGCACTGCTGACGGGAGGGCTCGCAGGCGTTCTCGCGTCGGCCTGCTGCCTGGGGCCGCTCGTGCTGATCACCTTGGGCGCGTCAGGCGCGTGGATCGGCAATCTGACCGCCCTGGAGCCTTACCGCCTGGGTTTCATCGCGGCCGCCGGCATCGCCCTGTTTTTCGCGTGGCGACGCATCTGGCGGCCCGCCGCTGCCTGTGAACCCGGACAGAGCTGTGCCGTACCTCGCATCAACCGCAGCTATAAGGCGCTGTTCTGGGTGGTCGTGGCACTGATTGTTGTGGCGCTTGGATTTCCGTTGATCGCGCCCTTGTTTTATTGAAGGAGACGCCCGTGAGCAAACAGTTCGCCGCGCTGATGCTGACCCTCATGTCACTGCCGGTCCTGGCGGCAGACCAGACTGTCACGTTGTCGGTGCCAGGGATGAACTGCGCGGCTTGCCCGATCACGGTCAAGAAGGCGCTTTCCAAGGTCCCGGGCGTCAGCAAAATCGAGATCAGCCTCGACAAGCGTGTGGCGACGGTGATGTTTGACGACGCTCGCACGAGTGTCGATGCCTTGACGCATGCGACCGGGGAGGCGGGCTACCCCTCGAGGCTTGCAGAGATCGCGAAGTGAGCAGGGTCATCCTGGAGTCGACACTGACCTGTCCGTCCTGCAAGCACGCCGAGACGGAGACGATGCCCACGGACGCCTGCCAGTGGTTTTACGAGTGCGAGCAATGCCACACGATGCTCAGTCCCAAGCCGGGCGACTGCTGTGTGTACTGCTCTTACGGCACGGTGCCATGCCCGCCCATTCAGGAGCGAACCGAAGCCGGACGCTGCTGCAGCGATGCCGGGCCTCCCTCGCGGCAGTCGGCACGGTGACGCAAGCAAAACGTGGACGGCTTCACGTTTGCTCAGCCGAAGCGCAAATGAAATTTTCGTTCAGTTCAGCGTGGGGCGTTGAATAAAAGGGGGGCGTTGAATAAAAGGGGGGCGTTGGGCGATACTCTCCTGGAATGATCCGTTCCCACTCCATGCGATCCTGGATTGCGCTGCTGGCGCTGGCGAGCTTTGCCGTGCCGGCCATCGGCGCGCATCTGCATCTGTGCCTCGACGGGGCGGGGACCGAGCCGCCCACGAGCGTGCATGTCGCCGATATCTGTGCCCATCATCCGGAGAATGCGGCATCTGATCTTCACGATGTCGACGTGAGCCTCGATCGCGAGACTTTGGCCAAGAAGTCCGGCAGTCAGCAGGATGCCGAGAAATTCCTGCCGGCGGCGCCAGTACTGTTTGTACGGCCGGTGGCATCGACTGTTGATCTCCCGCGCGGACCCCAGGCCACCATCGTTCGCGCCGTCCCATACCGGATTCTTCCGCCACTGCGGGCGCCACCCGTTTAAGCCTCCCTGCGTTTCTTGACGAGTTGTTTGGTCGGCGCTGACCGCGCCGGCCTTTGCCTCGGGAGGCAATCATGTGTTTTTATCCTGCGCGCCCCTGTGGGCTGCGTATCGGCACCATTGGGCTGATAGCAGCGGCGATACTCTCGACCGCAGCCGCGGCGACCGAATCGGGCTCGGCTGACACGCCGGCGGCAGAACCGGCGGGCACACTGACCCTCGAGGGTGCCATCGCTGCCGCGCTCGCCCGAAATCCGGACCTCGCGGTCAGCGAGTTCACGCTGAAGGCCGCCGATGCGCGCGCGGTGCAGGCACGCCTGCGGCCCAATCCGGAGTTGTCGGTCGAGCTGGAGAACTTCGCCGGTGGCGGCG
>CAZYPM010000103.1:0-7261 GCA_964649205.1 uncultured Steroidobacteraceae bacterium
ATGCCGCACAAGGTCAACCCCATCGACTTCGAGAATGCCGAAGGCAACGCCGGCCTCGCCAATGCCATGCTGCGCCACTTCTCGGAGAAGCTGCCGGTGTCGCGCTGGCAGCGCGATCTCAGCGACTCGACGGTGATGCGCAACCTGGGCGTGGCGCTCGGGCACAGTGCGCTGGCCTGGAGCGCGGCGCTGGCCGGGCTCGCGCGCATCGAGCCGGATGCCGCACGCATCGGCGCCGACCTCGATGCGCACTGGGAGGTGCTCGCCGAGGCCGTGCAGACCGTCATGCGCGTGCATGGTGTCGGCGGCGCCTACGAAAAGCTCAAGGATTTCTCGCGTGGCCGCGCGGTGGACGCGGCGTCGCTCAAGGCCTTCGTCGCCGGGCTCGGTCTGCCGGACGACGCGCGCCGGCGCCTGGAGGCGCTGACGCCGGCCTCCTACACGGGCCTGGCTGAGGCCCTGGCGCGCGCGCTCTGAGCACGTCGGGCCGCTGTGGACGACCCTATAGAATGCGTGCTCACGACCTGGGCGACGGATCGCCCGGCACTGCAGCAGGTCCGCCGCGAAGTCTTCATCGATGAGCAGCAGGTCCCGGAATCCGAGGAATGGGACGACGACGACCCCGTCAGCGTCCACGCCCTGGCCACCCTGAACCGTGAACCAGTCGGCACCGGGCGACTTAATCCGGCCGGTAAGATCGGTCGCATCGCGGTTGTTGCCGGAATGCGCGGCCGTGGCATCGGCGCAACGATCCTGCGGCTTTTGCTCCAGGAGGCGTACCACCGGGGGCTCCGCGAACCGTACCTGCATGCGCAACTGCAGGCCGTGCCCTTCTACGGGAAGTTCGGCTTCACGAGCGAGGGCGAGGTGTTCGACGAGGCGGGCATCCCTCACGTGAGGATGAGGCACGCCCTGGAGTGAGCAGCCGTGCAGACCCAGCGGCAGAGCGTGACCGGGACGCGCTCGATCATCGCGACCCTCGACGAGGCCCGCGCCGCCACCCAGCAGGTGGCGTTCGCGGCGCGTCGGCTGCTCACCATGTACACGCAGGATCTGGAGCCCGCCGTCTACGACCAGCCGCAGTTTCTGGAGACGGTCAAGAAGCTGGTTCTGGCGAAGAGCTACGCCAAGGTGCGCGTGCTGCTCGCCGATCCCTCGCGCGTCGTCTACGAGGGCAGCAAATTCGTGCACCTGGCGCGACGCATCACCAGTCATATCGAAATCCGGCGCGTCAAGTCCGACCGGCGCGACAACCAGTCGGCATTCCTGATCGCCGACGACCGCGCCCTCGTCTACCGGTTGCAGGCCTCGCGCTGGGAAGGCATCGTCGAGATGAACGACCCGGTCGTCGCGCGACGCTACCTCAATTACTTCGACGAGATCTGGATCGCCAGCGAGCCGGAAGCGGAGACGCGCCAGCAGCATCTCTGAGCGGGCGGGTGCGGTTCGCGCCGCTATAATCCCGCGATGACGCTGAGGCTCGATTTCACCGTGGCAGCCATCGCCGAGCGCGCCGGGCGCTTCCTGGTCGTGCAGGAGCGCGCGTCGCGTCGTGTCGTGCTGAACCAGCCCGCCGGGCACCTCGAGGACGGCGAATCGCTGGTCGAGGCCGTGATCCGCGAGACCCTCGAGGAGACCGGCCGCGGTTTCGAGCCGCAGGCCGTGACCGGCATTTACCTCTGGCGCGGCCCGGGCCGGCGCACGGTGCTGCGGGTGGCCTTCGCGGGCCGGGTTGGCGAACGCGACGAGTCGCGTGCGCTCGACCGCGCGATCCTGCGCACCGCCTGGCTCGGCCGCGACGAGCTCGCCGAGCGTGCGACCGAGCTGCGCAGCCCGCTGGTGCTGCGATGTATCGACGATTACCTGCGCGGCACCCGCTATCCCCTCGAGTTGCTGAACCACGTGGCGCTGCCGGAGCCGCCGGCGCGGGCGGCGCGCTGACATGGCGCGCGTGATCGTCGCCCTGTCGGGCGGAGTCGACTCCGCGGTCGCGGCCCTGCTGATGCGGGACGCGGGCCACGAGGTCGAGGCGCTGTACATGTCGAACTGGGAGGAGGACGAGGACGGCTATTGCACGTCCGCGGCCGACTGGCAGGATGCGCTCGGCGTGGCGCGCGAGCTTGGCATCCCGCTGCACAAGGTGAGCTTCGCCACCGAATACCGCGAGCGCGTGTTCGCGCACTTCCTCGCCGAGCTCGCGGCCGGGCGCACGCCGAACCCGGACGTGCTCTGCAACCGCGAGATCAAGTTCGGCCTCGGCCTCGCATATGCGCGCCGCCTCGGCGCGGATGTCTTTGCGACCGGCCACTACGCGCGCATCGGCCCCGGCCCCACGCTGCTGCGCGGCATGGACCGGTCCAAGGACCAGAGCTACTTCCTGCACGAGCTGACGCGGGCGCAGCTCGCGGCCTCGGCGTTCCCGGTCGGCGCCCTGCACAAGGCCGAGGTGCGTGCGCTCGCGCGCGAGCGCGGCCTGCCGGTTGCGGACAAGCGCGACTCGACTGGCATCTGCTTCATCGGCGAGCGGCCCTTCGGCGAATTCATCGGTCATTTCCTGCCGGGCCGGCCCGGGCCGATCGAGACCGCGGACGGCGAGATGCTGGGCCGGCATCGCGGCCTCGAACGCTACACGCTGGGCCAGCGCAGCGGTCTCGGCATCGGCGGGCTGCGCGGCCGTGGCGAGGCGCCCTGGTTCGTCGCCGCCAAGGACCTGGCGCGCAACGCGCTCGTCGTGGTGCAGGGTGCGGACCACCCGGCGCTGTTCTGCACCGGTCTGCGCGCCGGCCAGCCGCACTGGATCGCAGGCGTTGCGCCCGCCCTGCGGTTCGAATGCACGGCGAAGCTGCGTTACCGGCAGCCGGACGCGGCCTGCCGCGTCGAGGCCGCCGATGGCGGCGTGACGGTCCGTTTCGACCGTCCGCTGCGCGGCGCGGCGCCCGGCCAGTACGCGGTGTTCTACCTCGGCGAGGAGTGCCTGGGCGGCGCGGCTATAATGTCGCTACTTCCCGCGGAGGATCCATGCAGGACAGCTTCAAGGCACGCCGCAAGCTCGCCGTCGGCGATCGCAGCTACGACTACTTCGCACTAGACGCCCTGGCGGCATACCGGGTCGGGCGCCTGCCCTTCTCGTACAAGATCCTGCTCGAGAACCTGCTGCGCCACGAGGACGGTCGCACGGTCACGCGCGATGACATCGTCGCGTTGGCGACGGCGGATCCCAGAAAGCTGCCGGCGCGCGAGATCGCCTTCACGCCGGCGCGCGTCATCCTGCAGGACTTCACCGGCGTTCCCGCGATCGTCGACCTGGCCGCGATGCGCGACGCGATGGCGGCGCTCGGCGGCGACCCGGCCCGCATCAATCCGCTGATCCCGGCCGAGCTGGTGATCGACCACTCGGTGATGGTGGACCACTACGGCACCGCCGATGCGCTCAGCCTGAACGCGCTGCTGGAATTCCAGCGCAACAAGGAACGCTACACATTCCTGCGCTGGGGCCAGCAGGCCTTCGACAACTTCTCGGTGGTGCCGCCCGACACGGGCATCGTGCACCAGGTGAATCTCGAATACCTCGCGCGCGTCGTGTTCGCCGACGGCCGGGGCCTCGCCTATCCCGACACGGTGGTCGGCACCGACTCGCACACCACCATGATCAACGGCGTCGGCGTGCTCGGCTGGGGCGTCGGTGGCATCGAGGCGGAGGCCGCGATGCTCGGCCAGCCCTCGACCATGCTGATTCCCGAGGTGATCGGCGTGAAGCTGACGGGCCGGCTGCCGGAGGGCGCGACCGCGACCGACCTGGTGCTGACCGTGACCGAGATGCTGCGCAAGCGCGGCGTGGTCGAGAAATTCGTCGAGTTCTTCGGCGACGGGCTCGGGCAGCTGCCGCTCGCGGACCGCGCGACCATCGCCAACATGGCGCCCGAGTACGGCGCGACCTGCGGCATCTTCCCGGTCGACGAGGAAACGCTCGGCTACCTGCGCCTGACCGGCCGCGATGCCGCGCAGGTCGAGCTGGTGCGCGCCTACGCGCAGGCCCAGGGCATGTGGCGCGAGGACGGCGCGCCGGACCCCGAGTACACGGACCTGCTGCAGCTGGACCTGGCGACGGTGCAACCCTCGCTCGCAGGCCCCAAGCGCCCGCAGGACCGCGTGCGGTTGCCGGACATGCAGAAGGCCTATCGCGACGCCTTCGCGCGCGACCAGGACAAATGGAAGTCCGCCGGCCCGGCCCGGGTGAAGGACGGCGCGGAGTTCGAGCTCAAGGACGGCGCGGTCGTGATCGCGGCCATCACCTCCTGCACCAACACGTCGAACCCGGCCGTCATGCTGGGCGCCGGCCTGCTGGCCAGGAACGCCCGCGCCCGCGGGCTGGCGGTTCCGCCCTGGGTCAAGACCTCGCTCGCACCGGGCTCCAAGGTGGTCACGGAATACCTGACACGCTCCGGGCTGCTGGACGACCTCGAGGCGCTCGGCTTCAACCTCGTGGGCTACGGCTGCACCACCTGCATCGGCAACTCTGGTCCGCTGAATGCGCCGATTTCACAGGCGATCAACGCGAACCAGCTGTCGGTTGCCTCGGTGCTGTCGGGCAACCGCAATTTCGAGGGCCGCGTGCACCAGGAAGTGCGCATGAACTTCCTGGCCTCGCCGCCGCTGGTGGTCGCCTACGCGATCGCGGGCACGGTGGACATCGACCTCACGCGCGACGCGATCGGCGCCGGCGCGGATGGCAAACCGGTGTACCTGCGCGACATCTGGCCGGGCAGCCGCGAGATCCAGGACGCGGTCTCCCGCTCGCTGGATTCCCGGATGTTCGCGGCGACCTACGCGGACGTTTTCAAGGGCGACGAGCGCTGGCGAGGCATCGAGGTGCCCGCCTCGAAGACCTACCGCTGGGACGCGGGGAGCACCTACATCCAGAACCCGCCCTACTTCGCCGGCATCGGCCGCAAGCCGCCCGGCCTGCCGGTCGTGCGCGCTGCGCGCTGCCTGGCGCTTTTCGGCGACTCGATCACGACCGACCACATCTCGCCGGCGGGCGCGATCAGGAAGGACTCGCCCGCCGGCCTGTACCTGCAACAGAACGGGGTCAAGCCTGCGGACTTCAACAGCTACGGCTCGCGCCGCGGCAACCACCAGGTGATGATGCGCGGCACCTTCGCCAACACGCGCATCAAGAACCTGATGGTGCCCGGGGTCGAGGGCGGCGTCACCCGGCTGCAGCCGGGCGGCGAGCAGATGCCGATTTACGACGCGGCGATGAAGTACCAGGCGGCGGGCGTGCCGCTGGTGGTGATCGCGGGCCAGGAATACGGCACCGGTTCCTCGCGCGACTGGGCCGCGAAGGGCACCAGCCTGCTGGGCGTGAAGGCCGTGATCGCCGAGAGCTTCGAGCGCATTCACCGCGCCAACCTGGTCGGCATGGGCGTGTTCCCGCTCACCTTCAGGGACGGCGACAACGCGGCCAAACTCGGGCTCGACGGCACCGAGACCTACGACATCGACGGTCTCGCGGCCGGCAGCCGCGAGGCCGCGGTGCGCGCCACCCGGGCGGACGGCAGGTCCGTGAGCTTCAAGGCCAACGTCCGCGTGGACACGCCCAAGGAGTGGGAATACATGGACCACGGCGGGATCCTGCACTTCGTGCTGCGCCAGCTGGCGGCCTGAGGCGGCGGCGCCGCGCGCGCCGGCCGGGGGAACTCCGTGGAGCCATTCGTCACCGCGATCCACAGCCATGCGCGCCACCGCCCGGACGCGGTGGCCGTCCGTCACCAAGGCGGCGACGCCAGCTACGCGGCACTCGCCGCAGCCGCCGACGCGGTCGCGGGGGCGCTGGTCAGCGACGGCCACCCGCGCGGCGCGCGCATCGGGCTGCTCGATCTCAATTCGCTGGAGTTCATCGAGGCCTTCATCGGCGCGGCGCGGGCCTCCTGCGTGCCGGTCGGCATCAATTCGCGCCTGGCCGCCGCCGAACTCGAGTACGTGGTGCGCGACGCGCGGATGCCGGCACTGCTCGTCGGGCAGGACCATTACGCGCTGGTCGAGGCGATCGAGCCGCGCCTCCGCGGCACGACGGCGATCGTGGCCCTGCACGGTGGTCACGCGCGCTGGCCGGATTACTCGGCCTGGCGCGACGCGGCGCGCAAGGCCGGCGCACTGCGCCTGCCAGACCGGGACGAGGACCTGCTGCAGCTCTACACCAGCGGCACCACGGGCCACCCGAAAGGCGCCTGCCACACGCTCGCGGCCTGGTCGGCCTGGGGCGAGATGTGCGTGCGCGCAGGCTGGGGGCGCTACGACGCGGACACGACCATGCTGGTCTGCATGCCGCTCTACCACATCGCCGCGCTCGGCACCTCGCTGCTGGCGCTGCAGTCGGGCGCGCGGGTGGTGCTGCAGCGGCGATTCGAGCCTGGCGCCTGCCTCGACGCGATCGAGCGCGAGCGCGTGACGGATACGCTGCTCGCGCCCGCGATCATCCAGGCGCTGCTGGCCATGCCGGACGTCGCGGCGCGCGACCTGGGCTCCCTGCGGCAACTGCTGTATGGCGCCGCGCCGATCTCCGAGGCGCTGCTCGTGCGCCTGCGCGCGCGGCTGCAGTGCAGCCTGGTGCAGCTCTACGGCATGACGGAGAACCTGGGACTGTCCACTTTCCTTGCGGCCGCCGAGCATGACCCGGCGCTCGGGCGGCTGCGCTCCTGCGGACGGGCGTATGCGGAGAACGGGATGCGGATCGTGGATCCCGAGGGGCGCGAGCTGCCGCGAGGCGAGATCGGGGAGGTGCTGGTGCGCGGGCCCACGGTCATGCGCCGCTACTGGGGCGACGAGCCTGCCACCCGGCGCGCGCTGGCGGACGGCTGGCTGCATACGGGCGACGCCGGGCGCCTCGACCAGCACGGCTTCCTGTTCCTGATGGACCGCGTGCAGGACATGATCGTCACCGGCGGCGAAAACGTGTACCCGGCCGAGGTCGAGAACGCGCTTGCGGCACATCCCGACGTGCTCGAGGCCGCGGTCATTGGCGTGCCGGACGATCGCTGGGGCGAAGCCGTCAAGGCCGTGATCGTCGGCAGGGACGGCGCGCGACCGCCGCTCGAGTCGCTGCGCGCGCACGCCGGGACGCGCATCGCCGCCTACAAGCTGCCGCGCTCCGTGGACTACGTCGACGCCCTGCCCCGCAATGCCAGCGGCAAGGTGCTGCGTCGCCAATTGCGCGAGCCGTACTGGTCCGGCCATGACCGCCGGGTCGGCTGAGGTCGCA
>CAZYPM010000104.1:0-3958 GCA_964649205.1 uncultured Steroidobacteraceae bacterium
GTGGTCGATCGCTTCAGCCCGGTCATCAACCCGCCGCAGGTCGCCATCCTCGGCGTCGGGCGCACGCGCCAGCAAGCGATCGTGAGAGACGGCGCGATCGTTGCCGCGCCGGTGGCCAATCTGACCCTGGTGTTCGACCACCGCGCGGTGGATGGCTACCCGGCCGCGCTCTTCCTCGGCGAACTCGTGCGCCGGCTGGAACAGGCGGAGTTCGACTGATGCCGGCCGCCGCCTTCGCCCCCACGGCCGTCCCGTGCCCGCCGCGCGGCGCGGCACCCGTCGGCAGCGCGCTGACCGTCGCCCGCGCCAGCGCCGAGCAGGCCTGGAACAGCCGCCAGCTTGCAGGGCCGATCACCGCGCCACGCGTCCGCGTGTGGACCTACCCCGCGCCCGGCGTGGTGTTCGGCTGCGCGCAGGCGGCGCTGCACGGCGAGGCGGCACGGGCGGCGCGCACCGACTGCGAACTGGTGCAGCGCCGCGCCGGCGGCGGCGCCGTGCTGACCGGCCCCTGGATGCTGTCGTCCTCGGTGGTGCTGCCGCCGGACCACCGTCTGCTCGCCGGCGGCACGGTGGCGAGCTACCGCTGGCTCGGCGTGCTGCACGCCGGCCTGCTGCGCGACCTCGGCATCCCCGCCCACGCGCTGGCGCCCGACCAGCTCAGGGCACGCCCGGCCGACCCGGCGCTGGCCTGGGCCTGCTTCGGCGGCCTGTCGCCGTGGGAGGTGATCGCCGACGGCCGCAAGCTGGTCGGCCTCGCCCAGCTGCGCGGCCGCCATGGCGTGCTGCTGACCACCGGCACCCTGCTGTGGCAGCCGGACTGGGCGCTGCTGTGCCGCGCGCTGGACCGTCCGGCCACGGACGTGACCCGGCTCGATGCCGCGACCACGTCCTGCGCCGAACTGCTCGGCGCCCGCATCCACCTCGAAACGCTCGCCGAGGGCCTGCGCCAGATGCTCGCCGACGTGCTCGGCGACTTCGCGGCGGGCGCCGCCGCCTGACCCGAACCTGCCGCCCCCACGTCCACACGGAAAGGCCATCCCGGCCGCCAGAAGAGTACGGAGACAAGCATGAGCACCGAATACACCGCCACCCCGATGCGCATCGTCGACAAGCGCATCACCCTTTCCCGCCGCGGCTTCCTCAAGGGCGGCGGCATGGCCGCGCTGGGCGTCGGCACGCTGTCGGCGTCTGCGCTGATGACGCCGGCGCGCGAGGCGCTGGCGCAGGAGTTCAAGGTGCTGGGCGCCGCCACCGGCAACACCCTGCTGGTGCTGGCGCGCGACATCTTTCCGCACGACCGCATCTCGGACCGCTACTACCTGCAGGCGCTCGAGCCGCTGGAAGCGCAGGCCGCCGCCGACGACACGCTGAAGGCGCTGTTGAGCGAGGGCGTGGCCGCGCTCGACCGCCTGGCCAAGCTGCGCTTCAGGAAGGCCTACGCCGCGCTCGACAAGGAAAGCGAGCGCGTGAGCCTGCTCTATGTGATCGAGCACGGCGCCTTCTTCCAGAAGGTGAAGGGCCACCTGGTCACCGGCTTCTACGACAACAAGGCGGTGTGGCCGCTGTTCGGCTACGAGGGCTCGTCGTGGGAGAAGGGCGGCTACCTCAACCGCGGCTTCGACGACATCGACTGGCTCGACCAGGCCTGAACCGCCCCCCGATCAAGACGACATAACGGAGACAAACCATGAGCGCGAAATTCTCGCTGGACGACGACAGCGTGGTGGTCATCGTCGGCTCGGGCGCCGGCGGCGGCACGCTGGCTGACGAACTGACCCGACGCGGGGTGAACGTCGTCATCCTCGAAGCCGGCAAGCATTACACCCAGGCCGATTTCGAGAACGACGAGTGGGCGATGTTCCACAAGATCTCGTGGCTGGACAAGCGCATTTCGGCCGGTGGCTGGCATCACACCGAGACCTATCCCAACCTGCCGGCGTGGATCGTGAAGGGCGTTGGCGGCTCGACCATGCACTTCTCCGGCCTGGCGCTGCGCTTCCTGCCGCACGACTTCCGCACCAAGAGCACCTATGGCACGGTCGATGGCGCCAACGTGCTCGACTGGCCGATCAGCTACGAGGAGCTGGCACCCTACTACGACATCGCCGAACGCAAGATGGGGGTGGCCGGCACCCGCGCCAGCGGCCTGCCCGAGATGCCGCCCAACAACCACTACAAGGTCATCGCCGCGGGCGCGAAGAAGGTCGGCTACACCGACATCAGTCGCCCGGTCGCGTCCAACACCCGGCCCAATGACGGCCGCCCGGCCTGCCAGCAGATCGGCTTCTGCATGCAGGGCTGCAAGATCAGCGCCAAGTGGTCGACGCTGTATTCGGAGATCCCGCGCGCGATCGACACCGGCCGCGCCGAGCTGCGGCCGCAGAGCATGGTGCTGAAGATCGAGCACGACAAGTCGGGCAAGGCCAGCGGCGTGCTCTACGCCGACAAGGATGGCCGCCAGCACCTGCAGAAGGCACGCGTGGTGTGCGTCGCCGGCAACTCGATCGAGTCGCCGCGGCTGCTGCTCAACTCTGCCTCCAGCCTGTTCCCGAACGGCCTCGCGAACTCCTCCGGCCAGGTCGGCAAGAACTACATGAACCACACCACCGCGGCCGCGGTGGCGATCCACAAGGGGCCGGTGTACATGTACCGCGGCTTCGACATCGCCGCGGTGATCTCGGACGAGGCGCAACTCAACCCCGACCGCGGCTTCCTCGGCGGCTACCACCTCGAGGGCCTGGCGCTGCACCTGCCCTTCACCGCGGCCTTCATGAAACCGGGCGGCTGGGGACGCGAAGTGAGCTCGGCGCTCGAGCAGTACGACCACATGAGCTGCGTGTGGGTATGCGGCGAGGACATGCCGCAGGAAGAAAACAGCATCACGCTGCATCCGACCGAGAAGGACCAGTACGGCCTGCCGATCCCGATCGTGACCAAGACCGACCACACCAACGACGCCGCGATGCGCCGCCACGGCCTGGCGCAGTGGCGGAAGGTGTCGGAAGCGGTGGGCGCCACGCGGGTGATCGACATGCCGCCCTACCCCGCCAGCCACAACATGGGCACCAACCGCATGAGTGCCAACGCACGCGACGGGGTGGTGAACAAGTGGGGCCAGACCCACGACATCGGCAACCTGTTCATCTCCGACGGCAGCCAATTCACCTCGAGCTCGGCCGCCAATCCGACCCTGACCATCGTCGCCCTCGCCGTACGCCAGGCCGAATACATCGCCGGCGCGATGCAGCGGCGCGAACTCTGAGCCACACCGTGCAGTTCGGGATCCGCAGCCCGGACTGCACCTCCCACCACAAGAAACGGAGACACCCATGAAGCAGAAGAACCGCATCCGCCGCATCCTGTCGGCCACCGCGATCACAACCGGCCTTGCCACCTGCCTGGCCGCAACCAGCCTCCCCGCACAGGCGGAGCCGATCCCGGGCATGCGCGGCATCCAGCACATCGGCATCACCGTGCCGAACATGAATGAGGCAGTCGCGTTCTTCCGCGACGTCCTTGGCTGCGAGCCGTCATTCACCTTCGGCACCTTCAAGTTCGAGGACGACTGGATGGCGCGCCACCTCAACGTGCACCCGCGCGCGGCGATCAGCGACTTCCAGATGGTCCGCTGCGGCAACGGCACCAACCTCGAGGTGTTCGAGTACACCGCACCCGACCAGAACCGCCGCGGCCCCCGCAACAGCGACATCGGCGGCCACCATCTCGCCTTCTATGTGGACAACATGGACGCCGCGGTGGGCTACCTCAAGGCCAAGGGCGTGCGCGTGCTCGACACGCCCAGCACCTTCACCGAGGGCCCTGCGGCGGGGCTGACCTGGGTCTACTTCCTCGCGCCCTGGGGGCTGCAGCTCGAGCTCGTCAGCGCACCGAATGGCATGGCCCACGAGCAAGCCCTGCAGCGCAAGCTGTGGGACCCGCGTTTCCCCGCCAGCTGAGC
>CAZYPM010000104.1:4058-7242 GCA_964649205.1 uncultured Steroidobacteraceae bacterium
CATGCCTGACTCCTCCTCCAGGCGCTTTGCGGGGCGCGCCGTCAAGGCCGCCCCGTCCTTTCTTGTTGAGCCGCCGGTACGGGAGGAGTAACTTGCAAGGTCACACAGAGACCGATCCATGGTCCGCACCGGGTACCAGGGTGAAACAGCCCGGAAGAGGAGACAAGATGCTGGCCCAATCCCAAAGGGAGCACATCGATCATGTGCTTGCCGTCTCGAAGACCGGCGCGCCCCCATCCGATCGCATCGGCAGTTCGTGGGTACGCTGTATCCGCGACTACGGGCTCGACCCTTGCCGCCCGACGCGGGCCCACATCGTCGAACATGCGCGCCTGCGCGAGCACCAGGACCACATCGAGGAATTCCTCGGCGTCGCCCGCACCGGCATGGAGCAGCTGTACAAGCGCATGGCCGGCATCGGCTACGTCCTGTTGCTGACCGACGCGCACGGGATCGCGGTGGACTTCATCGGCAACGACGCCTGGGCGCGGGAACTGAAGCAGGCCGGGCTCTACCTTGGCGCCGACTGGAGCGAGGCGCGCGCCGGAACCTGTGCGGTGGGTACCTGCATCGTCGAGAAGGCGCCGATCACCGTTCATCACGCCGACCACTTCGACGCCACCCACATCGCGCTCACCTGTAACGCCGCCCCCTTGTTCGACCCCACGGGGGGCTTTCTGGGCGTGCTCGACGTCTCTGCACTGACTTCGCCTTCGCCGCGCGACAGCCAGCATCTGGCGCTGCAGATGACCACGATGTTTGCGCAGATGGTGGAGGACGCCAACTTCCTGCGCTACTTCCGCGAGCGCTGGGTGCTGCGCCTGGGCTCGGCGTGGTCGATGGTGGATGTATCGGCAGAGATCATGCTCGCCTTCGATGCCGACGGTGTCGTCGTCGGCACCAACAGCGGCGCCCGGCGATCGTTGCGGCCATTGCACGGCGGCGGTGACAACGCCCTGGTCGGCCGCTCCCTGGGCGAGATCTTCCGCGAAGGCATGGATTCGATCTGGCGCATCGCCCGGGCAGGCTTCGCCGCCGACCGCACAGCGCTATCGACCGGCAGCGGAGAGGTCTACTACGGCACCGTCGTGCAGCCCCGGGTGGCGCCGCGCGCAGCACGGCCAAGCGTGACCGAGACCGCCGCGCGCGCCCCGGCGCTCGAGCGCCTGGCTGGCGATGATCCGCAGATGCAGCGCCTGATCGCGCAAGCCTCCAGGCTGGTCAACCGCCCGGTGAACATCCTGGTCCACGGCGAAACCGGCACCGGCAAGGAGGTGCTGGCCAAGGCCCTGCACGAGTCCAGCAATCGGGCCGCGAAGCCCTTCGTTGCGGTCAATTGCGCGGCCATTCCCGAGTCCCTGATCGAGAGCGAGCTGTTCGGCTATACCGCCGGAACTTTCACCGGCGGGCGCAGCAAGGGAATGCGCGGTCTCATCCAGCAGGCGGACGGTGGCACCCTGCTGCTCGACGAGATCGGCGACATGCCGCTGCACCTGCAGACCCGGCTGCTGCGGGTGCTGGCAGAGCGCGAGATCCTGCCGCTCGGCGCCGAAAAACCGATCCCCGTCAACCTGACCGTGGTCGCAGCTTCCCATCGCGACTTGCGCAAACTGATCGCCGAGGGCAGCTTCCGCGAGGATCTCTACTACCGCCTGTGCGGCGCCATCCTTTACCTGCCGCCGCTACGCGAGCGCCGCGACCTCGACTACCTGATCGAGCGCCTGCTGGCGGCGGAGGGGGGTGAATTGGGCACCACCGCAAGCCTCGGACCGAGCGCGCGTGCAGCCCTGCTCGAATACAGCTGGCCAGGCAATGTCCGCCAGCTGCGCAACGTGTTGCGATTCGCACTCGCGGTCTGTGACGGTGGCACCATCACGACCGAAGACCTGCCCGCCGAGCTCATGTCCGCGGGTCACCGTGACACACCGTCACTCGAGACGCCGCCGCCGCCGCGCGGCGCGGCCGCCGAGCTGGAGGCCGCCCTGCGCCGCCACCGCTGGAACGTCACCGCCGCCGCCGCGGAGCTCGGTATCGTGCGCGCGACGGTCTATCGGCAGATGAAGCGCTTCGGCATCGTGCCACCGAACCAGCTCTAGCCGATCCTGGTCGGGCGCGCAGCGCTCGGCCGCGAAGGTGCGCGCTGGATGCGCCGGAAAACTTTCCTCGCGCGCTCACACGCGCAGATCGACCTGGCTCACCGTACCCACCCGGCCATCCTCGCGCAGGTAGATGCTGCTCGCGCGCATCAGTCCCTGGGTGTCGTTGGCAGCGTCCTTGAGGCTGAACGGGGTGTCGACCCGGCCGAGATGGAAGGCGCCGACGCCGGCCTCGTTCAGGGTCTGCAGCCTGCCCTTGCCCTCGGCATCGGGCGACCACAGCCGCAGCTGCGACCAGGCCGCATCGGCCTCGTCGATCCAGCCGTTGCCGTCGTCGTCGAGCCGCGCGAGCTCGGCGAAGCCGTCGCCGCTGGCCGGGCCGAAGAGTTCGCGGCCGTCGTCGATGCGGCCGTTGGCGTTGCGGTCGAAAGCGAGGAAGCCGCTACCGCCCAGCAGTGGCAGTTGCTCCTTGCGGCCGTCGCCGTCGAGATCGAAGTCGAAGCGCACATCCGACAGGGCCGAGGCCGGGCCGCCGAAGTCGAGCACCAGCGGGTCCTTCAGGCGCTGGTCGCCGGCGCGCAGGCTGAACGACACCGACTCGGTGTAACTGCGCGCCATCGCGAAGCCGAGCTCGAAGCGGATCTCGGCACCGTCGGCGGTGCGCACCACGCCCGCGGCGCTGAAGCTCATCTGCTCGGACTCGGCATAGGTCGCGCTGAAGTCGTACGCCATGCCGAAGCCGACGCGCCGCGCCGCCGCCTGGCCGGCCCCGCTGCCGGCCTCGTCCCTGCCCGCCGGACGTTCTGCAGGCGGCGCGGCCGCCGTGCCCGGCTCGAGCGCGCGCAGATCGAAGCGGCGCACCGGCTCCCCGGTCAGGAACTCGATCATGCGCACCAGCATGGCCAGCCGGGGATCACTGTCGACCGGGTCTTCCGCGACCTGATCCACGGCGCCGGCCTCGGCTTCTGCACTGAGTGCGGCCTGGGCGGCCGCGGAGATCTGCACCGCCCCGCCCCCGGACTGAACTCCGCCCGCCGCCGCCCCCGGCGCATCGCGCCAGAACTCGAGGCGCTCGCTCGTTTCGAGCG
>CAZYPM010000105.1:0-7225 GCA_964649205.1 uncultured Steroidobacteraceae bacterium
CCGAACGGCTGCGGCAAGTCGAATATCATCGACGCGGTGCGCTGGGTCATGGGCGAGATCTCCGCCAAGCACCTGCGCGGCGACTCCATGACCGACGTGATCTTCAACGGCTCGCGCGGGCGCAAGCCCGTCGGCAGCTGCTCGGTCGAGCTGGTGTTCGACAACAGCGACGGCAAGATTTCCGGGGCCTATGCCGGTTATGCGGAAGTCGCGCTGAAGCGCACCGTCTCGCGCGACGGCAATTCGACCTACTTCATCAACGGCTCGAAGTGCCGCCGCAAGGACATCACGCACCTGTTCCTGGGCACCGGTCTCGGGTCGCGCAGCTACGCAATCATCGAGCAGGGCATGATTTCGCGCCTGATCGAGGCGCGCGCGGAGGACATGCGCGCATTCGTCGAAGAGGCGGCGGGCATCTCGCGCTACAAGGACCGCCGGCGCGAGACCGAGAACCGGATTTCCCACACCCGCGAGAACCTCGACCGGCTGAACGACCTGCGCGAGGAAGTGGACAAGCAGATCCGCCACCTGCAGCGGCAGGCCGGGATCGCGCGTCGCTACCAGGAACAGCGCGAGCGCCAGCGGCAGCTGCAGGCCGAACTGCTGGCACTGCGCATCCGCGACCTCGACGGCGACCTGGCCGGACGTCACTCGCTGTCGACGCAGCGCGAGACCGAGATGCAGGCGGCGATGGCCGAGTTGCGGGCGGCCGAGGCGCAGGTCGAACGCGCGCGCGCGCGTCATGCGGAATGCGCGGACGCACTCGCGTCGGTGCAGGAGCGCTACTACCAGGCCGGGGCGGACGCGACCCGCACGGAACAGGCACTGCAACACGCGCGCGAGCTGCGCCAACGCCATCGCGCCGACCTCGAGCGTGTCACCGCGGAACTCGGCGAGTCACGCGTGCTGGTCGGCCGCGACCAGGAACAGCTCCGGGAGCTGTCGGAAGCGCTCGCGCGCGCGGAGCCAGACCTCGCCGCCGCGCGAGGGCACGAGGAGGAGGCGCGCGCCGCGCTGGCCGCTGCCGAGTCCGCGATGTCGGACTGGCAATCGCGCTCGGAGTCCTTCAGCCGCGAGCTTGCCGCGGCCACCCAGCAGGCGCAGGTGGAACAGGCCCGCATCGGCCAGATCGAGGCCGGCCTGGCGCGGCTCGTGTCGCAGCGCGGACGCCTGTCGGACGAGCGCGCGCAGATCGAACTGAGCGTCTCGGGCGCGAAGCCGGAGGAGTTCGCGGCAGCCGAGCGGCAGGCGCGCGAGCGCGGCGCCGACGCGCAGCGCGAGCTCGAGTCGACGCTCGGGGAGCTGCAGTCGGTTCGCGACGCCGAGCGCGAAGCGTCCGTGGCGCTCGATGCCGCAAAGACACGGCTGCAGGCGATCCAGGGTGAGCTGCTGACGGTCGAAGCCGTGCAGAAGGCGGCGCTGGGCCAGTCGCAGGGGCGGGTCGCGGAATGGCTCGGCAGCCATCGGCTCGACCGTCGCCCACGCCTGGCGCAGGAACTCGAGGTCGAAAAAGGCTGGGAGCGCGCCGTCGAGACGGCCCTCGGCAGCTACCTCGAGGCGGTATGCGTGGAAGGTCTCGACGAGATCGCCGATGCGGCGAATGCCCTCGATGCGGGACAGCTGACGATCGCGGAGCGCGCGCCGGCGTCGGCCGGCAGGGCGACGGCCGACAGCCTGTCGGCGCGGGTGCAGGGGCCTGCGGTGGTTGCCGGATTGCTGGAACGCGTGCTGGCGGTCGAGACGCTGTCGCAGGCGCTGGCGCGCCGGCGCACGCTGCAGCCGGGACAGTCCGTCATCACCCGGGACGGCGTGTGGGTCGGTCGCGACTGGCTGCGCGTGGCCCGCAGCGAGGCCGGGCATGCGGGCGTCATCGCACGCGAGCAGGAACTGCGGCGACTGCAGGCCGCGGTTGCTGCCCAGGAAGCGACGGTCCGCGGCCTCGACGAGGCGCTGGTTGGCGCGCGGGCACGGCTCACCGGGCTGGATGCGCGCCGCGATGAACTGCATGCGGTCGTGAATCGCCTGCATCACGACCTCGTCAACGTGCGCGGCGCGCATGAGGCAATCCGCTCGCGCACGCAGCAGGCCGCGGAGCGCGTCTCGCGCATCGCCGCGGAACTCGCACAGGCCACGGCCGAGATCGAGCGCGACGAGCAGGAGATCCGCGACTCGCGCCAGCGGCTGGACGATGCGCAGGCGCGACTGCAGGCGCTCGGCCAGCGCCAGCCTGCGCTGGAACAGGAACGCGAGGCACTGCGTCATGGACTGGCCGCGGCGCGCGAGCGGCATGCCGGCCTGCAGGAGGCGGCGCAGCAGGTCGCAATCCGCGTCGAGTCGCAGCGCTCGACGCTCGCCACGCTGCGCACCAGCCTTGAACGCGTCAGCGAACAGTCACGCCAGCAGCAAGCGCGCAAGGCCGAACTCGAGCAGCAGCTCGAAGGTGGCGAGGCGCCATTCGGGGAGCTCGAGCACCAGCTGCAGAAGTACCTCGAGCAGCGCCTTGCGGTCGAAGCGGAGCTGGCGGGCTCGCGGCGCGCGGTCGAGGAGGCCGACGCGCGGGTGCGGGAGCTCGACATCGACCGGCAGAGGGCGGAGGGTCTCGTGGAGTCTGCCCGCGCGGCGCTCGCCGAAGTGAGCCTCGGCATGCAGGAAGCGCGCGTGCGGCGCGAATCCCTGCTGGAGCAGTTCACGGCGACGCATTTCGACCTCGAGCAGCTGACGGCGGCGCTGCCCGAGGATGCGACGGTCGCCACTTGGGACCAACAACTGGCCGACATCGGCGAGAAGATCGAGCGCCTGGGGGCGGTCAATCTCGCATCGATCGAGGAACTCAAGGAGCAGTCGGAGCGCAAGGAATACCTGGACCGGCAGTTCGCCGATCTTTCGGACGCGCTCAATACGCTGGACCAGGCGATCCGCAAGATCGACCGCGAGACGCGCGCGCGCTTCCAGGAGACCTTCGACCGGATCAACGCTGGCCTCAAGGAGAAGTTCCCGCGCCTGTTCGGCGGCGGGGCCGCCTATCTCGAGCTGGTCGGCGAGGACCTGCTGACCGCTGGTGTCGCGGTCATGGCGCGACCGCCCGGCAAGCGCAACAGCACGATCCACCAGCTCTCCGGAGGCGAGAAGGCGCTCACCGCGGTGGCGCTGGTGTTCTCGATCTTCGAGCTCAATCCTGCGCCGTTCTGCCTGCTCGACGAGGTGGACGCACCCTTGGACGACAACAATGTCAGCCGCTTCTGCGACATCGTGCGCGACATGTCGGAGCGCGTGCAGTTCATCTTCATCACCCACAACAAGAGCACCATGGAACTGGCGAGTCACCTGATCGGCGTGACGATGGGCGAGCCCGGCGTGTCGCGCCTGGTCGCCGTGGATGTCGACGAGGCCGTCAGGATGGCGGCGGTCGGCTAGGCCGGGCACAGGGCCATGCCAGAACTGCGCTGGATCCTGCTGACCGCCGGCGTGGCCCTGATCCTGGGCCTGTGGTGGTGGGAAACACGGAAGTCGAGGGCGAAGACGGCACCCGCCGAGCCCTGGACGCGCGAGCGCACCGAACCAACGATGGACAATCTTCCGGTGATGGAGGCGGGCGCGGAGGCGAGTGCGGCCGACGAGCCGGTGACCAGCTTTACGCCGACGATCGAGCGCGTGCGCGCGCCGCGGCGCCCGCCCGTGGTCGAGATTCCGGACGACATGGAAGTCGACGTCTCAGCCTATGTCGGCAAGGACCGCCGCCGCATGCCCGAGCCCGACGTGGACGTGGCGCCGCCGGAATCGACCGCGGCGGACGAGATCGTGGACGTCGGGGAAGCGTATCCGGACGAGGAGCAGGACGATCATCAGCGCGCGCCCTGGGTGCGCACCCAGCCGCTGGAGCGCTCGGAAGTCGTGCCGCCCAAGGCCGACGAACCGGCCGAGCCCGAGCCCATGGATCCCGCGGCGCAGCATGCGGAAGAGGCGTCGCGGCAGCGCATCGTGGCATTGCGCCTGGTCGCGCCGCTCGAGCGCTGGGGCGGCCCGCAGCTGCGCGAGGCGTTCGAGGCCGAGGGGCTGCGCTTCGGGCGATTCTCCGTCTTTCATCGCGAGCGAGAGGACGGCAAGACGCTTTTCTACGTCGCCAGCATGATGGAGCCGGGATCCTTTGACCCCGAGCGGATGGACCAGCAGACTTTTCCGGGCATCTCCCTGTTCGGCATCGTGCCGGGGGTGATGGAAGCGCCCGCCATTTTCGACCTGATCCTCTCGACCGGACGGCGTCTCGCGGAGCGCCTCGGCGGGCAGCTGCAGGACGAGCAGGGCAGCACGCTGACCGCGCAGCGCATCCTCAACCTGCGTGAGGAACTCGTGCACTTCGAGCATCGCCACAAGCGCCTGCGGCGCTACTGATGAAACCGGCACCCGCAAGCGCCAGGCAGCGAGTCGAGCGGCTGCGGTCCCAGATCGAGCACCACAACTACCGCTATCACGTGCTCGACGACCCGGAGATCCCGGATGCCGAGTTCGACCGCTTGCTGGTCGAGCTGCGCGCGCTCGAGCGCGAGCACCCGGAGCTCATTACCCCGGAATCCCCGACCCAGCGCGTGGGCGGCGCGCCGGTCGCCGGCTTTGCGGAGGTGCGCCACCGCACGCCCATGCTGTCGCTCGACAACGCGTTCTCGCGCGAGGAAGTCGAGGCCTTCGACCGGCGCGTGCGCGAGCGGCTCGAGACGGACCGCGAGATCGAGTATTCCTGCGAGCCAAAGCTCGATGGGCTGGCGGTCAGCCTGACCTACCGCAACGGCACGCTCGAGCTCGGCGCAACCCGCGGTGACGGCACGGTCGGCGAAGACGTCACGCACAACATCCGCACCATCCAGAGCGTGCCGCTGCGATTGACCGGTCGCGGTTGGCCCGGGCTGCTCGAAGCGCGCGGCGAGGTGTTCATGTCGCTGGCGGGTTTCCGCGAGATGAACCGGCGCGCAGCCGAGAAGGGCGAGAAGGTGTTCGTTAACCCCCGCAATGCCGCGGCCGGCAGCCTGCGCCAGCTCGACCCGCGCCTGGCCGCATCGCGCCCACTCGAGATCTTCTTCTACGGGGTGGGGTCCGCGGAAGGACGTTCATTGCCCGACCGCCACAGCCGGATCCTGGCGGCGCTGCGCGACTGGGGACTGCGCACTTCGCCGGAGCTGCGCGTGGTCAAGGGTGTCGAAGGACTGCTGGACTACTACGGGCAGATGGAGCGCCGCCGCAGCAAGCTTCCGTACCAGATCGATGGCGTGGTCTACAAGGTGGACTCGCTCGCCGAGCAGCGTGAACTGGGGTTCGTCGCGCGCGCGCCGCGCTGGGCGATCGCGCACAAGTTCCCGGCCGAGGAGGAAATGACGCGCGTCAAGGCAGTCGAATGGCAGGTCGGCCGCACCGGCGCACTGACGCCCGTGGCACGGCTGGAGCCCGTGTTCGTCGGCGGCGCCACGGTCAGCAACGCCACGCTGCACAACATCGACGAGCTCCAGCGCAAGGACGTTCGTGTCGGGGACATGGTGATCCTGCGGCGCGCGGGCGACGTGATACCCGAAGTCGTGCGCGTGATGCTCGATAAGCGCCCGGCGAAGACGTCGGTCGTGCGCCTGCCGACCACTTGCCCGGTTTGCGGATCCTCGGTCGAGCGCGAGGAGGGCGAGGCCATCGCCCGATGCACCGGTGCGCTGGTCTGCCCCGCGCAGCTCAAGGAGTCCCTGCGCCACTTCGCCTCGCGTCGCGCGCTCGACATCGAAGGGCTTGGCGCCAAGCTGGTCGACCAGCTGGTGGATGCGGGACTGGTCGGGGATGCCGCGGACCTGTACCGGCTGACAGCCAGGCAACTGGCCGCACTCGAGCGCATGGGAGAGAAATCCGCAGCCAACATCATCGCGGCGCTCGAGCACAGCAAAGAGACGACCCTCGCCCGTTTCCTGTTCGCGCTCGGTATCCGCGACGTCGGTGAATCCACGGCCGAGGCGCTCGCCAGGCAATTCCGGACGCTGGATGCGCTGCGCGCAGCCACGACAGCCGAGATCGAGCAGGTGCCGGACATCGGGCCCATCACGGCGGGACACGTGCACGCCTTCCTTGCCGAAAAGCGCAATGCCAGAGTGATCGACAACCTGATCCGTCTCGGCTTGCGCTGGCCGGAGGCGCGCCGCCCGGCGGCGCGCAGTGACGCGCTTGGTGGCAAGACGTTCGTATTGACGGGCGCGCTTTCCAGAATGTCGCGCGACGACGCCGGGGACCGCATCCGCGAGCGGGGCGGCAAGGTGTCCGGCAGCGTCTCGAAGAAGACGGACTATGTCGTGGTGGGAGCGGAACCCGGCTCGAAGCTGCGCAAGGCGACGGAGCTCGGCGTGACCATCCTGGACGAAGACGAGTTCCTCAGGATGATCGGCAGCAAGCGCTGATCAACCGCGCTGCGGCCGCGGCGGCTCACCGGAATCCTCCGCGTGATCGTCCAGGATCATCTGCACGATGACGCCGGCCCGCACCGCATCTCCAGAATCCGGCTTCTCGTGTTCCGAGACCCAGCCCTCGATGTCCTCGAGGAATGCCGCACCACGCTGGCGCAGCAGGAGGCGGAACAGCGGGATTGATGCGCGGTCGAGCGTGGCGGAGATCACGGTGTCCTCGAACAGCCGCGACTCGGCGGGAGCGGACATGTTGTGCTCCAGCGTGCGGAGCACGTCGCGTGCCGTGCTGCCCAGGTGCTCGATCACGGCCGGTTCGGCACCGCCCTGGGTATAGCGCCGCGACACCGCGCGCAAGCTGCCGTCCTTCAGCTTCCGAACGGCGCCGACACGCTGCAACTCGTCCAGGATGATGGCTGGGTAGATATCGCCGCTGTAGGCCCGCACCAGCGTTTCGAAGGATGGCTCGGGACCCTCGATCGGCAGCGTGCGCGGCCGACCCTCGCTGTCGGTGTATTCGGGGCTTTCAAACCAGCCCGCCAACACCCGGGCCAGGCGATTGCGTTGGTAGTCCTTCTCTGCGGCCGGGTCGATCGGCTTGCTGGCATCCGAGTTAACAATATCGCTGACCACGTGACGGTGCAGGCCAGTAATTGTAGAAATACGCGAGAAACTCAGCGGTCTACCCTGTTCGCGCAGGATATCCCGCGCCGCCTGAACAAAGGCAATATTGGCGACTCGCGCAAAATCATAAGTCGACAGGCCGTGCCGGAGCATGATCCGCGCAAGGGGGCGGAGGAGGCGGA
>CAZYPM010000106.1:0-7002 GCA_964649205.1 uncultured Steroidobacteraceae bacterium
GGACTGACAGCGTGGCGAACCCGGTGATTTCGGCGACGGCATTCACCGCGCCGGATTCGATCCTCAAGGACGGGTCGACCTATCACCTGTATTACCACACCGCCAATAACGGGATGTGGCACGCAACCTCCACCAACCTGGTGAACTGGGTCAATCATCAACTGTTGATCAGCGACCAGGCATTGACGTCGCCATTCGTATTTCGCACCAATGGCGGCGAAATCTGGGCCTATCTGTGGGCGGACGATGGCAGCCAGCGCATTTACCACCGCCGCGGCGCGCCGCTGAATTACCCGCTGGCGTGGGCCTTCGACGAGGGATCCGGAACGACAGCCAACGGACGAGGCTTCCAGGTCAATGCGACACTGATGAACGGTGCCAGCTGGACGACCGGGCCCGTCGGTGGCGCGGTCAGCCTCGACGGTGTGAACGACTACGTCTCGACCACCTTCACGCAGAACCTCGCCAACTGGACCATCGCGACCTGGGTCAGGAGTCCGGCGGCACCCGCCAATGGACCGGCGAGTGGTCCCGTGCACCGCGAGGCCAATTACCAGATCGTCTGGAACCACGGCGACGCCCAGTTCCGTGGCGCGGCAGCGATGCGGGTCGGCGGCCGCTGGTACTCGGCGAGCTTCGGGCCCTTGTCCGGAAATGTCTGGTACCACCTGGCGGCGACTTACGACGGCGAAACCCTGCGCACCTACCGCGATGGCGTCCTGATCACCAGCAACACGTCTCCATCGGGTCCGCCCGACGCGGAGTCCCGTGCGCTGTTGTTCGGCCGGCACGTCGCGCGCGACCAGTATTTCGCCGGCGCCATCGACGACGTGTACATCTACAACCGCGCCTTGAGCGGACCGGAAATCGCCGCGCTGATGTCGCAGGGCCTGGATGCCACGCCGCCCAGCGCGCCGACCGGGCTGTTGACGAGTGTCAGCGGCCAGACGGTCAGCCTGTTCTGGTCGCCGGCCGGCGATCCCGAGTCCGGCATCAGCCAGTACCGGGTCTACCGCGGGACGACTGCCGGCGGTCCGAAGTCGGTGCTCGGCTTCGTCGGCGGCGGCAGCCTGGGTGCCGTGGATCCCAGCGGCGCCGCGAGCACCACCTATTACTACCAGGTCAGCGCGGTCAACGGCACCGGCCTGGAGGGTCCGCGTTCAGGCGAGGCTTCGGCGCTGACCGGCGACGTGCCGCCCGCTGCACCCACCGGCCTGACTGCGACGGTGAGTGGCGGCAATGTCACGCTCGACTGGGCGGACAATGCCGAACAGGACCTCGCCGGATATCGCGTGTTTCGCAGTTCGACGTCCGGAGGGCCTTATTCGCCGATCGGGCCGGCATTGGTGTCCGGCAGCAGCTACATTGACACCGGCCTCGCTCAGGGCAGCACCAGCTACTACGTGGTGTCGGCCGTGGATGCGGGCGGCTTCGAATCCTCGAGATCGGCGCAGGTGAGTGCAACGATCCCGATTCCGTCCAGTGCAACCTGGCACTGGAGGCTGGACGAAGGCTCAGGAACGGTCGCTGTCGATGCCGGACGCGGCATGAATGGCACGCTGCAGAACGGTCCCGTCTGGACCAGCGGCGTGTTCGGCGGCGGGCTCAGTTTCGACGGCGTGAACGACTATATTTCGACCAGCTTCACCCAGGACGTGCCGTCCTGGACCATCGCGGTCTGGGTCCGCAGCCCGGCGGCGCCAGGCAACGGTCCGTCGAGCGGGCCGATCCAGCGCGAGACGAACTTCCAGATCGTCTGGAATCACCCCGAGGCTTCGTTCCGCGGAGTGGCGGCACTGCGGGTCGCCGGCCGCTGGCATGCCGCCAGTTTCGGCGCGCTCGCGGCGAACACGTGGTATCGCCTGGTGGCGACCTACGACGGTGAAACGCTGCGTGCGTACCGTGACGGCGTGCTGGTGACCAGCAATGCTTCCCCATCCGGACCGCCGGATGCGGAATCCCGGCCATTGCTGTTCGGACGCAATACGGTCCGCGACCAGTTCTTCGGCGGCGTCGTGGATGACATCCGCATCTACGACCGCGCGCTGGATGCCAGCGAAGTCGCGGCCCTGATGAGCAACTGAGTCTCGCCGGCGGCCGATGGGCCGCCAGGCCACGATCGCGACCTGCCGGCGACGGCCGGCTGCGACGCGGCTCACGCTCCGCTCGCACCGCGACCCAGGACCGGCATCGATCCCGTATGCTGTTCGTCGCAGGCCGGGCGCCCGGTGCCGCCCGGTCTGTGACGCGACTCATCCTGTCACGCGAGGCTTTGCATGCAAGAACTCGAGCGGATCATCGAATCGGAAGCAGACGACAATGTCTGGCGCCAGCACATCACCCGCTACGAGTTCGCGCTGCCGTTCCTCGCGAACAAGAGGGTGCTCGATGTCGCCTGCGGAACCGGCTACGGCACCCACTTCCTGGCGCGCAGCGGCAAGGTCCGCGTTACCGGCGTTGACATCTCTGAAGAAGCGATCGCGCACGCCAAGTCCCACTACTCATGCCCCGGCCTCGAGTTCCGGCAGGGGAGCGCGCTCGACATCGGTGACTTCACCGACATTGAGGCTGTCAATTCGCTCGAGACGATCGAGCACCTGGAGGAGCCTGAGCGCTTCCTGAAGGCCGTGGTCGGGATCCTCCCGGATAACGGGACCTTCATCGTGTCGACGCCGAACCGTGACGGGGGCAGCCTGTCGGACAAGCCGCACAATCCTTACCACGTGCGCGAGTGGAATGCGGAAGAATTCATGGCTCTGCTCAAACGCTACTTTGGTGAAGTCGAGTTCTTCGACCAGTTTCTCTATGTGGGCAAAGGGTGGTTTCCGGGCTCCCGGACGCTGGCCAACCTGATTCTCAGGCTGGCGAAGCCGGATGTGCTCCCACGGCTGCGCAAGTGGGAAGTGACGCAGCCGCTGGACTTCAGCTTGCCGTTCGTGAACTTGCGGCCGCGCTACATCGTTGCCGTGTGCCGAAACCCGCGAAAATCCTAGGCCGCGCTGACATGTGCGCAGGCCGCGCGTCGTGACGGCCGATTCAGGGACCGCCCTCAGTCTGCATCAGGCTCACCCAGTCGATCCGCTATGGCGGCGGCGACCGCATCGTGGCCGCGTGGACGCAGGTGATCATCGATCGAGAAGAAGTCGCCAGACTGGAGTCGGGGGACAATCAGTTCGACGCCGGCGGCTCTGAGGCGAGACTCGGCGAGCGGGATGTTCTGGCCCGGCCGGTTGATCGGCACGATGAAAGTCCTGTGTTTGCGCCACTGCGAGTGCGTGTCGAGCACCGCGAGGAATGCCTCGGTGTGATCCAGCTGGCCACCTGCAGGAGCGCCAGTCCGGCGGAAAATCGCGGCGGCGCGCGCAATGAGATCATGGGCCGCGATGCGGAGAATCAAGCCGGCGACCGGGACCGTGGCCACCGGCGTGGGGCGATAAGTCTGCATCGCTTCCAGCTCGCCAGGCTCATAAGGGCCGGTCCGGCGCACGCCGGCAAATGCACGGTTCTCCTCGAGGTCGTTCTCGGAGTACTGGATCACGATGATGTCGTCGTCACGCAGTTCGAAGTCCCGTTCGAGGCGCCGGAGCTCGCGGGGCGTGGCATAGCTCGACACGCCCAGGTTGACCGTTGGGTACCCGAACCGTGACGTCAGGACGGAGGCAAAGGTCTGGTCATCGTCGACACCCCAGCCCATCGCGTAGGAGTCGCCCAATACGATGATCCGCGGCAGCTGCCCTGTGCCATCCGTGATGGATGGCTCCGGTGTCCAACGGGCACCGCGATCGTCAAATCGCATGGTCGTGGAGAACTCGGCATTGCGGAACTCGCAGCTCCCGGGTCGTGGCCGGTACAGGAGCTCGACATCGAATTGCGCGCACTCACGGACCATTTGCCAGTGCGTCCGCGTGCGCCAATAGACGGCGCGCGTCAGCGTTTGCACGATTGAGCCTGCAAAGTCGTAGGAAGCGGGCTGCCGCAGGACTGCCGTTACGCGGTATCCGAGGAACAGCAGCAGCACGACACCCAGAAGCGCCACGTAGGGCAGGAACAGAAGGCAGTGCCTGAGCACCGAATGCGAACGGCTGCCCATCGTCTTGTCAGGATGACGGCGAGTTGCAGCGGGCATTCAGCGGTTCCATTCGCAGCAAGCTGCGAGCCAGATGCGCTGCCGCTGTTGCATGCCCAAAGGGCGATGGGTGACCGTCCCAGGGCAGCAGATAAAGGCGCTCGCGGGGTTCCGCCTGGGCTGCCAGCCAACCCAACAGGTCGATGTACTCCAGGCCGTGCTGAGCGGAAGTAGCCGCAAACCACGCAACGTTCTCGTGGGAGGCCTGCCCGCGCAGGGTCAGGTGCGACGGAAACGCAGTGGCGATCAGCGGTATTCCTTGAGAACGCATCGCATCCCGCAATTGCCCGAGTACGGCGCCATATCGGGCGCGCAGCGTGTCGCGCTGCCGCATGTCCTGGGCCGGCTCGGCCGCGGGGGCGGGGCTGCGCCTGGCCCAGGAGCGGACATTCGCCCGTGCACGCATCAGCGCCGTCCAGATGGCTGTGTCGCGTCCGGCGGCATATAGCAATGACATGGGAAAGCGCGATTTTGCTGTACGGGCACGGGCCAACTGCTCCCAGTACGGCGTGCCGGCGAGTCCCGCAACGTCATTTTCCGAGAAGACCAGCAGCACGACGTCGGGCTCGACGGCCAGCGCGCGGGTCGCGATGTGAATTTGACCATCGATGGAGCTGCCGCTCAGCCCGGCATTGATGACGCGCAGGGTGGCGCAGTGCGGGCGCAGCGCCGATTCCAGCTGGGCGGGCAACGTGTCTCCGTCATCGACGAAATCACCGAATACGTAGGAATCACCGATCACGAGGACCCGGGATTCACCGGCCGGCTTGCGAAGCGGGAACTCGGCGCCACGGTAGCCCAGGGAGTTGGTGGAGAGCTGATACGGGAGCTCACGTATCTGGCGCACGGTCAGGTGCTGGCCAGGCGAATACATGCCTGGGATCCGCTCGAATTCGTCGGTGGAGACCGTGTGCACGGCGGATGGACCCAGTCCGGTGAGTCGCAGGCCAAGCTCGATGGCTGCGACGACCAGGATGGAGGCCAGACCCAACCAGGCGATGGCTTTCCAACGGCTCATGCGACTCATCACCGAAGTCGTGCCTGCTCACCGGGCCGGGCCCGGACGGCGCGGCTACGACGGAATCCAGCTAATCCAGTTCGAATTCATTCTTGTAGTCCAGCTTCAGCGCCGGATCCTGCGCCGACTTTTCCAGGTAGCAGTTGCCGACCGCCAGCGCGTCGATCTCGGTGCCCATGAAGCACCGGAAGGCATCCTCCGGAGACCCCACGATCGGTTCGCCGCGCACGTTGAAGCTGGTGTTGACGATGACCGGGCAGCCGGTGTGGCGCTTGAACTCGCGGATCAGCGCGTAGTAGCGCGGGTTCGTGTCCTGGTGGACGGTCTGCACCCGCGCCGAGTAGTCCACGTGTGTGACCGCCGGGATGTCCGAGCGCGGCACGTTGAGCTTGTCGATGCCGAACAGCGCCTGCTCCTCCGCGGTCATGGCCCGGCGGCGGCGCCCGACGACGTCCGCGACCAGCAGCATGTAAGGGCTGTCGTCATCGAGCTCGAACCAGTCGGAAACGTCCTCGCGCAGCACCGCCGGCGCGAACGGCCGGAACGACTCGCGATACTTGACCTTGAGGTTCAGCATCTTCTGCATGGTGGGCGAACGGGCATCGCCCAGGATCGAGCGGCCGCCGAGCGCGCGCGGGCCGAATTCCATGCGCCCCTGGAACCAGCCGAGCGCCTTGCCGTCGGCCAGGTCGCGCGCGGCCCGCGAGATCATGTCCTGCTCGCTCAGCCGGTCGAACTTCGCGCCCGCGGCGGTCAGTCGCCGCTCGATGTCGTCCTGCGCGAAGGCCGGCCCCAGGTAGGCGCCGCGCATGCGGTCGTGCCCGTTGCCTGCCGCGCGCTTGCCCTCGTGCATGCCGTAGTAGGTGGACAGCGCGGCGCCCAGTGCGCCGCCGGCGTCGCCTGCGGCCGGCTGGATCCAGATGCGCTGGAATGCGCCATCGCGCAGGATCTTGCCGTTGGCGACGCAGTTGAGGGCGACGCCGCCGGCGAGGCACAGGTTCCGTTGGCCGGTTTCGCGCGCCAGCGAACGCGTGAGCCGGAGCATGACCTCCTCGGTCACCTTCTGCACCGAGGCCGCAAGGTCCATGTGGCGCTGGGTGAGCAGCTCCTCGGGCTTGCGCCGCGGCCCGCCGAACAGCTCGTCGAACCTGCCATTCGTCATCGTCAGGCCGGTGCAGTAGTCGAAGTACTGCTGGTCGAGGCGGAAGCTGCCGTCTTCCTTGAGATCCACGAGGTGCTTCAGGATCAGGTCGGCGAACCGCGGCTCGCCATAAGGGGCGAGACCCATCACCTTGTACTCACCGGAGTTGACCTTGAAGCCGGTGTAGTAGGTGAAGGCGGAATACAGCAGCCCGATCGAATGCGGGAAGTGGATTTCGCGCTGCATCTCCAGCCGGTTGCCGCGGCCGATCGCCAGCGAACTGGTAGCCCATTCTCCGACACCGTCCAGGGTCAGCACCGCGGCCTCGTCGAACGGCGACGGGTAGAAGGCGCTCGCGGCATGGCTCAGGTGATGCTCTCCGAACAGCAGCTTCCGGAACCAGTCGGCTTTCGGATCGACCTTCTTCAGTTCGCGGATCAGCAGGTCCTTGAGAAACAGTTTCTCGCGCAGCCAGACCGGGATGGCGATGCGAAACGACCGGAAGCCCCTGGGTGCAAAGGCGAGGTAGGTCTCCAGCAGTCGCTCGAACTTCAGGAACGGCTTGTCGTAGAACGCGACGTGGTCGAGATCCGCGGCGCCGATGCCGGCTTCGGCCAGGCAGTAGGCGACGGCGTGGTGCGGAAAGCGCGCGTCGTGCTTCTTGCGCGTGAAACGCTCTTCCTGGGCGGCGGCGACGATTTCGCCGTCGCGCAGCAG
>CAZYPM010000107.1:0-5502 GCA_964649205.1 uncultured Steroidobacteraceae bacterium
GTCGCGACGCCGATCCGCTGGGGCGGCGCCAGCAGCCTGTACTACAAGATGGTCGAGCGCATGAACTGCATCCAGAACCAGGAGACGGTCGCGAACCGCCACCTGATGCGCAACAAGGTCGTGGCGCTCATCATCACCGGCGGCCAGGACAACGTGCAGGGCGTCGCCGGCCAGATGCTGACTTTCTTTGCCGAGCTCGGCTGCCAGTTCCCGCAGTTCCCGTTCGTCGCCCATTCGCGCGGCTGGAGCGCCGAGGACATGGAGAACAACGAGCAGTACGTGCGCGACTCGAAGGCGCTGCACGAGGGCGCGGCGGCGCTGGCGCACCGGGCCGTGGACATGGCCAAGGTCATGGTGGAAACCACCCTCGGCCAGGGGGCCCTGGTGCGCGGCGGCCGCAAGGGCCACGAACTGGATACCCGGGCGCAGCTTCCGGGTCTATGATCCGCGCTCACGGGGGCAAGACTGGGGGGATGCCGGCATGAACCGCTACCTGGCTGAATTCTTCGGCACGTTCTGGCTGGTACTCGGGGGCTGCGGCAGCGCGGTGCTCGCGGCGGCATTCCCGGAGCTCGGCATCGGCCTGCTCGGCGTCGCGCTCGCCTTCGGCCTGACCGTCGTCACGATGGCCTACGCCGTCGGCCACATTTCGGGCGCGCACCTCAATCCGGCGGTCTCGATCGGCCTCTGGGCCGGCGGGCGATTCGCGGCCGGCGAGCTGCTGCCCTACGTCGTGGCCCAGGTGCTGGGCGGCATCGCCGCGGGCGGCGTGCTGTACCTGATCGCCAGTGGCGCGCCAGGCTTTGACGTCGCAGCGGGCTTCGCCTCGAACGGCTTCGGCGAGCATTCGCCCGGCGGCTACTCGATGACGGCCGTGCTGATCTGCGAAGTCGTCATGACCGCGATGTTCCTGCTCATCATCCTGGGCGCTACCGACGGCCGCGCGCCCGCGGGCTTCGCGCCGCTCGCGATCGGGCTCGCGCTCTGCCTGATCCACCTGATCAGCATCCCGGTCTCGAACACCTCCGTGAACCCTGCGCGCAGCACGGGGGTCGCGATCTACGTCGGCGGCTGGGCGACCGCGCAGCTGTGGCTGTTCTGGCTCGCGCCGATCGTGGGCGCCCTGCTGGGCGCCGGCATCTACCGCTCCATCGGGAGGAACCCATGACCACCATCGCCGCACTCTGGCTGCCGATCCTCGTCGCCGCGGTGCTCGTGTTCATCGCGAGCTCCATCATCCACATGGCGCCGCTCTGGCATCGCGGCGAGTGCCCCGCCGTGCCGGACCAGGATCGCCTGCTGGACGCGTTGCGCCCGTTCGCGATCAAGCCGGGCGAGTACATGCTGCCGCGCGCCCCCGACATGAAGGCGATGAAGTCGCCCGAATTCGTCGAAAAGCTCAAGCGCGGGCCCGTCCTGCTCATGACGGTGCTGCCGAACGGGCCGGTGTCCATGGGCAAGGCGCTGGGGCAGTGGTTCGTCTACTGCCTGGTCGTCGGCATCCTCGCCGCCTACGTGGCGAGCCGCACGCTCGATCCGGGCGCCCACTACCTCACGGTATTCCGCGTCGCCGGCACGGCCGCCTTCCTCGCGTATGCCGTCGCGCTCTGGCAGCAGTCCATCTGGTACAGCCGGCCGTGGTCCACCACGCTCAAGCTGACACTCGATGGATTCATCTACGCGCTGCTGACCGGCGGCGCGTTCGGCTGGCTCTGGCCGGCGGCGAGCTGAAGCACCGGCAGGCATGACGGGCCAGGGCGAGGGATCCGCCGGCAACATCCGCTGCGAGGTGCGCGAGCACCCGGAGCATGTCGAGCTCGTCTGCACCGGCGCCTACTTTCCCGGCGCGCAGCTCTACGTCGCGAAGGAGGCATTCATCGCGGCGTCGCGTACCGGCCGCGTCGCCGCGCTGGTGGACGTCCGCCAGGTGACGGGACCCGCGCCCTCGATGTCGGAGCGCTACGACCAGGCCGTGCAGGTCGCGCAGCTGCAGGCGAGCATCACGCCGCGCATCCGCCTGGCGCTGCTCGGTCACGAACCGATGGTGCACCCGCAGCGCTTTGGCGAGATCGTGGCCACCAACCGGGGCGCGCTGCTGCGCGTCTTCACGGACGAGGCCATGGCGCTCGAATGGCTGCTGGCGAAGCCGAAAACTCCCTGAATCCGGCGGCTTCGGCCCCGGGCCGCCCGCCCGCAGGCTTCCCAAGCCCGGGGGGTTGTGCAAGACTCAGGCGCTGCGGGGGGATCCACAGATGAAATGTCTGTATTACGTCGCACCCGAACTCGAGAGCACCTCTCGGGTTTCCGAGGACCTGCACGACGTCGGCATCGACGACTTCTTCGTGCACGTGATCGCGAAGGACGAGTCGGGGCTCAAGAAGCGGCACATCCACTCCGGCAACTACCTCGAGACGCTGGACGTCGTGCGCGAAGGCTTCATCGGTGCGGCGATCGGCCTGTTTGCCGGCGTGGTCGGCTGCATCCTGCTGGACAACTTCGGCCCGTTCCAGAACATCCCGTGGTTCGTGTACGTCGCACTGTGCGGTGTCGCGACGCTGTTCGGCGCCTGGGAAGGGGGACTGATCGGCGTCGAGAAGGAGAACAAGAAGCTCGAGCGTTTCCACGACGACATCGAGGCCGGCAAGTACCTGGTCCTGATCTACGCGCGCAAGGACCAGGAGTCGGCGGTGCGGCACATGATGAGCCGGCGCCACCCGGAGGCGGAATTCGCGGGCGTGGACAGCCATTTCGTCAATCCATTCACGGCGGTGCGCCGCCGCCGGGCCGCCGGCGATCGGGTCCGCGCGTAAACAGGGGGCGCCCCGATGGCGATTGCGGTAGTCCTGGTCCTTCTCGTCGTCGGTTCGGTCATCTTCCACTTCGCCAGTCCCTGGTGGTTCACGCCGATCGCGTCGAACTGGTCCACCATGGACGACACCGTGATCCTGACCTTCTGGGTCACCGGCATCGTGTTCGTGATCGTCAACCTGTTCCTGGCCTGGGTGGTCTGGCGCTACCGCCACCGCAAGGACCAGAAGGCGGACTACGAACCCGAGAACAAGAAGCTCGAGTGGTGGCTCACGATCGTGACCTCGATCGGCGTGGCCGCGATGCTGGCGCCGGGCCTGTTCGTCTGGGGCAAGTTCGTGATCGTCCCGGAGGACGCGCGGATCGTCGAGGCGGTCGGCCAGCAGTGGCACTGGAGCTTCCGCTTCCCGGGCGACGACGGCGAGCTGGGCGCGACTTCCGCCGCGCTGGTCACGCCGGAGAATCCCTTCGGCCTCGATCCCGAGGACCCGAAGGGCCGCGACGACCGCCTGGTCGCGAGCCCCGAGCTGCGCCTGCCGCTGGACCAGCCGGTGAAGGTGCTGCTGCGCTCGAAGGACGTGCTGCACAACTTCACGGTCACGCAGTTCCGGGTCAAGATGGACCTGGTCCCGGGCATGATCACCTACCTCTGGCTCACGCCGACCAAGCCGGGCGAGTACGAGATCCTGTGCGAGGAGCTCTGCGGCGTCGGCCACTTCGCGATGCGCGGGCGCGTCGTCGTCACGCCGCGCGAGGAGCACGAGGCCTGGCTCGCGGCGCAGCCGACCTTCGGCGAGATGCAGGCGCTGGCCGCGGCGGATCCGGCCGCGGGCGCCGCGCAGTACACGACCTGCATGGCCTGCCACGGGCCTTCGGGCGAGGGCAATCCGGCGCTGAATGCGCCGCGCCTGGCCGGCCAGCAGGCCTGGTACGTGGGCCGCCAGCTGCGCGCCTTCCGCGCGGGCCTGCGCGGCACGCACCAGAACGACACCTACGGCGCGCAGATGCGCGCCTTCGCCACGATGCTTCCCGACGAAGCTGCGATCCGCAACCTCGCCGCCTATGTCGAGACGCTGCCGGGCCACGAGCCTCAGACGACGGTCTCCGGCGACGCGAAGCGCGGGCGCCGGCTCTTCACCACCTGCGCGTCCTGCCACGGCAAGCAGGGCGAAGGTATCTGGGCGCTGAACGCGCCGCGGCTCGCGGAGATGTCGGACTGGTACCTGGTGCGGCAGCTGCAGAACTTCCGTGAGCGCGTGCGCGGCGCGCACCGCCAGGACTTCTACGGCTGGCAGATGGCGACGGTGTCCGACATGCTGAAGGACGACGAGGCCATCCACGACATCGTCGCCTACATCAACACGCTCGATCCCAGGCCGGCGGTCACCGCGATGGCCGACGGGAGGGGGAACTGATGGCATTCGTCGCTATCGCTGATCGTGACGCCCCGATCCACGATCCGCACACCTTCATCGAGAAGTACATCTGGAGCCAGGACCACAAGGTCATCGCGATCCAGTACGCGCTGGTCGCGATCTTCGTCGGCCTGGTCGCGCTCGTGCTCTCGGGCCTGATGCGCCTGCAGCTCGGCTTCCCGGACCAGTTCCACTTCGTCGATCCGAACAGCTATTACCAGTTCATCACCATGCACGGCATGATCATGGTGATCTACCTGCTGACCGCGCTGTTCCTCGGCGGCTTCGGCAATTACCTGATCCCGCTCATGTGCGGCGCCCGGGACATGGTGTTCCCGTACATGAACATGCTGAGCTTCTGGGTGTACCTGCTGGCCGTCATCGTGCTGCTGGCGAGTTTCTTCGTGCCCGGCGGCCCGACCGGCGCCGGCTGGACGCTCTACCCGCCGCAGGCGGTGCTGCCCGGCACGCCGGGCGCGGGCCTCGGCATCATCCTGATGCTGGTCTCGCTCGGCATCTTCATCGTCGCCTTCACCATGGGCGGCCTCAACTACGTCACCACGGTGCTGCAGGCCCGCTGCAAGGGCATGACGCTGATGCGCATGCCGCTCTCGGTCTGGGGCATCTTCATGGCGACCATCCTCGGCCTGCTCGCCTTCCCCGCCCTGTTCGTGTCCGCGATCATGATGACGCTCGACGGCACGCTCGGCACCAGCTTCTTCATGCCGGCGCTGAACTCCATGGGCGGGGAGCCGACCCACGACGGCGGCAGCCCGCTGCTGTTCCAGCACCTGTTCTGGTTCTTCGGCCACCCCGAGGTGTACATCGTCGCGCTGCCGGCCTTCGGCATCGTCTCGGACCTGCTCTCCACGCACGCGCGCAAGAACATCTTCGGCTACCGCATGATGGTCTGGGCGATCCTCGCGATCGGCGGGCTGTCGTTCGTGGTGTGGGCGCACCACATGTACGTGTCCGGCATGAACCCCTACTTCGGGTTCTTCTTCGCCACCACGACGCTGATCATCGCCGTGCCGACCGCGATCAAGGTCTACAACTGGGTGCTGACGCTGTGGAAGGGCAACATCCACCTGAACGTGCCGATGCTGTTCGCGATCGGCTTCATCTTCACCTTCATCCACGGCGGCCTCACCGGCCTGTTCCTCGGCAACGTGACGGTGGACCTGCCGCTGTCCGACACCTACTTCGTGGTCGGCCACTTCCACATGGTCATGGGCGTCTCGCCGATCCTGGTGGTGTTCGGCGCGATCTACCACTGGTA
>CAZYPM010000107.1:5602-6953 GCA_964649205.1 uncultured Steroidobacteraceae bacterium
TCGGGCCCTCGCTCTATTTCCTGCAGGGCAGCCCGGCCATCGCCTTCTTCTACGTGCTGACGACGATCCACGGCCTGCACCTGGTCGGCGGGCTCTACGTGCTCGGCCGCACGGCGAAGCGGTTCTCAGCCGGCGCCGAGATCATCGACCTGCGCCAGAGCCTCTCGCTGTGCGCGACCTACTGGCATTTCCTGCTGCTGGTCTGGCTCGCCGTGTTCGGCGTGCTGCTGTTCCTGTAAGAGGAAGCTCCACCGATGGCCACCGATGCCCAAGCCGCCGCCCTGAGTCCGCTCCAGCAGGTCGTGGGGGATTTCGCGGCCGACAAGCAGGCCTTCCCGGTGCCGTGGGGGAAGGCCATGATGTGGATCTTCCTGCTCTCCGACACCTTCATCTTCACCTGCTTCCTGACGGCCTACATGAACGTCAGGATGTCCACCACCGAGCCCTGGCCGTATCCGAGCGAAGTGTTCGCGTTGCACATGTTCGGTCAGGACATCCCGCTGATCCTGATCGCGATCATGACCTTCGTGCTGATCACCTCCAGCGGCACGATGGCGCTGGCCGTGAACTACGGGTACCGCCGCGACAAGCGCCGGACCGTCATGCTCCTGGTCGCGACCGCGGCGCTCGGCGCCACCTTCGTCGGCATGCAGGCCTTCGAGTGGACCAAGCTGATCATGGACGGCGTGCGGCCCTGGGGGAACCCCTGGGGCGCGCCGCAGTTCGGCTCCGCGTTCTTCATGATCACGGGCTTCCACGGCTGCCACGTGACGGCGGGCGTCATCTACCTGCTGGTCACGGCCAAGCGCGTGCACAGCGGCTTCTACGACAAGCGCGGCAGCTACGAGACGGTCGAGGTCGCCGGCCTGTACTGGCACTTCGTCGACCTCGTGTGGGTGTTCATCTTCGCGTTCTTCTATCTCTGGTAGGGCCCCATGACCGACCACGCCAAAGAAGGCCAGCAGCACCCGCTTGCGATCTACCTGTGGATCTGGGTGCTGCTGTTCGTGCTCAGCACCTTTTCCTACCTGGTCGACTACTACCACCTGCAGGGCTACCTGCGCTGGTCGCTGATCATCGTCTTCATGCTGCTGAAGGCCGGCTTCATCGTCGCTATCTTCATGCACATGGCCTGGGAGCGGCTCGCGCTCAAGCTCGCGATCCTGGTGCCGCCGCTGTGCCTGCTGATCCTGATCGGCTTCATGGCGATCGAGGGCGACTACACCTTCCTGACCCGCGGGGCCGCCTTCCTGCGGTGATATGATGGGGCCATGGCGGCCCCGGTGATCCGCGAAGCCGACTTCGTGCAGAGCGTCGCCGACGCGCTGCAGTTCATCTCCTACTACCACCC
>CAZYPM010000108.1:0-6941 GCA_964649205.1 uncultured Steroidobacteraceae bacterium
GCGGCGCCCGCGTCGTACCACTCCTCGACCAGCCGGAATGCAATCGATTGCGGGAATGGAAGCATGGACCCGGTCGCCAACTCCTCCCGGCCGAACCAGCGCGCGTCCTCGAGCTCGGCATCGCCGAGCTTCACGTCGGTGCTGCGCGCCTCGGCGCGGAATCCCAGCATCAGCGAGCGCGGGAACGGCCAGGGCTGCGAGGACTGGTAAGTCAGCGCGCCAGTCTCGATGCCGGCTTCCTCCAGCACTTCGCGGCGCACCGCGTCCTCGAGGCTCTCGCCCGGCTCGACGAAGCCCGCGATAGTCGAATAACGGCCAGCCGGCCATCCGGGCTGGCGTCCGAGCAGCACGCGGTCGCCGTGCGTCACCAGCACGATGACGGCGGGATCCACGCGCGGGTAGAACTCGGTGCGGCAGGCCTCGCTCGTGCAGGTCATGACACGGCCGTTGCGCTCGGGGCGCGTCGGCGCGCCGCAGCTGCCGCAGAAGCGATGGCGGTGGCGGAAGGAGATCATCGCGCGCGCATAGGCGAGCAGGCCTGCCTCGTCGTGCGGCAACAGGCTGGCGGCGAGCCGCAGGTCGGCGAATTCCGCGCCGCCGTCGAGCGGCGGCGGCGCATCCGCCTCGATCTCGGTCGTGAACACGGCCAGGCCGTGGTACTCGCCGAGCAGGATCATGTCGTCCATGCCAACGCCTGCGAGCGGGCCGCTGCCGACCGGCAGCAGGCAGGCGCTGGGGGAGGGCTCGCGAATCAGCGGGCAGCGCGATTTCCAGACCGGCACCAGGCGGGCGGAGCCGTCGGCGATCCAGCGCGCGACCGTCCCGGCATCGGCCTGCGCGAACTTCAGCCGGTCGACGTGCGGCCCGGCAAAGACGTTCGGCCGCTCCAATTCGGAACGCATGGGCACTCGCAGGTCATTGGCGAAGGCCACATTCTAGCAGTCGCCCACCGCCAGCCCGGGCCGCGCGGGCGGCCGCGTCCCCGCGCAGAACTCGCAGACCTTGGGGCGCTCCGCGTAGCGCATCACGACCAGCAGGCTGCCGCAGCCCTCGCAGTCGTCGAGGCAGATCTCGTTCTGCTTCTCGAGCGAGCGCAGCAGGTGGCAGGCGTGCTCGAAGGAGATCTGCGGCTGGCGGTTCAGGCTCAGGAAGGTCTCGTAGGCCTCGCAGAAGCGCTCGCCCCAGTGCAATTGCTCGACCGCGCCCGGCGCGGCGCTGGTGTCGCGCCGCAGCAGCCCGAGCACGCACAGGAGCGTCGCCAGGCCGGCGGCCTCGCGCCGGATGACCGCGTTCCTCATGAACCAGGCGCTCTGGCGCGGGCTCTTGCCGCGCCGGCGGCGGACGTCGCGCCGGCCCGCGTCCGCGACGTAGGCGCGGTACAGCTTGCGGATGCGGTCGTCGGTGAGGCCGGTCCAGCTGCGGATGGTGCGGGTGCGCGCCTCGTGGCGGATGAGCCGCAGCGCGAGGTCGAGCCGGAGCCGGTCGCGCGTGTAGCGGTCGTCGGTGATGCGCATGATGGCTGCCTTGACGTCCTGGAAGGACTGGTATTATCGTACCAGCAACTCTGAGACCGGCCACAGAGCCGGCCGCCGTCCGAATGGCACGTCATCGGGGAGAAATGCCATGCACCCTCAGCAGCCGCTCGCGCTGGCTCCGCCGGCGGGTCCCGCGGAATGGTCCGAACACAGCCTGCTCGACGCCGCGACGCGCCGGGCGCTCGGTTCGGTCAATCACGCGTTCCTGGGGCTCGCTTCCGACCTGGCCGAGGAGGGCCGGCTGAAGCTCATTGCCGGGCTGCCGGCGCGCGCGATCGACTCGCTGATCCACCCGGACGCCGGCGACCGCCTCTGCGAGCGGCTGCCCTACGCGCTGTTCGACCTGCGCTTCGGCGACGGCGGCTTCTGGGAGGGCGAGGCCGCCGCGGCCGGCAGCGTGCAGGATGCGCCGCCCACGGCGGGCTGCGACGAGCGCCTGGTCGCGTTCGCGCGCGCGGCGGTCATGCTCGCGTGGCATCTTGCGCAGACGCGCCCGGCCGCAGCACGCCTCACGTTCGGCACGTCTGCCGCGACGATCACGGCGCTCGCACGCCTGCCGGTGGCCGCCGTCGATCGCCTCGCGCGCCGCGTCGCGCCGGCGCTGGCCGCGCGATTCGGCTCGCGCGCGCGGTTCTGGCTGCAGTTCGAGGGCTGCGCCGCGCACCCGGACGAGCGCGCGGTGGACGAGCTGCAGCGGCTCGGGCTGCAGATCCAGGGCGCGGAGAGCGCGCGCCAGCAGGCGCTGCAGCGCAAGCCGCGGCGGGCTGCGAACGCCTGACCGCCGGCGCCGCGCGTCGGCGGCGCAGCCGTTCGGTTGCCGGGGAGCAGGCCGAAAGCTACGCTGCGCGCCTGTCCGCACGCATTCCACCGTTCCCCCGGGGCTCCATGAAGGCGCTTTCGATCCGCGGCCTGACCAAGACCTATCGCAATGGCGTGCAGGCGCTCTCCGGCATCGACCTCGACGTCGAGGAGGGGGATTTCTTCGCGCTGCTGGGGCCGAATGGCGCCGGCAAGACGACCACCATCGGCATCGTGATGTCGCTGGTGACCAAGAGCGGCGGCACCGTGTCGGTGTTCGGCCACGACATCGACCGCGAGCTCGACCTGGCGAAGTCCTGCATCGGGCTGGTGCCGCAGGAGATCAACTTCAACCAGTTCGAGAAGGTGTTCACGATCATCGTGAACCAGGCCGGCTTCTACGGCCTGCCGCGCCGGCTCGCGCTCGAGCGCGCGGAGAAGTACCTGCACCAGCTGCAGCTCTGGGACAAGCGCGACGCGATCGCGCGCTCCCTGTCGGGCGGCATGAAGCGGCGCCTGATGATCGCGCGCGCCCTGGTGCACGAGCCGCGGCTGCTGATCCTCGACGAGCCGACGGCGGGCGTGGACATCGAGATCCGCCGCAGCATGTGGGGCTTCCTGCGCATGATCAACGCGCAGGGCACGACCATCATCCTGACGACGCACTATCTCGAGGAAGCCGAGAGCCTGTGCCGCAACATCGCGATCATCGACGGCGGGCGCATCATCGAGAACGACACCATGGCGGGCGTGATCCGCAAGCTCGCGCAGGAGACCTTCGTGCTGAACCTGCGCTCGGCGGTGGCGGCGCCGCCGGCGCTGCCGGGCTACGCCTCGCGCATGACCGACGACCACACGCTCGAGGTCGAGGTCACCAAGGAGCAGAGCCTGAACGACATCTTCGCGCGGCTATCGCAGGCCGGCATCGAGGTCGTCAGCATGCGCAACAAGGTGAACCGCCTCGAGGAGCTGTTCATGCGCCTGGTCGAGAGCAAGGGCGCCGCCGGCGCGGGGAGGCGCTGAGATGAAGGCTCCGGCGCAGGGCACGCCGTCGCTCGCCGCCATCCGGCGCGTCGGGTTCCAGACCATCATGCGCCGCGAGTACGGGCGCATCATCCGCATCTGGGGCCAGACGCTGGTGCCGCCGGCGGTCACGGCGACGCTCTACTTCATCATCTTCGGCAGCCTGATCGGGCGGCGCATCGGGTCCATGGGCGGCTACGACTACATGCAGTACATCGCGCCCGGCCTGATCATGATGGCGATCATCAGCAACTCCTACGGCAACGTCGTCTCGAGCTTCTTCGGCGCGAAGTTCGGCAAGCACATCGAGGAGCTGCTGGTCGCGCCGCTGCCGAACTGGCTGATCGTGCTCGGCTACGTCTCGGGCGGCGTGATGCGCGGGCTGCTGGTCGGCGCGGTGGTCACGGTCGTCACGCTGTTCTTCACGCGCATCCCGGTCGAGCACCCGCTGCTGGTGATCGCCTCGGTGCTGCTGACCTCGGTCGTGTTCGCGCTCGGCGGCTTCTTCAACGCGATCTTCGCCAAGAACTTCGACCAGATCTCGTGGTTCCCGACCTTCGTGCTGACGCCATTGATCTACCTCGGCGGCGTGTTCTACTCGGTGTCGTTGCTGCCGGACTGGGCGGAGCGCCTGTCCTACGTGAACCCGATCCTGTACATGGTCAACGCGTTCCGCCACGGGTTCCTCGGCACCAGCGACGTCGACCTGCGTTTCGCCTTCCTGATCATGGCGGCGTTCGCCGTGGCCATGTTTGCCGTCGTGGTGACGCTGATGAACCGCGGCACCGGCATCCGCGAGTAGGGCCGGCGGCATGTGCGGGCGCTACGCATTCTTCTCGCCGGCCGAAGCCGTGAGGCGGACCTTCGCGCTCGACGAGGTGCCGGAGCTCGAGCCGCGCTACAACATCGCGCCGACCCAGGACGTGCCCGCGGTGCGTGCGGGCGAGGAGGGGCGCCGCGCCCTCGTCATGCTGCACTGGGGACTCGTGCCCAAATGGGCCAAGGAGAAGGCGATCGGCAACCGCATGATCAACGCGCGCGCCGAGACGCTGGCGGAGAAGCCCTCCTTCCGCGACGCGTTCCGCAAGCGCCGCTGCCTCGTCGTCACCGACGGCTGGTACGAATGGCAGGTCGCGCCCGGCGGCAAGCAGCCCTGGTTCATCCGCATGAAGGACGGGCGGCCATTCGCATTCGCGGGGCTGTGGGAGCGCTGGAAGGACCCCGCGAACGGCTCGCTGCTCGAGTCCTGCACGATCGTGACGACCGATGCGTCGGCCTCGATCCGGAAGATCCACGACCGCATGCCCTGCGTGCTACCGGAGGCGGAATGGGACCGCTGGATCGATACCGCCTACGCCGACACGGAGCAGCTGTCACGGCTGCTCGTGCCCTACGATCCCGCCGGACTCGCCTTCTGGCCGGTCAGCCGGCAGGTCAACGCGCCGAAGAACCAGGGCGCGAAGCTGATCGAGCAGGACCGCTCGGTCGCGGGCTGAGCCCGGCTACTTCTTCGTCCAGTCGCCGCCCGCACGCTTGTAGTACCAGCCCGCGCGCGCATTCGCGACCCAGCGCGAGGCGAAGGTGCTGCGGATGTCGGCTTCCCACTCGGGATGGCCGTTGGCGGAGGCGATCTCGCGGTACAGCGAATTGCGGTCGGCGTTCTCGTCGCTGACCAGCTTGCGCGCGCGGTTGCGGTCGGCGAGCGGCACCGCGTTGGCGTCGCGCAGCTCGACCAGACCGTCCGAGGTCAGTCCGACGGCGCCGGAGTCGAAGAACGGCTCGAGGTCCGCCGCGCGCGCCTTCATCGACGCGGTCAGCGCGCGGATCGCGGGGCTCGAGATGTCGATGTCGGCCTGCGCGTGCGCCGCGGGCACGACGAAATCCATCAGGCCGGTCACGGCCGCGGCCAGCATGCCGCGCTCCGGGGCGACGATGGAGGTCTGCTCGTTGCCCTCCGGCTTGCGGGCCTCTTCCTTGCCCCAGATGTCCTCGATGATCCGGTCCGCCGCCTTCTCGGCCGCGGCCTCGGGGAAATACACGTTGATCGTCACGCAGGCAGCGAGTGCCAGCGAGCCGGCGGCGATCCCGGCGGTAACCCAGCGAATCATGCGGATGCCTCCTTCGATTCCCGGCCTTTCGCGAGCCATGCTCGCGGACGGCGGCTGAATGCTTCCTGAACCGATTCTAGCGCACCGAACGGTTCATTCGACGACGATGTCGGATTCGGTGATTCGGGCCAGCTGGCGCACGAGCCGGCTCCAGGCGACCCGCGACTGGTTGCCGATCACGTCGATGCGCGGCAGGCCGGAGCCCTTGACGATGTAGAAGCCGGTGGCCGCAGGCTGGATGCCGCCCATTGTGCACACGTCGTTGACGAGGCGGCAGCTCAGGCCGAGGCGGTCGTAGCCGAAGTCGTCGAAGAACTTCAGGAACCCGCCCTGCAGCGCCGCCGCGACGCTGCCGCCGGTGCCGCCGCCGATGCTGGACAGGTTCTGGACCGCGCGCTGGCTGATCCGGTGGCGCGAGCGGTCGCCGGGCGGCGTGTAGAAGCGGGCATCGAACGACTCCGGCATCCAGGCGAAAGTCTCGAGGTCCTTGATTTCGCCCGACAGCCGCCCGGTGATCATGCCGAAAGAGAAGGTGCTCGTGACCAGCGCGAGGTCGAGGTCCTTCACGTCCACGCTCGCGAACAGGCGCGGGAACTTGCCGAGCGGGTCGCGCAGCTGCAGGTCGCGCACCACGACGCTGCCGTCGAACACCGCGGCCTCGAGATTGCCGCCGAGCGTCACGACACCCTGGGCCCACTGCAGGTCGGGAATGCTGCCGGCCAGCGTGCCCTCGAACTCGGGCCATCCGAAAGCGCGCGCCAGCGGCGCAACGCTGATCGGCCGGACCGTGGCGTCGAAGCGCACGTACATCTGCTCGGTGCCGGCGTGGCGGACGCGCAGGGTCTCGATCGCGAGCCCGCCATCGAACACCGGCAGCAGCAGCGGCTCGAGCAGCCGGAAGTGCCGGCCGGTGGTCGTAAACGGGAGCGTGGTCGCGCCGACCTCGATGCCCCAGAGGCTGGCGGAGTCCCAGGCGAGCCGCGACTGGAACAGGGCGTCGTCGATGGTGCCGGCGAGCTCGCTGCGCGAGGCGTCGTCGAACCAGTTCAGCCGCCCGTTCAGGCCGCCGACGAAGAGCGCGCCATTGCTGCTGTCCAGGGAGACGTCCGCGACCTGCAATTCAGCGCGCTTCGGCAGGCCAGCGCCGATCTCGAGGTCGCCGGAGACGCGGCCGATGCCCTCGAGATCCTTGAAGACGGAGTTGACGAGGAACGGCTGCACGTAGGCAGGCAGCGCCGCCGCCAGCTCCAGGGCCGCGACCTTCACTCGCGCTTCGGGCAGGAACGACTCGCCGGCGAAGTCGAGCGTCGCCTGGCCGCTCGCCTGCAGCACGTCATGGTGATCGAGCCTGAACTCCTGCGCCTCGAAGCGCGCGGCATCGGTGCGAAGCCTGCCCGCGAAATCGAGATCCGCGCGATGTGTGCCGAAGTCGAGGAACACCGGGTCGCTGTAGGCCTGGCCGCCGATGAGCTCGAGG
>CAZYPM010000109.1:0-1267 GCA_964649205.1 uncultured Steroidobacteraceae bacterium
GGAACGCGCCCGCGTGCCCTCAGGGCTCGAGCAGCGCCGGATTCGCAATGACGAAGGCGGCCCCGCCAGTCGCCACGAACGAGGCCGCATGGGTCTGCATTTCGGTCGTCACCGCGAGGTTCGACGGGTCCATGAACGACCCGTGCGATCCCTGGAGGAAGTGCACCCAGCGGCCGGTGCCGGCCGCGACGCCGTTGGGACCCGCAGTGCTCGCCTTGACGAATGGCGCGGCATTGATCAGCCGCTGCGTCGCCGTGTTCGGCACCACCACGTCGTTGACGACCTGCGTGACGATGATCGGACGGGCGGCGAACGTCGCCGCGACGTAGTTGAGCGGATCGCCCGAGTCGATCGCGGTCTGGGCGTTGCGGAAGAAGTTCTCGTAGAGCGTCAGCCCCGGCACCAGGCCGTTCGCGGCGAGTCCCGCATTGACCGTGGGCGAGAGCGCGACGGATTCCCGCAGCAGGTTCGCGATGCCGCCGCCCGGCACGCTGAGGTAGGCCGACTGCACCGGCCCCGGCAGCGCGTTCGCCACGGTGCCGACGATGCCGCCGAGCGAAATGCCCGCGAAATGGATGCGCGCGGGATCGATGTCGCCCAGGGTGTCGCCGTCGAGGTCGAGCCCGGGCAGCGAGCGCGACAGCTGGACGATGTCGATTGCGGCCTGGCGCAGGTTGTCGCGGCTGGTCAGCACGCTCGTCAGGTTGATGATGTGGGTGCCGGATCCGTCGATCACGCCGTCGGCCGGCGGCGCGCCGGTCGCGTTGTTGACGAGGTTGAGGTTGAAAGTGCGCTCATTCGCCGCCTGGTAGAACGGGCTCGTGGTGTCCGTGATCCCGTGCAGCGGGACGTCGATGGCGGCGACGGCGAAGCCCTGCAGCGCATAGGCCATGGCCAGCGCAACCGCATTGGTGCGGTTGCCGCGCAGGCCGTGCTGGACGATCACGACGGGCCAGCCGGCCGCGGGCTTCACGGGCCAGCCGGCCGCGGCATTCGGAACGGTCATGAAGAGCGGAATCGTCAGGTTGGCCTGCACGACCGGCACCGGGTTGAAGCGCGACAGGTGCGTGGTCGTCGGCTGGCCGGGCACCGCCGTGAACGGGTTGCCGCGCCAGGAACCGGTGAGCGGCGCCGCGGGGTCGTGGTAGTACGGAATCGCCAGCGTGCCGGCATAGACGTCGGCGACCGGCGGCAGGGTCGGGACCATGGTCTGGATCGTGAAGCCCATGGGCTGCGCGGCGATCGCCGTGGGCGCCGCGAGCGCCGC
>CAZYPM010000109.1:1367-4283 GCA_964649205.1 uncultured Steroidobacteraceae bacterium
TCGGTCGAGCCGTTGAAGTAGAGATCCGTCGGGAAGGGCAGGACTCCAGGCGCAACCCGGAACATCGGCGCGAACACGGCCGGCGGCGGCGGCGGCGCATTGTTGCCGGCCTGGGTGTTCGTCGGCCCGATGCTGTCCTGTGAAGTGCCGCCGCAGCCCACGAGGACCAGGCCCGTGAACACGGCAGCGGCGACGATGCGAATCCTCATGGCAGACGCTCCGGCAAGTGTTGATCCCGGTCAGGGCGCGTATCATCGCGCTCGTTTGTTTCGGGCCAGACTACGCTTCGCCCGAATCGTCCCGCAAGTCTAAGGGATTGGCGTCGGATGGTGCGTCGTAATCGCGTCCGCGGACGCAACAATGCGCTGCAAAAAAAGCCCGGCGACGTGCGCATCATCGGCGGGCAATGGCGCGGCCGGCGCATCGCCGTGCCGGAGCGGCCGGGGCTGCGCCCGACGCCCGATCGTGTGCGGGAGACCCTGTTCAACTGGCTGGCACCCGCGATCGCCGGCAGCCGCTGCCTGGACCTGTTTGCGGGCACCGGGGTGCTGGGCCTGGAGGCTGCCTCGCGCGGGGCCCGGCAGGTCGTTCTCGTGGAGGGTGATCAGGAAGCCGTGCGGCGCCTGCGCGAGGCCGTGCACGCGCTCGGGCCGGAGGCCTGCGAGGTCGTGCAGGCCGATGCGCTCGCCTGGCTCAGGACCGCACCGCGGCCCTTCGACGTCGTCTTCCTGGACCCGCCGTTCGAGGCGGGGCTGCTGGAGGCGGCCATGCAGGCGCTCGCTTCCGGCGGCTGGCTGGCGCCCGGCGCGTTCATCTACCTGGAGGCGCCGGCGCAACGCGGCGCACCGGAGCTGCCCCCGGGCTGGGTGCTGCACCGGTCCGGACGCGCGGGCGCGGTCGGTTATCATCTCGCGCTGCGGCCGCCGGCGGCCGGCGAGGGCCAGCGATGAACCTGAAGCGCAGCGCGGTCTATCCCGGCACCTTCGACCCGATCACCAACGGCCACCAGGACCTCGTGCGCCGCGCGTCCGGCATCTTCGACCGCGTGGTCATCGGCATCGCCGCGAACCCGGGCAAGGCCCCGGTATTCCCGCTCGAGGACCGCGTGGACCTCGCGCGCCGCGTCGTGGAAGACCTGCCGAACGTGAGCGTGATGGGCTACAAGGGGCTGACGGTGGACTTCGCCCGCGAGCAGGCCTGCGGCGTCGTGATCCGCGGCCTGCGCGCCGTGTCGGACTTCGAGTTCGAGTTCCAGCTCGCCAACATGAGCCGCCACCTCGCGCCCGACGTGGACTACGTGTTCCTGACGCCGAAGGAGCAGTTCACGTTCATCTCCTCGACGCTGGTGCGCGAGATCGCGAGCTTCGGCGGCGACGTGTCGAAGTTCGTGCCACCGGTGGTGGCCGAGGCCCTGGCCAAGCGGCGCGCCGCACGCGGCTGAACGGATCCCCTCAGCGCTGGCAGCGCGGGCACCAGTAGGTGCTGCGCTGTCCCTGCGTGAACTGCCGGATCGTCGTGCCGCAGCGCCGGCAAGGCTTGCCCGCGCGCTCGTAGACGAACAGCCTCCGGGCGAAGTAGCCGGGCATGCCCGCCGCATCCACGTAGTCGCGCAGCGTCGTGCCGCCGGCCGTGATGGCTTCGCCGAGCACCTCGCGGATGGCCGCGACCAGCGCGGCCATGCGCGCGCGGCTCACGCGGCCTGCGGCGAGGCCGGGGCGGATGCCCGCCCGGAACAGCGCCTCGCTCGCGTAGATGTTGCCGACGCCGACCACGCTGCGCGCATCCATGACGAAGGACTTGATCGAGGCGCGCCGGCCCCGGGCCCGCCGCCAGAGCGCGTTGGCGTCGAACGCGGGTGAGAGGGGCTCAGCGGCCAGCGCGGCGAGCAGGCGGTGGCGGGCGGGATCCGCGGCGGTGTACAGCAGGCTGCCGAAGCGTCGCGGGTCGTTGAAGCGCAGGCAGCGCCCGGAATCGAGCACCAGGTCGACGTGATCGTGCGCCAGCGGCGGGCTGTCCGCATCCAGGATCCGCAGGCTGCCCGACATGCCGAGGTGCCAGATCAGGGTGCCGGCCTCGGTGCCGATCAGCAGGTACTTGGCGCGGCGGCCGACCGAGCGGACGACCGCGCCCTGCACGCGCGCGGGCAGGGTGCGCGGGATGCGCCAGCGCAGGCGCCACTCGCGCACCACGACCCGCTCGATCCGCCGGCCGACGAGCCAGGGCTCGATGCCCCGGCGCGTCGTTTCTACCTCGGGTAGCTCCGGCATCCTGCCCCGTGCGGCCTCAGAACTTGGTCGAGAACTCCAGGCCCCAGCGACGCGGCTCGTTGATGAAGCCGGTCAGGTTGTTGAAGTCGATGCCGCCGACCGCCTCGATCTCGTCGGTGATGTTGCGGCCGAACACGGCGACCTGCTGGCGCCCGTCGTTCCAGTTGTAACCGACCCGCAGCCCGCCCTCGAGCAGGGACGGGCCCTCGAACTCGGCCGACTCGTACAGGAAGAAATTCACCTCGCTGCGGTACGCCCAGTCCGTGAACACGAACAGCTCGCCGTCGCCGAGCGGCATGCCCCAGCGCGCGGTGAAGTTCGCGATCCACTCGGGCGACTGCGGCAGCCGGTTGCCGTCGATGCTCACGGTCGCCGGCACGAACGGCGGGATCGCCGGCACGATCACCGGGTCGAGGAAGGTGCAGCCGCCGCCGCAGACCTGGATGCCGAGGGCCGAATCGTCGATCTCGGTGTCGTTGTAGCTGGCGCCGAAGGTGATCAGCAGGTTGTCGGTCAGGTAGGCCTCGAGGTCCACCTCGAAGCCCTGGCCGTCCACCTGCCTGGCGTTGATCAGCGTGTTGAAGTTGGTGGCGCCGCCCACGGCCGTCAGCTGCTGGTCGTCCATGGTGTACATGTAGGCGGTGACGCC
>CAZYPM010000109.1:4383-6937 GCA_964649205.1 uncultured Steroidobacteraceae bacterium
GTCACGCGGCCCATGTCCCAGCGCAGCCGCAGGCTGGCGCCGTTGCTGTCGAGGTCCTGGAAGTTGCGGCCGTCGAAATAGACGGTCTCCGGATCGAAGCCGCTCACCAGGTTGTTGGTGCCGGGCTGGAAGATGTTGGCGCGGAACATGCGCGCCGTGCCGTCCAGGCTGCGCGCATGGACGTTGACCAGGGCGCTGAAGCTGTCGCTCGCCTCGTACAGGAACTGCAGGCGACCAGCCAATTCGTCATAGCCCTCGAAGGCATTCTTCCGGATGACGTCGGTGCCGCCGCCGGCGGTCAGGCGCGCGTTATCCACCCAGTCGCCGCGATGCTGGTAGAGGCCGGAGAAGCGGAACGCCCAGTTCTCGCCGACCGGGCCGCCGACGGCGCCCTCGAAATTCGCCGTGTCGTCGTCGCCGTAGCTGGCCTGGAAGTAGCCACCCGCCTCGCGCGAGGGGCGCACCGAGTTGAACTTCACCACGCCGGCCGGCGTGTTGCGGCCGAACAGCGTGCCCTGCGGGCCGCGGAAGACCTCGATCATCTCCAGGTCGAACGCCGGAAAGCCCTTCAGGATCGGGTTCTCCTGCACCACGTCGTCGTAGACCAGCGAGACGGGCTGCGACGCATTGAGGTCGAAGTCCGTGTTGCCGAGGCCACGCATGTAGAAGCGCGGGAAGGCGCGGCCGAAGGACGACTCGATCAGCAGGCTCGGCACGCGGCCCGACAGGAAGCGCACGTCGTCGCCGCCCGAGGCGAGGATGTCCAGCTTCTCGTCGCCGAGCGTCGACACCGACACCGGGACGTTCTGCACGTTTTCGACCCGGCGCTGGGCCGTGACCATCACCGGATCGAGCGTAGTGCCTTGCGCGAAGGCTGCCGGCATCGGCAGCGCCATGGCGATGGCCGCGGCGAGGCAACGCCGGGCCGGTACCAACCGTCCGCCCTTGTGAGCGTGAAGCATCGTAAGACTCCCCTGTGTGCCGGCGCGGACCGGGCGATCCGGGCGCGCGTTTTGCGGGGAGTGTAGCCGAGCCGCGGGCCGGGAGCCTACTTGATCTTGGCTTCCTTGAAGGTCACGTGCTTGCGGGCGACCGGGTCGTACTTGCTGACTTCCATCTTCTCGGGATGGAGGCGCTTGTTCTTGGTGGTGGTGTAGAAGTAGCCGGTGCCGGCGGTCGAGACGAGCTTGATCTTGTCGCGCATGACGGATTCCTCAGATATGCGTGCCGGCGGCGCGCAGCTCCGCGACTACGGCCTCGAGGCCGCGCTTTTCGACGGTGCGCAGGCCGCGGGTCGAAAGCCTGAGCGTCACCCAGCGGCTCTCGCTCTCCAGCCAGAAACGCTGCGTGTGCAGGTTCGGCAGGAAGCGGCGGCGCTTCTTGATGTTGGAGTGGGAAACCTTGTTGCCGGTGCGCGGGCGCTTTCCGGTGACCTGGCAGACTCTCGACATGGTGCGGGCTCCAAACGGGCCGCGTATTAGACCAGCCCGGCGAAGTCCAGTCAAATCAGGCTGTTGCGCGCCAAGTGCCCGTCAAATCAGGCCTTTTTCGGCGAGCGAGATGCAGCTGCCGTCGCCGATGATGAGGTGGTCCAGCAGGCGGATCTCGACCAGCGCCAGGGCGTCCCGCAGCCGGGTGGTGATGATCTCGTCGGCCTGGGAGGGCTCCGCGACCCCCGAGGGATGGTTATGGGCCAGGATCACGGCCGTGGCATTGCGGGAGAGTGCCTGCTTGACCACCTCCCGGGGATGGACGCTGGCCCCGTCCACCGTGCCGCGGAACAGCTCCTCGCAACGCGTGAGCCGGTGGCGGCTGTCCAGGAACAGGCAGCAGAAGACCTCGTGCTCCAGGTCCCGCAGCCGGGCGAGCAGGTAGTCGCGCGCCGCGCGCGGACTGCCGAGGATGGGCCCGGCCTGCAGGCGCTCCAGGTGATGGCGGCGCACCAGCTCGAGCGCCGCCTGCAGTTCCGCCCAGCGCGCCGGTCCCACGCCGCGCTGGCCGCAGAGCTCATGACGCCCGGCGGCGAGCACGTTGCGCAGCGAGCCGAAGCGCGCGAGCAGGCCGCGGGCGACGTCCACGGCGCTCGCGCCGCGCGTGCCGTGGCGCAGCCAGATCGCGAGCAGCTCGGCTTCCGACAGGGAAGCCGGCCCCAGGTCGAGCAGCTTTTCGCGCGGCCTTTCGGCCACCGGCCAGTCACGGATCTGCATGCGGCGCCTCCGTCCGGGAGTCTGCGGGCGGGGATCGGGTCGCGCCGCTCGAATAAGAAGCCGATTGAGGCACTAACGTGCGGCGCGGATAATCCGGGGATGAAGAAGCTCCAGGTCCGCATCCTCGATGCGCGCATCGGGCGGGACATCGAGCTGCCCCGGCGCGCCACCTCGGGGTCGGCGGGCCTCGACCTGCGCGCCTGCCTGGATGCGCCGCTGGTGCTGGAACCGGGCCAGACTCACCTCGTGCCGACCGGCATCGCGATCCATCTCGACGACCCCGGCCTCGCGGCCGTGCTGCTGCCGCGCTCGGGCCTGGGCCACAAGCACGGCATCGTGCTCGGCAA
>CAZYPM010000110.1:0-6862 GCA_964649205.1 uncultured Steroidobacteraceae bacterium
TGGCCGGCGAACACCTTGCTGAGATTGATCTTGTGGCGGCCGAAGCAGATGCGGCCGCAGCGGGTGACCGTGACAGTGCGATCGTGGAACGGGTAGTCGATGGGGTCGAGGCCGCGATAGGGGCGCGCTGAGCGCGCGTAGAACTCGGCCGGGCAATGCATGGCGAGGGCCTGGTGCGGGCGCTCGCGGTTGAACTCGTCGAGGAAGTCATCGAAGCGGGCCTGCTGCTGCAGGAAGTTGCGGGCGGCGGGCTTGGTCGCTTCCTTCTTCAGGGTCAGGTGCATGCGTTCGTGGCGGCCGTTCTGCTGCGGATGGCCGGGCTGGATGCGTTCGATGGCGATGCCGAGTCGCAGCCACCAGACCGAGAGCTTGCTGAGGCCGAAGATGGCGCGGGCGCAGGCGAATGGCACGCCGTTGTCGGTGCGGATCGCGCGCGGCAGGCCGAACTCCTTGAACAGCCGCTCAAACACGCTGAAGGCGTACAGCTCCTGGGTGGTCGAGAGCGCCTCGCAGCCGAGCAGGTAGCGGGATGCGAAGTCGGTGACCGTGAGCGGGTAGCAGTAGCGATGGTCGGCGAGCATGAACTCACCCTTGTAATCGGCGCACCAGAGATCGTTGGGGGCGGTGGGCCGGGACAGGGTCGTGCCCTGGAGCCGCGCTCGCGTCCGGCCACGGCGCCGCACCAGGCCGTGGCGATCGAGCACCGCGTGCACGGTGCTGATGGCCGGCAGGCAAATGCCGAGTTCCAGGCGTCTGAGCTTCTCCCGGATCTTGGGAGCGCCCCAGCTCGGATGGTCGCGCTTGAGCCGGACGATGCGCTGCTCGAGTTGCGACGGCAGCTGGTTCGCCTGCCGGTACGGGCGCCGGGAGCGGTCAGTCAGGCCCTTGAGGCCGCAGTCCTGATAGCGGCTCCAGATCTTGTAGCCGGTCTTGCGCGAGATCTCGAACTCCCGGCACAGGACCGCCATCTTCTCGCCGTCCAATAGACGGGCCACGAACTTGAGGCGTTCGTCCATCTTGTGACACTCCTGCCAGGGCACTTTTGCTCTCCCGCAAAAGGCCCCAAAGTGTCACCCATGTGCCCGGAATGAACTGTTACCCTCAGGCCCGAAAGGGCACCTGTCGCTTCTCATCATACCGGTGAAGCTCTGGCTCTCGTTTTCGCCATCAGCCGCTCGTACGGGGTCTGCCCGTCGAGCGCTCCATGCGGGCGGCGGCAATCGTTGTAGTCCTTCCATTCGCGCAGCTTGGTGTTGAACCGGTGGATGTAGTCGGTGACGCCGTCCCAGTCCAGTAGCAGGTAGAACTCCAGGCCGTCCACGCGAGGTGATCGCTCCACCTTGCGGCATAAGTGCGCCGTGCGCGGCCGGATGTACGCGTGATTGATATTCAGTTCCTCCAAGTACCAGTGGAAGTGGGACTGGAACAAGGCGCCGTTGTCGGTCTAGATGACCATGATCCGGAAGGCGAGCCGTCGCTGTACTTCGTCGATGAACTGAATCGCCGTCGCCTGGTTGCACCGTTCGTAGATCTTGAGCACCCGGATACGGGTGCAATCGTCGATGGCTGTAAATTGATGGAGGCGGCGCCGGGTGCCCGGGATGCGCTCGAGGACCTTTACGTACACCTGCAGCCAATAGCCGGGCCGGGGCCTTTCATAGCGCCTCCAGCGCTGCTTGTGAGGGCGATGCTTCTGGCTCGCGGGTAGACTGCCGCGGCCATGGCGTATGAGGAATCAATGCGCCAACGAGATGGCGAGCGAGAGCTCATCGAATGGCTTCAGGTAGTCGGCGAAACGGCCTGTGCCAAAATGATGGTTCTCCCGCAGATACAGGATCTTGGCTACTACGTCGGCTAGTTTGGTCCATGGCGAGCGTGGTGGCGTGCCTGGCCGATTGCAGAGCCCGGAGACACCATGTTCGGCGAAGCGACGTCGCCACGTGTACAGCGTCTCGCGGGAAGTGCTGAAATGCGGGTAGATACTCGCGACACAGCGCATATTGGTCGCTCGCTGCAACAGCTTGAACCGCCAATGGGTCTGTCGGATCTGTTCAGACTTGGTCATTCGGTCTCTCCTTTGCGGTCTTCCCGAACCGAGAATGAAGAGCCAGAGTTGTCACCCTCATGTTGGGATTCCACACCTGAGGAGCGGCGGTCTCCCAGTCGCCGCCTCCGTGTTGTGCCATGGAGCGCCGCTTTAAGTCGCCGATTTAGCACACTGCAGCGGTCAGAGGTACCGCCCCTACACCGCAGAATCGAGCGTCATGCCCGCCACCTTGGCTTACTGATCTATGGTCTGGATCGCTGCGCACCCCAACAGACGCTGCACAACGCGCAAGTATCCGCCCTGAGAGACTGTATTGGCAGCGAAGGATCTGGGCGGGCGAGTGAAGGGATCCGTCCACATTGGTCCTCATGGCCGCTTTGGCGATAGGCCCCGCCCACCAACCAGGAATCGTGTGGGTAAGGCAGGGACGCCAAAATAGCCAGTGGCCAGGGGATTCAATCTCGCGCGCTGAGCGTGATCCACGCCGGGGATTCGAGGCTGATGCCTGCAGGCAGGCGCCAAGTCCCCGGCGGTCCCTCCACAAATCCCGCCAGCGAGAACAGCGTGGAGGCCGGTTCGTTGCGGTCGGAGCGCACGTACTTTCCCACTAGCGGCCGGCCCGATCGCCGCTGAATCTGGCTCAACATTAGCTGTTCCATCCCAAAGCCCATCGCGCGGCAACTCATGACGAAGTTTTCGATGATGGCTTCGGTGCCCCCATGGCGCACGATAGCGGCGCACACGAGGCCAAAGTCGCCAAACTTGTCCGACAAGTCCCCCACCAGCACCAGCGAATGCGGATCGCTCATAGCGGCTTCAAGTTCGGTTTTCGAGTATCGAATAGTCGTCGTATTGAACTGATTCGTGCGAGTCACAAGTTCGAGCAGCCTGTCGCGGTCTTTTGGTCTCGCGGGACCAACAGCGGATCGCAACTCTAGCATCGCCATCAACGCGGGCCCATCCTGCCCTCGTGTCATTGCCTGCCTGCTAGATTGCTCGCGGTACATTTGCGTACGCTTGCGCGCTTCCCCGGTCTGCCGGGTGTTCGGCATGCTGAACAGCAGTTCCAGCGTCCTCCAGGTACTGGCTTCCCGTGCATCCAGACACACCACACCCGGCAATTCCGCCTGCACTATCCCGAGTTCAGTCGGGTTGTCGTCGAGCAGGACAAACGAATCAAGACCGAGATTCAGTTCCGCCGCTATCTCGCGGATGGACTGGACCTTGAGGTTCCACGAGATTTTCAGCGACGCGAAATCACTCTCGGAAAGTTGCATCTCTCCCCACCGGATGTTCGCGGGGTCGTTCTTGGACACGGCGGCCAACACGATGCCCTGCTCGCTGAGTCGCTTCAGCAGTCGCTGCTTGTCCGTGAAGTGGCGCACCGCACCCTCAGCCATCACGCCGTCCCACAATGTGTTGTCAAAGTCCACGAGAAGCAGCTTGCACTTCCTCAGCAGCACCCAGTCGCGCACGACTTCCATGTACCTATCGGCCAGGTACCGGCTCAGGTATTCGGGGTGCAATTGGGCTTGTTTCCACATCCGTCGCGGCAGAATGCGTCTTGCGCACTGGCGAATGCCGTGCCGCTCGACGATCGCCGCCTCGTCGATGAGAATGCAATTTTCGACTTGCCCGCGCAGTTCAGCGATGGCCGCATTCATCAGCCGGAGGGCATCCCGACGGTGAGTGCTAAGTGGCCGTAGGAACGGCAGTTGCCGCCATCTCGTCAGTGGTAGGCCGCACGTGTTGTGCAGCAGGATCGGCGCATCAGTCAGTTCACGAATTCGCATCAGATGCTCGCGCAAGTAGCGCCCGATACCCTCCGCAAGCTTGGGAAGCTGGCCCCGCGCGCCACGGTCCGCGCAACTCAGAATCAATCGATACAGCGGGATGCCCTCGTAGCTGAGATAGCTCACCGCGATGAGGTCGACTCCCTCACGGATCGCCGCGGTGACGCCGTCCTCAGCAAGCGACGTGCCCATGCGTGCAGACAGATAATGCGAGCGGAAATCGAACTCGATGCCCTCGCGCGCACCGCTAGATTGCAGAAACCCAGTCACGTTGGTCATCAGGCAATCACCAATTACCAGCATGCGCACGCGTGTCGCCAGCGGCCTCGTGAGCGATGCGTGAACTTGCGAGATAATGTCTCGCAGTTTCGCGGGCATCGTGCGAGTGAGCGCTTCTTCGTGTGCCGCAACCACGATGCTGAAATATTTGCGCAGCGTGTCGAGTCCGTCCCGATGGGGTGCGTATCGCTTGCGCTCAGCAAGGTACAAGTCGAGGTAGGCCGAGTCGCCCGTGCGTGCGTACTCGGCTAGGAGATCGAGCATCGGCAGCATGTGCCGTTCCACTACTGTTGAGCGCTCTGCCTTCGTCGCGTATTCGTTGGGAAACTGCGAGAGTATCGGCGCTGAGAACTGCGCCTCGTACCACTCGCGCGCAAGCTCTGTTCGACGCTCGCGAATGTGTCGCGCCAACTCAGGGTACATCGAGTACACCCAGCACGAGGATTGCCGGTCCTGCGTGCAGAATCAGCCCAAGCACGAATACCATCGCGGGCCTGTCCATCAGGACAGGGGGTTCGATACTTTCTTCGTCAGACCATTCCATGTCGGGTCCCTTCGTCGTAGTTATATCCGTCAGCGGCGCCAACCATGATCAACCGGACACGGAGCGACGCTTGAGAGCGGACCTCCTTGAGACCGCTGTCCTCGACAACGAGATCGCGCGGTGACCACTTTGTCCGCTCCACGTCCCACGGGACATTTCGATCCAGCAGTACCAGAAGGGCACCGCATGTGTGGATGCCGCAGACAGGAGCGCCAGTTGCCGGACGCGCCGAACCTTGCCATGTCCCCGGACCTGTACCGGATGAAGGGGTCGAAGTCCTTCGGCCTGAGTTTGTTGGCCATACGGTCCTCGAACTGCAGTTTGAAGTGTCCGATGAGCCGGGCGTAGCTCCGTGCCGTTCTAGGGGCCAGCATCGGGAAGCATTGCACCTTGGATCTGTCGAGTATCTGGCTGACAGTGACCGTGAGGTTTTTGCTCACAGTCGCCACAACTATGCAGGAAATCGCGGAGATTAACCTAACGCACCTACCGGGCGAAGGCTGTATGTGGGCTAGCCCAGTAACCCATTCGATAGCACACCGAACGGGTATACGGAAGATTTTGGCCGACTCTCCAGTGCCCTTTCACGTCAGCAACCGGGGTTCGAATCCCCGTGGGGACGCCAGCTCAAGCGCCGGCTTCAGCGCGCGGCGTCGGGACGGCGGCGAGAGAGGGATAACCCGAGCAGGCCGAGCCCGAGCAGCGCCAGTGTGCTGGGCTCAGGTACCGTCGAAGCGCCCGTGGAGAAGACGAAACGACCGGTGCAGCTTTCGTACTTGCAACTAGTCGCGAAGTGCCAGAAGCCGGCAGTCGGGTCGTAGCCCGTGATGTACAGCGTCCCCCAACCGAACAGTTCCAGTTCGTTCCAGCTCTGGGCGACGATCTCCAGGCCATCCATCGAGAAACTGTAGTTGAGCGTGCCGTCAGTGAACCACCACAGTGGATTGACGGTACCGCCCAGTGTCGGGTTGAAGGTGAAGCCGGCATAGCCCACTTCGTAGGTGCCCGCGTTGGCCGCGGCGTAGCTGCCGGTCCCACCGGCCGTCCATGCCAGCGGAATCCACAGATACGTTGCGGTGCCGAGATTTCCGGTGTCCGTGCGGAACTCGCCTTCCGTGAACAACTCGCCGGTGATCGGTATGGCGCCCGCCGGTGCCGACAGCGCCAGCAACCCCAGCAACACGCCGCTTCCCAAGAATTTCTTGAACATAATGGCTACCTTGCCTTGCCGAAGTCCCTCTCGACCCGGGAAAGTGCAAGATCGGTGCCAGAATGGTGGCTGGTCGCTGATTCAAGTGCTTACGGGTAATCGATCTGCTGGCCATGACAGGCGAAGCCCGGACGCGTAAGGTTTTTCGACGGACCTGCTATTCCAGGCGGATGCGCGTGACATAAAAAGTGCGCCCGGCTGCGGATGATCCCTGGTCGGCGTACAGGATCAGGCCGGCGATGGACGACAGATCGAGCCTGCGAGCCTCGGGTCCAGCGGCGATCCGCTCCAGCGGAAACTCGATCCGGCTTCGCTGCCGAGGCGCGAGCACAATGCGCGCCGTGAATCGGTCATCCGGACGGTTGTCGTGCCGGCGATCGTGGACTCGAAGCACCAGTACGAGCGTTTCGGAATCCGGGTTCGTTAGGTCCAGCACCAGGCGCTCGTGACCGGACCAGTCAGCCTCAGGTTCCAGGAGCGCGATGCCCGGCCAGCGGGCAGCCGTGATACGTACTGCCAGGCTATCGGGGTCGCCGGGGTGCGCCAGGGTGTCCGGCAGCCGTGCGACGACTCCGGAGGCTCCCTGCAGGCGAAGGAAGTAACGGTCCGGCTTGGTGGCAATCCAGAGCAGTTCCGGAAAGCGACTTGCCCGCAAGGCGTAGGCGGTCGCGGCCTCGATGACGGGCCAGCAGATGGCGAGGCCGAGCAGGATGGCGATCGCGGCCCACCGGCGCCTGGTGCGCCGCGCTCCCTGCCAGGCGGCAAGCGTCAGCCCCAGGGAGGCACCCAGCGCATCGGTCAGGAGGTCGCCCCATTCGGCGCCGCGCCCCAAGCTCGGCTGCACCAGCTCCACCGCGGCACCGGTCATGACCGCGAGCACGAATGCGGCGCCATATTGAACCGGTCTGTCCCAGACCGTTGCGAGCTGCAGGAACTTCAGCAACAACCATGCCTGGACCGCGAACACGGGCGCATGTGCGGCGTCGTTG
>CAZYPM010000111.1:0-1650 GCA_964649205.1 uncultured Steroidobacteraceae bacterium
CGCCCATGACCCAGCGCACCGCGTCGATGATATTCGACTTGCCGCAGCCGTTCGGCCCCACGACGCCGGTGAGGCTGGCGGGAAAACTGACCGTGGTGGGATCGACGAATGACTTGAAACCGGCGAGTTTTATCCTGGCGAGGCGCATTCGCCGTAGTGTAGATTAACCGCCCGCGATTGACGACGACCGGGACCACCCCGCATGAGCCGCCAGCCGCCCTCCGGCGACCTCGAAACATTCGCGAATCCCGAGCCGGGGCGCGACTACACGATCCGCATGCGCATGCCGGAATTCACCTGCCTGTGCCCGCGCACCGGACAGCCGGATTTCGCCACGCTCGAGCTCGATTACGTGCCCGATGCGCTGTGCGTGGAGCTCAAGTCCCTCAAGCTCTACATCTGGTCGTTCCGCGACCGTGGCGCCTTCCACGAGGCCGTCACCAACGAGATCGCGAACCGCCTGGTCGCGCTGCTGAAACCGCGGTTCCTCCGCCTCACGGCACATTTCAACGTGCGCGGCGGCATCCATACGACCGTGGTCGCCGAGCATCGCAGGCCGGGCTGGGCCGCGCCGCCGCCGGTCACCCTGCCCTGATCCGGCATGTGCGCACCGGGCGACGCCGATAGGACTGGACCCCGGGAAAACCGGGGCTATAATCCCGCGCTCGACTGAATGGGCTCGGAGATTTTGATGCCAGGCAAGAAGGCCGCAAAGACCGGAAAACCCGCCAGGAAGGCTGCCGCGCGCAAGGCGCCCGCCGCACGGAAAGTCGCCAAGCCGGCGCGCAAGACCAAACCCGCGGCCGCCCGCGCCAAGCCTGCCAGACCGTCGAAGACCAAGCCCCAGAAGGCCGTGCGCCCGACTGCCGCGGCGCGTCCTGCTGCCAAGGCGTCAGCGGCGCGCGAACCCGCGATACTGAAGCCCAGGGCTGCCGCCACGATGGCGCAGGTGGCCGAGGGACGCCCGGCACTCGCGGCCATCGCTCTGCGTACACCCGCCCGCAGGCCTGGCGGCGACGAGGAGGACGAGGGCGCCGGTGGCCACAACCTGCTGCTCGGCCCACGCAACGTCCGCCCGTACCGCGAGCGCAAGGGCGAGCAGTACATGAGCCGCGACCAGCTGGACCACTTCCGCGGCATCTTGAGCAACTGGAAGCGTGACCTGATGGAAGAGGTCGACCGCACGATGTCGCACATGAAGGACGAGGCGGCGAACCCGCCCGACCCGAATGACCGCGCCACGCTCGAGTCGGAGTTCGCGCTGGAGCTGCGGACGCGCGATCGCGAGCGCAAGCTGATCCGCAAGATCGAAGAGGCGCTCTCCCGCATCGACGACGGCAGCTACGGCTACTGCGTCGAGACCGGCGAGCCGATCGGCGTCAAGCGCCTCGAGGCCCGGCCGGTCGCGACGCTGTGCATCGAAGCCCAGGAGCGTCGTGAGCGGCGCGAGAAGCAATACGGCGACCGGGACGACTGGTACCGCTGACGCCCGGCCCTGCGGCCGCTTCGCGCCGACCCCCTCCGGACCCCTGCACCTCGGTTCCCTGCTGGCTGCGGCCGGCAGTTACCTGAGCGCGCGCAGCCAGGGCGGGCGCTGGCTCGTCAGGATCGAAGACCTCGACCGGGACCGCTGCATCCCCGGCCTGGCTG
>CAZYPM010000111.1:1750-6811 GCA_964649205.1 uncultured Steroidobacteraceae bacterium
CGATGCCTGGCAAGGCCATGTGCGGCAGGACTGCGCGCGAGAGGCGGGTGACTTCGTGATCCGCCGCCGCGACGGCTTCACGGCCTACCACCTTGCCGTGGTCGTGGACGACGCCTCGCAGGGCGTCACGGAAGTCGTGCGTGGCGCGGACCTGCTCTCCTCCACGCCGCGCCAGATCCTGCTGCAGCGCGCGCTCGGGCTGCCTGTGCCGCGTTACGGCCACCTGCCGCTGCTGCTCGAGCCGGGCGGGCAGAAGCTCGCCAAGTCGCGCCGGGCCGTGCCCATCGATGCGACGGCGGCTCCGCGGCAGCTCTGGGAGGTCCTGGGATGGCTGGAGCAGGAGCCACCGCTTGCGCTCGCGGGCGCGCCGGTGGCGGAGATATGGGCCTGGGCCCTGGCGCACTGGCGGCCCACGAGGCTCGTGGGCCACCGTGAGCGGCGCCTGGAAGTTGTGCCGGCGGAGAGGGGGCAATCCCCTGCGGGGGCGGTTCCCTAAGCGACGCCGCGCATCGAGAGCCGCACGCGGCCCTGGCGATCCACCTCGAGCACCTTCACCTTTACGACATCGCCTTCCTTGAGCTTGTCGCTGACCCGCTCGACGCGCTCTTCGGAGATCTGCGAGATGTGCACCAGGCCGTCGCGGCCCGGCAGGATCGAGACGAAGGCGCCGAAGTCCATCAGCCGCACGACCTTGCCCTGGTAGACGCGGCCGACTTCGACGTCGGCGGTGATCATCTCGATGCGCCTGAGCGCCTCCTTGCCCGAGGCCTGGTCGACGGACGCGATCTTGACCGTACCGTCGTTCTCGATGTCGATCGTGGTGCCGGTCTCCTCGGTGATCTGGCGGATGACCGCGCCACCCTTGCCGATGACGTCGCGGATCTTCTCCGGGTCGATCTTGATGGTGACGATGGTCGGCGCCCACTCGGACATCTGCGGGCGCGGCTTGTCGAGCACCTTGTTCATCTCTCCGAGGATGTGCAGCCGGCCGGCTTTCGCCTGCTCGAGCGCGACACGCATGATCTCGGCGGTGATGCCGTTGATCTTGATGTCCATCTGCAGCGCGGTTACACCGTCTTTCGTGCCCGCGACCTTGAAGTCCATGTCGCCGAGGTGGTCTTCGTCGCCCAGGATGTCGGTCAGGACGGCGAAACGCTCGCCCTCCTTGACCAGGCCCATCGCGACGCCCGCGACCGGCCCCTTGAGCGGGACACCCGCGTCCATCAGCGCGAGGCTGGTGCCGCAGACGGTCGCCATCGAGCTCGAGCCGTTCGACTCGAGGATCTCGGACACGACCCGCAGGACGTAAGGGAACTCTTCCAGGTTCGGCATCACTGCGTTGATGCCGCGCCGGGCCAGGTTGCCGTGGCCGATCTCGCGGCGCTTGGGCGAACCCAGGAATCCGGTCTCGCCAACCGAGAACGGCGGGAAGTTGTAGTGCAGCATGAACGGCTCGCGGCGTTCGCCGGCGAGCGCATCGATGATCTGCGCGTCGCGGCCGGTGCCGAGAGTCGTCGTGACGAGCGCCTGGGTCTCGCCGCGGGTGAAGATCGCCGAGCCGTGCGTGCGCGGCAGCGCGCCGACTTCGATGCGGATCGGGCGCACGGTCTTGGTGTCCCGGCCGTCGATGCGCGGCTTGCCGTCGAGGATCAGGTCGCGGACGGTGCGGTATTCGAGCGTGTGCAGCTCGGACGCCACCTGCTCCTTGGTGAACTGCGGGTTTTCGCCGCCGGACAGGGCGGCCAGCGTGGCCGACCGGATCGCCTCGAGGCGCGCCACGCGGTCCTGCTTGACGACGATGCCATAGGCCTCGGCGACCGCCGACTTCGCCTGCGCGGCCACGGCCTGCACCAACGCGGTATTCGGCTCGGCTGCCTTCCAGTCCCAGCGCGGCTTGCCGGCCTCGGCCACCAGGCGGCCGATCGCAGCGATGGCGGCCTGCATCTGCTCGTGGCCGAACAACACGGCGCCGAGCATGACCTCCTCGGTCAGGCCATTCGCTTCCGATTCCACCATCAGCACGGCTTCGCGCGTGCCGGCCACCACCAGGTCAAGGTCCGATTCGTTCTTCACCTGGCTGGCGGTCGGGTTCAGCAGGTACTGGCCGTCGTGGTACCCGACGCGGGCGGCCCCGATCGGACCCGAGAACGGAATGCCGGAGATGGCAAGCGCCGCGGAGGCGCCGAGCAGCGAGGGGATGTCCGAATCGATCTCGGGATCGAGCGAGAGCACCGTGGCGACGACCTGCACCTCGTTGTAGAACCCGTCCGGGAACAGCGGCCGGATCGGCCGGTCGATCAGCCGCGAGGTCAGCACTTCCTTCTCGGAGGGCCGGCCCTCGCGCTTGAAGAAGCCACCCGGGATCTTGCCGGCCGCGTAGGTTTTCTCGACGTAGTTGACGGTCAGCGGGAAGAAGTCCCTGCCTTCCGCCGCGCTGCGGCGTCCGACCGCGGTCACGAGCACGACGGTGTCGCCCATCGTGACGACCACGGCGCCGTCCGCCTGGCGGGCCAGACGGCCGGTCTCGAGCGTGACGCTATGCGCGCCGTAAGTGAAAGTCTGCTTGGAAACGCTCACGGATTCCCTCTGGGTCCAGCCCCGATGTCAGGCCGCGCGCCGCCGGCATCGGCGGGCGCCAGCCAGTCCTGCGCTAGCGGCGCAGGCCAAGTTCGTTGACGACCTTGGTGTACCGCTCGGGGGCGTTGGCTTTGAGGTAATCCAGCAGCCGCCGGCGTTGTGCCACCATCTTCAGCAAGCCGCGCCGGGAGGCGTGGTCGCTCTTGTGCGTGGTGAAGTGCTCGGTCAGCCCATTGATCCGTTCGGACAGCAATGCGATCTGCACTTCGGGCGAGCCCGTGTCCTGCGGAGCGCGCCGGAACTTGCCGACAACCTCGGCCTTGCGTGCATTCGTCAGTGGCATCTCGTTCACTTAACCCTTTTAAGAGCCGCGCATTGTACCCGCGGCCCCCTGTCCCCTCAAGCAGTTGCGGCGGTCACAGTCGCCAGGTCGATCATGATCCGGTCGGGCGCCAGGCGGCGCCCTTCGGGGGTGACTTGGCCGACGCCCAGGAAGCGCCCGTCGCTGTCATAAACGCGGACTTTGGCGCCCGGCGGACCCGCCACGGACACCGCCTGGCCCTGCAGGAAGCAGGCCTGTTCTGCCACCCCCAGGCGTACGTCCGGCAGCGCCGCGAGCGCCGCATCCGGCGCCAGCAGCATGCCGTCCAGGGCCTGCGGGCTCCCGGCGGCCTCCTCCACCTCGGCAAGCCCATGCATCCGGGGCGACACAAACGGCCCCAGGGCCAGCCGGCGCAGGCGAACGACATGGCCAACGGTGCCCAGCGCGCGAGCCAGGTCCTCGGCGAGGGTGCGGATATAGGTCCCCTTGCTGCAGCGCACCTCGAAGCGAAGCTGCATCCCGTCCATGCCCAGCAGTTCCAGCCGGTGGATCACGATGTGTCGCGGGGCGCGTTCGACCTCGACACCCTTGCGCGCCAGCCGGTAAAGGCGCTCGCCCTCGTGCTTGAGCGCCGAGTACATCGGCGGGACCTGGGTCTGGTTCCCCAGGAATCCCTCGGCCACCCGCCGTATGGCTGCCGGATCGAGCGCGGGGACGGCCGCGCGCTCGACGATTTCGCCCTCGCGGTCGCCGGTCGCAGTGCGCTCGCCGAGGGTGAGCGTCACGTCGTAGGTCTTGTCGGCGTCGAGCAGCAGGCCGCTGGCCTTGGTCGCCTGGCCGAGACAGACCGGCAACAGGCCGCTCGCGAGCGGGTCGAGACTGCCGGTGTGGCCGGCCTTGCGCGCATTGAACGCGCGCCGCACGCGTTGCAGCGCCGCGTTCGAGCTGAGTCCCTCGGGCTTGTCGAGCAGCAGGATGCCGTCCACCTGCCGGCGTGCCATCGCCGGCCGCGCCGGCGAACCCTGGCCGCTCATTCCCCGTCCGGGTCGGTGTCGGCCTGGCGCTGGCGGTCGCTCTCGATGGCGTCGTGGATCAGGGCCGACAGGCGCGCGCCGCGCTCGACCGAGTCGTCGAGCCGGAAGTCCAGCTCCGGCGCGACCCGCAGGCGCATTTCGTTGCGCACCTGGTGGCGCAGGTAGCCGGCCGCGTGGCGCAGTGCATCGAGTGCCGCGGCGGCATCGCCGACGCCGGCGAAGGGCGTGAAGTAGACGCGTGCGTGCGAGAGGTCCTTCGAGACCTCGACGCCGGTGATCGTCACGAGGCCCACGCGCGGGTCCTTGACCTCGCGGCGAACGAGGTCGGCAAGCAGCCGCTTGAGCTGCTCCTCGACGCGGCGTGCCCTCGGGAACTCGCGTGGCATGGCGCTGCTCAGAGCTGGCGCGCGACCTCGACGCGCTCGAAGCACTCGATCTGGTCGCCGACCTTGACGTCGCTGTAGCCCTTCACGCCGATGCCGCACTCGGTGCCGGCGCGCACCTCGGAGGCGTCGTCCTTGAAGCGCTTGAGCGACTCGAGCTCGCCCTGGAAGATCACCACGTTGTCGCGCAGCACGCGGATCGGATTGTTGCGGCGCACGTAGCCGTCCACCACCAGGCAGCCGGCGACGGTGCCGAACTTGCTGGAGCGGAACACGTCCCGCACCTCCGCCAGGCCCACGATCTGCTCCTTGACCTCGGGCGCCAGCATGCCGGTCAGCGCCGCGCGGATGTCGTCGATCGCCTCGTAGATGATGCTGTAGTAGCGCACCTGGACGTTCTGGTCGCGCAGCGCCTCGCGCGCCGCCGCATCGGCGCGGATGTTGAAAGCGATGATCTGCGCCTTGGAGGCGGCCGCCAGCATGACATCGGACTCCGTGAGCCCGCCCACACCGCTCGAGATCACCTTGACCGAGACCTCGTCGGTGGAGAGCTTGACCAGCGCTTCGCGCAGCGCCTCGGCCGAACCCTGCACGTCCGCCTTGATCAGCAGGTTGACCGTGCCCTTCGCTTCCTCGCCCAGCTGCGAGAAGACGTCCTCGGACTTCTGGCCGGCTTGCCGGGCGAGCCGCACGTCGCGGAACTTGCCCTGCCGGTAGAGCGCGACCTCGCGCGCCTTGCGCTCGC
>CAZYPM010000112.1:0-6797 GCA_964649205.1 uncultured Steroidobacteraceae bacterium
AACGCGCACTGCGACCTGTTGATCGTCGGCGCCGGCCCGGCGGGTTTGCTCGCCGCCAGGACCGCGGTGCGCGCCGGGCTTTCGGTCATCCTCGCGGAACAGGACTACGAGTGCGGCGTGGAGCTGCTGCGCCCCAGTGCCTTCATCAACGAGGAGCCGGCCATCACCTGGCTGGCCGGCGTGCTCGGGGAACTCGCGGCGTCACGCAACGCGACAGTGCTGACCTCGACCACCGCCTTCGGTCTCTATGACCACGGCACGGCCGGCCTGTTGCAGCGGCTCGACCTCGGTGGCGGCAAGCGCGCCGTCCGCCAGCGCTACTGGCGCGTGCGCGCGCGGCAGACGCTGCTCGCGACCGGCGCGATCGAGCAGCCACTCGTGTTCGGCCACAACGACCTGCCCGGCATCATGCTGGCCGGTGCCGTGCGCCAGTACGCCAACCGCTACGCGGTCGCGGCAGGCAGGCGCGTCGCATTCGCGACCAACAACGATTCCGCCTATCTTGCGGCGCTCGACCTGGTGGCCGCGGGCGTCGAGGTGCCGCTGCTGGTGGACAGCCGGATTGCGGCGCCCGCGGCGCTCACCGACCGCGTGCGCGAGTGCGGGGTCGAGATCGCGATGGAAAGCGTCCTGCTCGAAGCGTACGGACGGCGCTCGCTCCAGGGGGTGCGGATCGCGAGGCTCGGGCCGGACGGCGCGATCGCCGGAACGCGCGAGGCCGACTGCGACGCCCTCGGCATGTCGGGCGGCTGGGCGCCCGCCGTGCATCTCTACTCGCAGGCGCGCGGCGCGCTGAAGTTCGACGAAACGCGCTGCTGCTTCGTGCCGCCGGGTGACGCCACGCCGATCTGTGCCGGCGGCGTCACGGGCACGGTCACGCTCGAGGAAACCTTTGCCGACGCCGCGCGCGCGGTGCAACTCGCGCTGCAGCGCGCGGGCGCCTCGAAGTTCGTGCCGGCCGCCGTGCCGGAGGCGCAGGAGCTGCCCGCCTCCGCCCATACCGGGCCGGTGCGCGGCGATCTTCCGGGCCGGCGGCGCGAATGGCTCGATTTCCAGCACGACGTCACCACTGCGGACGTGCAGCTCGCCTTCGACGAGGGCTTCGACCACGTCGAACTGCTGAAGCGCTACACGACGGCCGGCATGTCGGTGGACCAGGGCAAGACCGCGAACCTCAACACGCTGCTGGTCGCCGCGGGGCTGCGCCAGGAGCCGCCCGCCGAGGTCGGCACCACGACCTTCCGTCCGCCCTATACGCCGGTCACGCTGGGCGCGCTCGCCGGGCGCGCCAGGGGCAGCCTGTATGCGCCGCGGCGCCTGCTGCCGGCGCATGCGGAGCACGAGGCGCTCGCCGCGCACTGGTGGGAAGCGGGCGGCTGGATGCGTCCGGCCTGTTATCCGCGTCCCGGCGAGTCCGTGCACCAGGCCGTGGCGCGCGAGGCCGCGGCGGTGCGCGCCGGCGTCGGCATCTTCGACGCCTCGCCGCTCGGCAAGATCGAGGTCAGCGGGCGCGACGCGCTCGCCTTCCTCGACCGCTTCTACGTCAACAACCTGCTGACCATCGACAAGGGCCGCCTGCGCTACGGCCTGATGCTGAACGAGAACGGCGTCATCATCGACGACGGCACGGTCGCGAAGCTCGCCGACGGCCGCTTCCTGCTGACGACCACCAGCGGCGGCGCCACGCGCATCGCGGCCTGGCTGGAGGAATGGCGGCAGTGCGAGTGGCCGGAGCTCGAGGTCTTCGTCACGCCCGTCACCACGCAGTGGGCGACCGTCGCCGTCGCCGGCCCGCGCGCGCGCGAGCTGCTCGGCCGCTTCACGACCGACATCGCGCTGGATGCCGCGGCGTTCCCGCACCTGTCGGTGCGCGAGGGCAGCTTCGCCGGGACGCCGGCGCGGCTCTATCGAGTGAGTTTTTCCGGGGAGCTCGGCTACGAGATCAACGTGCCCGCCCGCCATGGCGCCGCGCTCTGGAGCGCCCTGCTCGAGGAGGGCGCCGCGCTCGGCGCCGTTCCCTACGGCATCGAGACCGTGCTGCTGCTGCGGCTCGAGAAGGGCTACCTGCACGTCGGCGTGGACACCGACGGCACGACCTGTCCTGCCGACGTCGGCTGGGGCGAGGCGGCGGCACGCAAGGCAGCGGACTTCATCGGCAAGCGCTCGCTCGCGCGCAGCGACAACCTGCGCGCCGACCGCCTGCAGCTCGTGGGGCTGACCGCGGCCAATCCCGCCGTGCTGGTGCCGGGCGCGCAGCTGCGCCTCGCCGGAACGCATGAAGGCAGCGACGGCTGGGTGACTTCCGCCGCGGTATCGCCGGCACTCGGCAAGCCGATCGCGCTCGCGATGCTGCGCGGCGGGCGGGCGCGGCTCGGGGAGCAGGTCACGGTCCATGACCTCGATCGCCACTGCGCTGCGCAAGTCGTGACGCCGGCTTTCTACGATCCACAAGGAACGCGCCTGCATGGCTGAACCGCGCGCAACGCTGCTTGCGCAATCAGCCCTGCCGGCGGGCGGGCGCGTGCTGGCGGACACGCTGCACCTGCAGGTGCTGCCGCCGCGCACCGTCGTCGTGCTCAGGCTCGGCGCGCGTTCGCAGAAGAACGCCGGCGACATCCGCATCGCCGGGCGGCCGCTGCCGCTCGCGGTCAACAGCTGGAGCGGAGACGATCCCGTGTTCTGCCGCACCGCGCCCGACGCCTGGATGCTGCTGTCGGCCCAGCACGGCGCAGCCGACCTGCTGGACGCCGTGCGCATGGGCTGCAAGCGCCGCGCGTTCGCGGCGGCGGACCTCTCCGACGCCTGGGTGACGTTCGCGCTCGAGGGCCCGCAGGCGACCGAGGTCCTGGCACGCGGCTGCGGCCTCGATTTCTCGGAGGCCGTCTTCGGGCATGGCGCCTGCACGCGCACGCGCTTCGCGCAGCTCCCGCTGCTGCTGCGCCGCGTCAGTCACGAGCGGTTCGAGCTGATGGCGGACCGCCCGGCGGCGGCCTGGCTGCACGAATGGCTGCTGGACGCCGCGGGCCTGGTGGTCGCGGATCAGGCGCGCCCGTGAACCCGCGCTCTCCCGTCCAGGCCTGGTCGTCGAACCTCGCCTTCTACCTGTCGGTCGCCGGCGCGGCGGTCGGCCTCGGCACGCTGTGGCGCTTCCCGTTCCTCGCCGGCCAGCACGGCGGCGGCCTGTTCGTGCTCGTCTTCATCCTTGCCTGCCTGTTGATCGCGGTGCCGCTGCTGACCGCGGAGTTCATGATCGGCCGCCGCGGCGGGGCCAACGTGCCGCTGGCCGCGGGGCGCCTGGCGGCGGATTCCGGCCGCTCGCCGCGCTGGGCGGCGATCGGGGTGCTGGGCACGGCCGCGATCTGCCTGATCATGACCTACTACAGCGTGATCGGCGGCTGGGTGCTGTCTTACGTCCAGGCCTATGCCAGCGGCGCGGCTGCAGGGCTCGATCATGCGGGCCTCACGGCGCGCTTCCAGGCGCTGCTGGCGGATCCCTGGCGGCTGGCGTTCTGGCACACGGCCTTCATGGGCGCGACGCTCGCGATCTCCGCGGCCGGCCTGCATCGCGGCATCGAGCTCGGCAACAAGATCATGATGCCGGGCCTGTTCGGCATCCTGGTCGGGCTCGCGATCTACGCGCTCGAGCTGGGCGATCCCGCGCGGGCCATCTCGTTCCTGACGCAGGTGGATTTCTCGCAGTTGTCCGGCGGGCTGGTGCTCGCCGCCGTCGGCCAGGCGTTCTTCGCGACCGGCGTCGGCATGGCGATCATGATCGCCTACGGCAGCCACGTTTCCGCGCAGACTTCGCTGCCGAAGTCCGCCGTGGTGGTCATGCTCTCCATCGTGCTCGCGTCCGTCCTGTCGAGCCTGCTGATCTTTCCGCTGGTGTTCGGCTCCGGCGTCGACCCGGCACAGGGACCGCAGCTGGCCTTCATCGTGCTGCCGTCCATCTTCGTCGGCATGCCCGGCGGCGCCGTCGTCGGCACGTTGTTCTTCGTGCTGCTGGCGTTCGCGGCACTGTCCTCCTCCATCGCCGGGCTCGAGCCCGCCGGCGCCTGGCTCATGGAGAAGTTCGGTTTGCGCCGCGCCCCTGCCATCTCGATCGTCGCTTTCGCCTGCTGGCTCGGCGGGCTGGCGATGGTGATGTCCTTCAGCGACTGGCGCGACTTCCATCCGCTGGCGGAGATCGAGCGCTTCCGCACGGCGACGCTGTTCGACCTGACCGACTTCTTCGCGTCGAATGTCCTGCTTCCGGCCGGGGCCCTGCTGACGTCGTTGCTCGCCGGGTGGCGACTGGACCATGCAAGGATTGCCGGGGATCTCGGTACCTCACCGGCGATCGAGCGCGCTATGCTCGTGTCGTTGCGGTTCGTCTGCCCCATCGCGATCGTCGCGGTGCTGGCGGGGGCACTCTAGAGGGCTCATTGCACGTTTTTGATATGCACGCAGATACGAAGAAATACAACAGTGCCCAGGCCCCGGGGGACCGGGCGATCTGCCAGTTGCTGGCGCAGGAGATCGACCGCGGACTGCCGGGGGCGGAGAACAAGGTCTGGCACGCCCACCCGGTCTGGTTTCTCGGCGGCAACCCGATCGTCGGCTACAGCAAGTTGAAGGACAGCGTGCGGCTGCTGTTCTGGAGCGGCCAGTCCTTCGAGGAGCCAGGGCTGAGCAAGGAAGGAAAATTCAAGGCGGCGGAGGCGCGATTTACCGCTGCAGACCAGGTCGACACGGACGATCTGCAGCGCTGGCTGGCCAAGGCCCGCACCATCCAGTGGGACTACAGGAACCTGGTGCGTCGCAAGGGACGCCTGGAGCGCCTGAAGTGACAACTGAAGACGAACGCGCGCGCATGCGGTCCGGTGCGGCCCGCGTCGCGATCATCGCCGCGGCTGCCCTCGCCGCGATTTCCGCAGCCTGCACCGGCGGCCGGTACGAGGCGCTCGCCGAGCGCGTGGACTCCGTGATGGAACCACTCGTTGCCGCCAATGAGTTCAGCGGCGCGGTCGTGCTGGCCCGCAAGGGCAGGATCGTCTACCAGCGCGGTTTCGGCATGGCGAATCACGAGGCGGGCATTCCCTTCACGCCCGACACGCCGGCCGACGGCGGTTCGCTCGCCAAGACGCTCACCGCAGCGGGCATCTGGATGCTGGCGCACGAGGGGCGCCTGGACGTGGATGCGCCGGTGACGCAGTACCTGCGCGAATACCCGCATGCCGCGACGACGGTCCGCCACCTGATCTCCCACAGCAACGGCCTGCCGCCCTACTACGAGTTCTGGGATGCACACTTCGCGCCCGACGAAGTCCGCACGACCGGCAAGATGCTGGACGTCGTCGCGCGCGAGATGCCCGCGCCGTCGTTCGAGCCGGGGTCGCGCTTCGAATACTCGAACTTCGGCTTCGACGTGGCGGCGCTCGTGATCGAGCGCGTCGCCGGCATGCCGATCGCGGACTTTCTCGAGCAGCGCTTCTTCTCCCGCTTCGGGATGGATGCCTCGTTCGCCCGCCCGGGCCGGTTCGCGGACTGGCCGGGCGTTCGCACCCTGGGTTACCGCTGGCGCGACGGCGGCTGGCAGGTCGCGGACGTCTACGACCTGGAGGCCTTCGTCGGCGGCTCGAACGTCTATTTCTCGGTCGCGGACCTCTCCCGCTGGGCCAGCGCGCAGGTGCGCGGCCCCGCGATCGCGCCCGGCGCTTTCACCGCCGGCCAGCAGCGCCCGCTGATCGACGGCAAGCCGTCGCCCATCACCGGCCTCAGCTGGTACTGCGACGACCGCGGCCACCGCTGCTACTACACCGGCAGCATCAACGCCTTCCACGGGCTCGCCTACTGGGACCGGGACCGCATCGAGACGGTCGCGTTCATCTCGAACAGCGCCATGTCGCCGTGGACCACGATCACCCTGCAGCGCAACCTGGTCGCCGCGTTCGCCGGCCTGCCGCTCGACACGGGCTCGGCGCCGGCATTCACGGCGTTCGATCCGGCATCCTCGGCCTCCCTTGCGGGCACCTGGTTCGCGGAGGACCTGGGCGAGCTGACGGTGAGCGCGACCGATGCAGGATTGCGCCTGCGCGTCGGTACGGGACTCGAGTACGACGTGTTCCAGGTCAGCCGCGAGATCTTCTACGTGCCGGGGCCCGACTACTGGATCGGCTTCACCGGCGCGGACGCGCCCTCGGCCATGCATGTGCGGTCCATGTTCCTGGACGTGGTTGCCAGACGCAGCGGATGAGCGTCCTTCAGGTCCGCCGGGCCACGCCAGCGGATGCGCGCGAGCTCGCCGCCTTCGCCGCGCGCTGCTTCGAGGAGACCTACGCCGGCGACATTCCCGCGGCGCACGTCCACGAGCATGTGCAGGCCGCGTTCGGCCCCAGCCAGCAGGCCCGCGAGCTGAGCGACGCAAACATGGTCACGCTGCTCGCGTATCGCGACGGCGCGCTCATCGCCTACGCCCAGCTCCGGCGCCAGGCGCCGCCACCGGGCATCGAGCTCGACGCGCCGGTCGAGCTGCAGCGCTTCTATGTGGATCGCCCGGCGCAGGGCACGGGCGTCGCGCGGGAACTGATGGCGGCAGTCCATGCCGCCGCCGCGGATCTCGGCGCCCGCAGCCTCTGGCTCGGCGTTTGGGAACGGAATCCCCGCGCGATCGCCTTCTACCGCAAGACAGGATTCCGCGAGGCCGGGAGCACCGATTTCTACGTCGGCAGTGACCGGCAGACGGACCGCGTCCTGGTTGCCAGTATCGGGCCGCCGGCGCAGGATGCGCGCTGACCGCCGCACGATAAAGGCCGAAC
>CAZYPM010000113.1:0-6696 GCA_964649205.1 uncultured Steroidobacteraceae bacterium
ACCTTCGCGCGCATGGCGATGGACGACGAGGAGACGGTCGCCCTGATCGCCGGCGGCCACACCTTCGGCAAGGCGCACGGCGCCGCGCCGGAGTCACACAAGGGTCCGGATCCGGAAGGCGCGCCGCTGGAGGCGCAGGGCTTCGGCTGGATGAGCAACTACGGCAGCGGGCACGGCAAGGACACCATCTCGAGCGGCATCGAGGTGACCTGGACCAAGACGCCCGCGCTGTGGAGCAACAACTTCTTCGAGAACCTGTTCAAGTATGAATGGGAACTGACCAAGTCGCCGGCCGGCGCCAAGATGTGGGTGGCCAAGAACGCGCCGGAGGTGATTCCCGACGCGCACGTGCCGGGCAAGTTCCACAAGCCGACCATGCTGACCACGGACCTCACGCTGCGCTTCGACCCGGGTTTCGGGAAGATCTCGCGCAAGTTCCTCGAGGATCCGCAGGCCTTTGCGGACGCCTTCGCGCGCGCCTGGTTCAAGCTGACGCACCGCGACATGGGTCCGCGCGCGCGTTACCTGGGACCGGAGGTGCCGAAGGAAGAGCTGATCTGGCAGGACCCGATCCCCGCGGTCAACCACAAGCTGATCGGCGACAAGGACATCGCCGACCTCAAGAAGAAGATCCTCGCCTCGAAGCTGCCGGTCGCGCAGCTGGTCTCGACGGCCTGGGCGTCGGCGTCCACCTTCCGCGGCTCGGACAAGCGCGGCGGGGCGAACGGCGCGCGCATCCGGCTCGCGCCGCAGAAGGACTGGGCGGTCAACCAGCCGGCGCAGCTCGCCAAGGTGCTGAAGACGCTCGAGGGCATCCAGGCGGCGTTCAACAAGAAGGCGAAGGGCGGCAAGAAAGTGTCGCTCGCCGACCTGATCGTGCTCGCGGGCTGCGCGGGCGTCGAACAGGCCGCGAAGAAGGCGGGCGTCACCGTGAAGGTGCCGTTCCGGCCGGGCCGCATGGACGCCCGGCAGGACCAGACCGACGTCGATTCGTTCGCGGTGCTCGAGCCGATGGCCGACGGCTTCCGCAACTACCTGGGCGGCAAGTTCCCGGTGGCCGCGGAGCAGCTGCTGGTCGACAAGGCGCAGCTGCTGACGCTGACGGCGCCCGAGATGACGGTGCTGGTCGGCGGCATGCGCATGCTGGGCGCCAACGTCGGCGGTTCGAAGCACGGTGTCTTCACCTCGAAGCCGGAGACGCTCTCCAACGACTTCTTCGTCAACCTGCTCGACATGGGTACGGAGTGGAAGCCGGCCGCCGGCGCCGAGGGCGTGTACGAGGGCCGCGACCGCAGGACCGGCAAGGTCAGGTGGACCGGCACCCGCGTCGACCTGGTGTTCGGGTCGAATTCCCAGTTGCGCGCGCTGGCCGAGGTCTATGCCAGCACGGACAGCAAGGAGAAGTTCGTCAAGGACTTCGTCGCGGCCTGGAACAAGGTCATGGAGCTCGACCGCTTCGACCTCCGATAAAGGGGACGCGTCCCTTTAGCGCCTGACTGAGCGGGGCGCATCCGTCAAACCGGATGCGCCCCTCTTTTTTGCACTGTGCAAAAGGTGTCAGACACCTTTTTCTTGCCGGGGGCAAGCCGGGCGGCGCACCATTCGCCCCTCGTACGCCCGCAAGGGCGCCGACCAAGAAGAAGCCCGAGGGGGAACCATGAACTGGAAGATCGTCTTCATCGGCGGCGTCGTCTATTACGTGACGATGTTCGTCATCTCGATGGGCACCGGCTATTTCATCCATTCGCCCGAGGCCGGCGTGCTGGCAGAAGCCTACAAGGCCACTGCCTCGTTCTGGCGACCGGAACTGAACGCCAGCCCGCCCGACATGGCGGCGCTGATGCCGATGTGGATCACGACCGGGCTGATCGGCGCGTTTCTCGCGGCCGGCATCTACTCGGTGATCCGCTCTTCGCTGACCGGCGCGGCCTGGCAGCGCGGCCTCAAGTTCGGCGTGATCGTCGTGATCTTCGGCCTGATCAATATGATGGGCTACTGGGGCGTCTTCAACCTGCCGAACCAGATCTGGCAGTGGTGGTTCGTCGACGGCGCGATCATGCAGCTGGCCGGCGGCATCGTGCTCGGGCTGGTCGCGCAGAAGCTCGCGCCGGCCGGTAGCTGACGCTGCCAGCGCTCGACCGCCGCTTCCCGCAGAAACGCGCCGTCATCACCGGCGGCGCGAGCGGACTCGGCCTGGCCGCGGCGCAACTGCTCGCCGCGCGCGGCTGGAGGATCGCGCTGCTCGACCGCGATGTCCCGCGGCTCGCCGAGGCCGTGCTCTCCATCCAGGGCAAGGGCGCCGCGCACTGCGAGGGCCACGCCGTGGACATCACCGACGAGCAGGCGGTGAAGGCGGCGATCGACGAGTTCGCGCAACGCCACGGCGGCCTCGACCTGGCGCTGAACTCGGCCGGCGTGGCGGTCGCGGGCGACCTGCTCGAGACCTCCGCCGCGGACTGGAAGTGGATCCTCGACATCAACGTGCTCGGCATCGTGTACAGCTGCCGCGCCGAGGCGCCGCACATGATCGCGGGCAGGGGCGGGCTGATCATCAACGTGGCGAGCGCCGCCGCCTTCGCCTGCAGCAGCCGCATGAGCGCCTACAACGCGGCGAAGGCCGCGGTGGTCGCGCTCTCGGAGACGATCTACCAGGAGCTCATCGGGCACGGCATCCACGTCGCCGCGGCCATGCCGGGGTTCTTCCGCACGCGCCTGATGGAGCACGCGCGCGCGCCCGAGGACGCGCGCGGCTTCGCGCAGAAAATGATGCAGCGCTCCAACCTCGAAGCCGACCAGGTCGCCGGGGAGATCCTGGCGCGCGCCGCCGCGGGGGCCACCCACATCGTGCTGCCGGGATCGTATCGCTGGCTGTGGCGCTACAAGCGGCTCGCGCCGCGCGCCTTCCTGCGCTGGATGGCGCGCATCCGGCAGCGCGCCTTCAAGAACAAGGACTGAACCATGTATCTCTGGATGAAGCTGATCCACATCCTCGCCGTGGTGCTGTTCCTCGGGAACATCATCACCGGCCTGTTCTGGCACCGCTACGCCGAGCGCACGCGCAACCCGCGCCTGCTGGCGCACACCATGGGCGGCATCATCGCGAGCGACCGCCTGTTCACCATGCCCGGCGTGCTGGTGATCATCGCGACCGGCATCTTCGCCGCGATGCAGGGCGGCATCCCGCTGCTGCGCACCGGCTGGATCGCCTGGACACTGCTGCTGTTCGGGATCTCGGGCGTCACTTTCGCGCTGCGCGTCGCGCCGCTGCAGCGCGAGCTGCGCGCGCTGGCGGAGGCGGGCGCGAGCAGCGGCTCGTTCAGCTTCGACGCCTATCACCGGCTCGCCGTGAAGTGGGAGCTCTGGGGCGCGGTCGCGACCGTCACGCCGCTCGCAGGCCTCGCGCTGATGGTGCTGAAGCCCGCGATCTGAGCGCGCGACCGGCGCATGGCGCTAGAATCGGCCCGGAGGTCACCGGAGCCGATGGCGAAGCTGGAGAACCAGGACCGGCGCGGATTGCCGCCGCCGCCCGCGCCGACGCGGCGCGGCGCCAATCCCTGGCGCCTTTCCGACACCGCGCGCAAGCGTGAGACGCCGCCGCCCCGCGGCGACATGGCGGCCGAGCAGCTGCTCGAGGAACTGTTCGCCGGCAAGCCGCGCAAGGAGGCGCCCCCCGGCACGCTGCAGCCGCCGGCGACAGAGGAACGCCGCCCGCAGGGCATGATGCGCTCGCGGCGCAAGTCCGGTTTCTGGCCGCTGCTGGTGCTGCTGCTGATCGCCGGCGTGCTGGTGAAGCTGGTCTTCGAGGCGCGCGAGAGCGGCGACTGGCGCGAGCTGATCCCGGCGATCTTCGCGATCCTGTTCATCGCGCACGCGATCTGGCGCTCGCGCCGGCGCCGCGACGGCAGCGCGGAGGAAAACAGGAAAGGCTGAACGCCGCCGCGCGCTAGCCGAGCTTCCAGACCAGCGTCTGGTTGTTGGCGGGCATCTGGTGGTCGGCGACCAAGGCGAATCCCGCCTGGCGCGCGAGCGCGTCCACCGCCTCGAAGTCGCGGATCCCGCTGTCGCGGTCGCGAGCCCGGAGCATCTCGTCGAAGGCCGCGTTGCTGTCCGAGGTGTACTTGCCGCCGTAGCGGAACGGGCCGTAGATCGCGAGCACGGTGCCCGGCTTCGCGACCGCGGGCAGGTTGGCGAAGAAGGCCTCGACCTGCGGCCAGTGCATGATGTGCAGCGTGTTGGCGGTGAACACGCCGTCCACCTTGCGCACGTCCCAGGGCAGGCGCGTCACGTCGAGTTCCACCGGCGCGCGCAGGTTCTTCGGGCCCTCGCGGAAGATGCGCCGGCGCAGGCCGGGCATGGCCTCGGCCGTCTCGGACGGCTGCCAGACCACCTGCGGCATGGCGAGCGCGAAATGCACCGCGTGCTGGCCGGTGCCGCTGCCGATCTCCAGCACGTGCGTGCAGCCCGCGAACTCCCGGCGCAGCACCTCGAGGATCGGCTCCTTGTTGCGCTCGCAGGCATCCGAGTGCGGCAGCATGGTCACGGTCGGACCCTTGCGCGTCATGCGAGCGCGAACCCCCAGGCGATGGCGATCATGGCGACGGCCGCGAGACCCGCCGCCCACTGTACGCCGCTGCGGCCCGGCGCTGGCAGGCGGACCCTGGCGGCCAGCGCGCCGGTCGCGGAGCCCACGACGAATCCCGCGAGGTGCGCGAGCAGGTCGGTGTTCTCGCCGCCGGTGCCGGTGAAGGCGAGCAGCGCCACGCCTGCGATCAGCGGCGCGGTGCGGCGCATCCAGGGCGACCAGCTCTGCAGGTGGCGGCGCCAGCCGTAGGCCGCGATGAGCCCGAGCGCGGTGAACACCGCGGTGGAGGCGCCGAGCAGGAAGTGCCGCGGAGGATGCAGCAGGGCATCGAACCCGTAGGCAATGCCGCCGCCCGCAACGATGAGCAGCCAGGCGACGCCCGGGCCGAACAGGCGCGCCGCCGGGTAGCCGAACAGCGCGCCGAAGGCGAGGTTGGAGAGCAGGTGCAGCAGGTCGCCGTGCAGCGTGAGCGCGGTCAGCGCGCGCCACCACTCGCCGCGCGCGAGGAAACCCGCATCCAGCACGCCGGCGGACTTCCAGTTGTGGCCGCCGGCGGCGCTGAGCACGCAGAGCGTGACGACGATCAGCACCAGCGCATAGCCGATCACGCCGTAGATCGCATGCGGATGGCTCGGCCAGACCACCGGCGAGGCCGGCGGGCGGCGGTTCTCGCGCAGGTAGTGCTGCAGTTCGCGGGCCGCGCGCGGGTGGTGCTCGGGCAGCACCCAGAGACTGGTGCCCGTGGCGGTGCTGCGCCTCTCGTAGGGAATGCCGATGGCGTCCAGCACGAAGGCGAGATCCGCGCACTCGGCGGCCGGCAGCTCGGAAGTCAGGGGGATGAGCAGCAAGGGAACCGCCTGGCGGCCGTGGAAGCCCTAAGATGGTGCCGGAGCGCCCGGTATCAACTAGAGTATTTGCCATGTACGCCGAGAAACGCGAATTGCCGCCGCCGGACGCCGACGAACGGCTGGGGCGCTGGATCCTGGGCGGCGTGGTGCTGGTGGCCCTCGCCGTCGGGGCCTGGTACTGGTTCAAGCGCGAGGCCGCCGAACCCGAGACCGCCACGGTCGCGGAAGAGCCGGTCGCGACCGCCGCGATCAGGAACCCGATCGAGGCGCCGGCGGACGACGGCAGCGCGGCGACGCCGATCGAGCGCATCGCCGCGCTGGTGGGCGCGGAGCGCTTCGCGGCGATGTTCATCCCGGACGATTTCATCCGCAATCTGGTCGCCACGGTCGACAACCTGCCGCGGCAGAAGGTCGCGACGCGCGTCATCCCGGCGAAGCCGCCGGCGGGCGAGTTCGTCACGGTGGGCGGCGAGGGCAATCTGGTGCTCGGCGCCGCGAACTACGCGCGCTACGCGCCCTGGATCGAGCTCGTCGATTCGCTCGACGCGGACGCGGTGGTCGAGCTGTACCGGCGCCTGTACCCCGGGTTCCAGTCCGCCTACGAGAACCTCGGCAATCCCGACGGCTACTTCAACGACCGCGCGATCGAGGTCATCGACCACCTGCTGGCGACGCCGGAGCCGCCGGAGACGATCGCGCTCACACGCCCGAACGTGCTGTACGAATTCGCCGATCCCGCGCTCGAGGCGGAATCGGCCGGCCGCAAGTTGCTGCTGCGCATGGGCCCGGGCAACGCTGCGCGCGTGAAGATGAAGCTGCGCGACATTCGCGACCGGATCGCCGTGGCCCAATACTGACAGGGAGAACGCCAATGACCGACCTGACCTCGCCCCCGCCGCCGGCGGCCGCCGCCTCGTCCGTGCAGGAGCGCCAGTGGGGCATGGCCGCCCACCTGTCCGCGTTCGCCGGCTTCCTCATTCCGTTCGGCAGCATCCTCGGGCCGCTGGTCGTCTGGCTGGTCAAGCGGGAAGAGATGCCCTTCGTCAACGACCAGGGCAAGGAGGCGCTCAACTTCAACATCCTGGCGGGCATCATCGCCGTGGGCCTGCTGATCCTGACGGTGGGCACGTTCGGCCTCGGCGCCCTGCTGACGGTGCCGATCGGCATCGCGCTCGGGATCGTGTGGATCGTCTTCACGATCATGGCCGCGATCAAGGCGAACGAGGGCGTGGCCTACCGCTACCCGATCAACCTGCGGCTGGTGAA
>CAZYPM010000114.1:0-6651 GCA_964649205.1 uncultured Steroidobacteraceae bacterium
GGTTCAATCGCGATAACGGTTACCCGTCTCGTAGCCGTCTTCGCGCAGCGCCAGCGCCGCGTGCACGCAGCAGTAGTCGAACTCGATGCCCTGGCCGATGCGGTTCGGCCCGCCGCCCAGGATCATGATCTTGGGCCGGTCGGTCGGCTGCGACTCGCACTCCTGCTCATAGGTCGAGTACAGGTAGGCCGTCGAGGTCGCAAACTCCGCCGCGCAGGTGTCCACGCGCTTGAAGACCGGGTGCACGCCCGCCGACAGGCGGCGCGAGCGCACGCGCGCCTCCGGCGCGCCCAGCGCCCGCGCCAGCGCGGCGTCGGAGAAGCCCTTGCGCTTGAGCGCAAGCAGGCGCTCGAAGGTGAGTGCGGCGATGCCCTGCTCGCGCACGCCGGCTTCCTCGCGCACCAGGTCCTCGACCTGCGCCAGGAACCAGGGATCGATCGTGGTGAGCTCGCCGATGCGGGCCAGCGGCCAGCCGGCGCGGAAGGCGTCGGCCACGTAGCGGATGCGGTCGGCGCCGGGGTGGCGCAGTTCCTCCTCGAGGCGCAGTTCCGCGTCGGCATCGAGCGGCAGCGCGAGCAGCGGCGTCAGGCCGTCGCAGCCGGTCTCGAGGCTGCGCAGCGCCTTCTGCAGCGATTCCTGGAAGGTGCGGCCGATGGCCATCGCCTCGCCCACCGATTTCATCTGCGTGGTCAGGCGGTCGTTGGCGCCCGGGAATTTCTCGAAGGTGAAGCGCGGGACCTTGGTGACCACATAGTCGATCGCCGGCTCGAAGGATGCGGGCGTCGCGCCGCCCGTGATCTCGTTCTTCAGCTCGTCGAGCGTGTAGCCGACCGCGAGCTTGGCCGCCACCTTGGCGATCGGGAAGCCGGTCGCCTTGGAGGCGAGCGCCGAGGAGCGCGACACGCGCGGGTTCATCTCGATGACGAGCATGCGCCCGTCCCGCGGGTTCACCGCGAACTGGACGTTGGAGCCGCCGCACTCGACCCCGACCTGGCGCAGCACCGCGATCGAGGCGTCGCGCATGCGCTGGTATTCCTTGTCGGTCAGCGTCTGCGCCGGCGCGACCGTGATCGAGTCGCCGGTGTGCACGCCCATCGGGTCGAGGTTCTCGATCGAGCAGACGATGATGCAGTTGTCCTTGCGGTCCCGCACCACCTCCATCTCGAATTCCTTCCAGCCGAGCACCGACTCCTCGATCAGCACCTCGCCGGTCGGCGAGGCGTCCAGGCCGCGCGTCACGATCGCCTCGAATTCCTCGCGGTTGAAGGCGATGCCGCCGCCGGTGCCGCCCAGCGTGAACGAGGGGCGGATCACCGTCGGGTAGCCGACCTCGCCCTGCACCGCGAGCGCCTCCTCCAGGCTGTGGGCGATGTAGGAGCGCGGGCACTCGAGCCCGATGCCGCGCATCGCGTTCCTGAACAGCTCGCGGTCCTCGGCCATGTCGATCGCTTCGCGCGAGGCGGCGATCAGCTCGACCCCGAACCGGTCCAGCACGCCCTCGCGCACCAGGTCGAGCGCGGTGTTGAGCCCGGTCTGGCCGCCCATGGTCGGCAACAGCGCGTCCGGCCGTTCCTTCTCGATGATGCGCGCGACCGTGCGCCATTCCACCGGCTCGATGTAGATGGCGTCCGCCATCTCCGGGTCGGTCATGATCGTCGCCGGGTTCGAGTTCACGAGGATGACGCGGTAGCCTTCCTCGCGCAGCGCCCGGCAGGCCTGTGCGCCCGAGTAGTCGAACTCGCAGGCCTGGCCGATGACGATCGGCCCGGCGCCGATGATCAGGATGCTGCCGATGTCGGTGCGCTTGGCCATCAGTGCGCGCCGCCCGCCGCGGTTTGCGCCTTCATGAGCTGCTGCAGGCGCCGCACCATCAGGAACACGAAATGCTCGAACAACGGGCGCAGGTCGTGCGGGCCCGGGCTCGCCTCGGGGTGGCCCTGGAAGCCGAAGGCCGCGCAGTCGGTGCGGGCGATGCCCTGCAGCGTGCCGTCGAACAGCGAGCGGTGGGTCGCCTTCAGCACCGGCGGCAGCGACGCCTCGTCGACCGCGAAGCCGTGGTTCTGGCTGGTGATCACCACGTGCCCGCCCACCAGCTCCTGCACCGGGTGGTTGGCGCCGTGATGGCCGAACTTCATCTTGATCGTGCGCGCCCCGCTCGCCAGCGCGAGCAGCTGGTGACCGAGGCAGATGCCGAATACCGGGATGTCGGTCTCGAGGAATCCGCGGATGGCGGCGATCGCGTAGTCGCAGGGCTCCGGGTCGCCCGGGCCGTTCGAGAGGAAGATGCCGTCGGGCGCGAGCGCGAGCGCGTCCTTGGCCGGGGTCTGCGCCGGCACCACCGTCATGCGGCAGCCGTGGTCGGCCAGCAGCCGCAGGATGTTGCGCTTGATGCCGAAGTCGTAGGCGACCACGTGCAGGCGCGAGCCCGGGCGCAGGATCCGGCCGTCGTCGCGGCGGATGCTGCCCTCGTTCCACTGGTACGGCGCCGGCACCGAGACCACCTTGGCCAGGTCCATGCCCTTGAGTCCCGGGAACGCGCGTGCGGCCCGGAGCGCCACGTCCGCCTCCGCGCGGTCCGCGGTCGCGATGCAGCCGCCCTGGGCGCCGCGCTCGCGCAGGATCCGCGTCAGCATGCGGGTGTCGATGCCGGCGATCGCGACGGTTTCGGACTCCACCAGGAACTGCGACAGCGAGTGGCTGGCGCGCCAGCTCGAATGCGCGAGCGGCAGGTCGCGGATCACCAGGCCCGCCGCGTGCACCGAATCGGATTCGAGGTCCTCGGGCGTGACACCGGTGTTGCCGATGTGCGGATAGGTCAGCGTGACGATCTGGCGGCTGTAGGACGGGTCGCTCAGGATCTCCTGGTAGCCCGTCATCGCGGTGTTGAACACGACCTCGCCGGTCGTGACGCCGGAGGCGCCGATGGAAACACCGCGGAACACCGTGCCGTCCTCGAGCGCGAGCACTGCGGGTGTCGGTGTCACCGGTGCGTTCTCCCTGCGCGCGGCGCAGCCCATGGAAGGGTGGAGCCGCCAGGGACTCCACCAGCCTTCAACACATATGCATTGGGGGCGCGCGACCCGGGACCGGATTCTACGTCAGCAAAAAGGTGTCTGACACCTTTTTAGAGACCGAGGACGTCGGACATGCCGTAGAGCCCCGGCGGGCGGGTGACCAGCCAGCGCGCCGCCGCGAGCGCGCCGTAGGCAAAGGTCATGCGGTCGGTGGCGCGGTGCACGAGTTCCAGCGACTCGCCGGTGCCGGCGAACAGGACGTGGTGCTCGCCGACGATGTCGCCGGCCCGCAGGCTGGAGAAGCCGATCGACCCGGGCGCCCGGGCGGCCGCCTGGCCACGCCGGCCATAGACCGCGAGCTCGGCCAGCCGGCCTGCGCGGGCGCCGGCAACGATCTCGCCGAGTCGCAGCGCGGTGCCCGAGGGCGCATCGGCCTTGTTGCGGTGGTGGGCCTCGAGGATCTCGATGTCGTAATCGGCCGGCAACGCCGCGGCCGCGCGGTCGGCGAGCCCGAACAGCAGGTTGACCGCGAGCGACATGTTGGGCGCCACCAGCACGGGCAGCGCCTGGCTCGCCTTGCGGATCGCCGCCAGTCGCCCGGCGTCGAGACCGGTGATGCCGATCACGACGGGGATGCCCGTCTTTACCACGGCCGCGAGGTTGTCCTCGAGCGCTTCCGGCAGCGTGAAATCCACTGCGATCGCCGCCCTGTCGAGCGCCCGCGCACGGTCTGCGGTCACTTCCACCGCGACCGGGCCGGTCTGCGCAACCTCGCCGGCGTCACGGCCGAGCGCTGCACTGGTCGGGGACGCCAGTGCGCCCGTCAGCACGAGATCCTCGCATTCGCGCAGCGCCTTCACCAGGCAGCGTCCCATGCGTCCGCTGACGCCCAGCACCGCGACGTTCGTCATGCGCCCATCCTGCCGAAGAATTCCTTCACGCCTTCGAGCCACGACCGTTCACGCGGATTGTGCCGCTTGCCGTCCTCGGACAGGGATTCCTCGAATTTCCGCAACAATTCCTTCTGCTCCGCGGTCAGTTCGACCGGCGTCTCGACCATGACCCGGCAGAAGAGGTCCCCGGTCGCGCCACCGCGCACCGGCCGGACCCCCTTCTCGCGCAGCCGGAATACCCGGCCCGACTGCGTGCCAGCCGGCACCTTGATGGTGGCCTGGCCGCCGAGCGTGGGAACCTCGACGCTGCCGCCGAGCGCCGCCGTCACGAAGCTGACCGGCACCTCGCAGGACAGGTGCGCGCCGTCGCGCTCGAAGATCGGGTGCTCGCGCACGACGACTTCGACGTAGAGGTCGCCCGGCGGGCCGCCGTTCCGGCCCGCTTCGCCCTCGCCGGCCAGGCGGATCCGGTCGCCGTTGTCGACGCCGGCCGGCACCTTGACCGACAGGCGCTTGCCGCTGCGCACGCGGCCCTGGCCCGAGCACTTCGGGCAGGGCTCGCGGACGATGGTGCCGCGGCCCTTGCAGCGCGGGCAGGTCTGCTGCACGGCGAAGAACCCCTGGCTGATGCGCACCTGGCCGTTGCCGCCGCAGGTGTCGCAGGTCACGGGCGAGTGGCCGCGCGCGGCGCCGGAGCCGCTGCACTCCCCGCACTCCACCACGGTCTGGAACTCGATCTCGGTGCTGGTGCCCGCGACCGCCTGCTCGAGGTCGAGCGCGAGCTCGTAGCGCAGGTCGGCGCCGCGATACACCGCGCTGCGCCCGCCGCGGCGCCCACCGCCGCCGAAGATGTCGCCGAACACGTCGCCGAAGATGTCGCCGAAGGCGTCCGAGGGACTGAAGCCCTGGCCCGCTCCCCGCGCGGCGTCGAGGCCGGCGTGGCCGTATTGGTCGTAAGCCGCGCGTTTCTGCGCGTCGGTCAGGATTTCGTAGGCCTCCTTGGCCTCCTTGAAGCGCTCCTCGGCTTCCTTGTCGTCGGGATTGCGGTCCGGGTGGTACTTCATCGCGAGCCGCCGGTACGCCTTCTTGACGGCGTCCTCGGTGGCGTTTCGCGGCACGCCCAGCACCTGGTAGTAGTCACGCTTCGACATGGCGCTCCCGAACGGCGAGCGCCGGGCGACCAGCGGTCACCCGGCGCGGCCCGGCACGTCGGACAGGGGAGCCTCGGTCAGTTCGGCTTCGGTCCCTTGTCCTTGATTTCCTCGAACTCGGCATCGAGCACGTCGTCCTTGCCGCCGCTGCCGCCCGGGCTCCCGGCCTGGGGGCCCGCACCCGCCTGCTCGGCGCCGCCCTGGTAGGCGCGCTGCACGACCGGCGCGCTGGCTTTGGCGAGCGCCTCCGCCTTGTGCTCGATCGAGGACTTGTCCTCGCCCTTGAGCGCACCGCGCAGGTCGGAGATCGCCGCCTCGATGGAGGCGCGCTCCTCGGCGGTCACCTTCTCGCCCAGGTCCTTGAGCGACTTCTCGGTAGCATGCAGCAGCGCGTCGGCGCGGTTCCTGGTCTCCACCAGCTCGCGGAAGCGCTTGTCCTCGGCGGCGTGCGCCTCGGCGTCGCGGACCATCTTCTTGATCTCGTCCTCGGACAGGCCCGAAGACGCCTTGATGACGATCTTCTGCTCCTTGCCGGTGGCCTTGTCCTTCGCCGACACGTTCAGGATGCCGTTCGCGTCGATGTCGAAGGTCACCTCGATCTGCGGCATGCCGCGCGGCGCCGGCGGAATGTCCGAGAGATCGAACTTGCCGAGCGACTTGTTGTCCGTCGCGCGGTCGCGCTCGCCCTGCAGCACGTGGATGGTCACGCCGCTCTGGTTGTCCTCCGCGGTCGAGAACACCTGCGTGGCCTTGGTCGGGATCGTGGTGTTCTTCTCGATCAGGCGCGTCATCACGCCGCCGAGGGTCTCGATGCCGAGCGACAGCGGCGTGACGTCCAGCAGCAGCACGTCCTTGACGTCGCCCGCGAGCACGCCGCCCTGGATGGCCGCGCCGATCGCGACCGCCTCGTCCGGGTTCACGTCCTTGCGCGGCTCCTTGCCGAAGAAGTCCTTGACCGCCTTCTGCACCAGCGGCATGCGCGTCTGGCCGCCGACCAGGATCACCTCGTCCACTTCGCTGATCGCAAGGCCCGCGTCCTTGAGCGCGACCCGGCAGGGCTCGATCGTGCGCGTCACCAGGTCCTCGACCAGCGACTCGAGCTTGGCACGCGTGAGCTTGAGCGTCAGGTGCTTCGGACCCGAGGCGTCCGCCGTGATGTACGGCAGGTTGAGCTCGGTCTGCTGGCCGGACGACAGCTCGATCTTGGCCTTCTCCGCGGCCTCCTTCAGACGCTGCACGGCGAGCGGATCCTTGCGCACGTCCACGCCGCTCTCCTTCTGGAACTCGGCAGCGACGTAATCGATGATGCGGCGGTCGAAGTCCTCGCCGCCGAGGAAGGTGTCGCCATTCGTGGAGAGCACTTCGAACTGGCGCTCGCCGTCCACGTCCGCGATCTCGATGATCGAGATGTCGAAGGTGCCGCCGCCCAGGTCGTAGACCGCGATCTTGCGGTCCTTGCCCTTCTTGTCCATTCCGTACGCCAGCGCCGCCGCGGTCGGCTCGTTGATGATGCGGCGCACGTTGAGGCCGGCGATGCGGCCGGCGTCCTTGGTCGCCTGGCGCTGGGCGTCGTTGAAGTAGGCCGGCACCGTG
>CAZYPM010000115.1:0-3131 GCA_964649205.1 uncultured Steroidobacteraceae bacterium
GGGACCTGCTGCCTTCACTGCAGAAGCGCGTCGCCTCCGCCTCCTCCGCCCTGACGAGTCTCTGAAAAAGGTGTCAGACACCTTTTTGGCACTGCAGAAAAGGTGTCTGACACCTTTTTGGCACGTAGAATCAAATGGGATGCGTCCCCATTCATGGACTTCACGAAAGCACTGCTGAGGCCGCCGCCGCCGACCTTTGCACGGGGTCTGACGACGGGCCACGAAGGCGCGCCCGACTACGCGAAGGCGCTCGCGCAGCACCAGGCCTACACGGCCGCGATCGAACGCTGCGGCCTCGCGATCTCGGTGCTCCCGGCGGAGCCGGACTATCCGGACAGCTGCTTCGTCGAGGATGTGGCGATCCTGACGCCACGCGGCGCCATCATCACGCGCCCCGGCGCACCATCGCGCCAGGGGGAGGTCGAGACCGTCGCCGCGGCCTTGCGCGTGCACTATCCCGACCTCGCACGCATCATGCCGCCCGGCACGCTGGACGGTGGCGATGTCTGCCATGCCGGCGGCCATTTCCTGATCGGCCTGTCGGCGCGCAGCAACGACGAAGGCGCGCGCCAGCTCGCGGCCTGGCTCGCCGACCTCGGTTTTTCCTCCTCCACGATCGACATCCGCGGCGTCCGCGGCCTGCTGCACCTGAAGTCGGGGCTTTCCTACATCGGCGACGGCCGCGTCCTGCTCACGCACGAGCTCCCCGCAGGCGAGGCGCTCGCGCCCTACGAACAGCTCCTCGTGCCGGATCACGAGCGCTACGCCGTAAACTGCGTCCGCATCAACGACCACATCCTGATCGCCGCCGGCTACCCGCAGGTCGCGGCCATGCTCGACCGCGACGGCTACCAGACCATCGCGCTCGACATGTCCGAGTTCCGCAAGATGGACGGCGGTCTCAGCTGCCTGTCGTTGCGGTTCTGACCATCGCGGAAGCCCGGCTTACGGCAGGTAGCAGCTGTCGCGCCGGCCGAACCAGCGGAATCGGTTGCGCGCATGCAGGCGATAGAGCGCATCGCGCCAGGACCTCGGCACGACGCGCGCCGCCGCCGCCAGCGCGCGCCAGCCCGGGCCCAGTGCGCGCGCGATCTGCAGCACGCCGTCGGATTCCGTGTACGCGCGTCCGCCGTCCAGCACCAGGAAGGTCGACGAGTCGTCCGGGTCGATGCCGAACGGGGCGAGCATGGCCCGCCCGCGCTCACCCTGCATCGGTATCAGCTCGAACGGCGGCGTGGCCGGCCGCTTCTTCAGGAACCCGACCAGGGCACTGCACGAGTGACAGAAGCCGTCGTAGAGCACCGCCCGTACCACGGCGCGAGCCTCAGGTCCGCTTCACGTCCACCGCGCCCGCGATCTTGTAGCCGATGACCAGCATGCCGGCGAAGGCGCCGAACAGCGCCGAGACCAGCGCGGTGCGGAACGCCGGCACCGGGTCGGTCTGGTAGATCGGCGTCCAGAACACGGCGAAGAACAACGGCGCGATGTAGAGCATGACGGCCGTGAAAGCCACCCAGAACGCCGTGGACTCGCCGTCCTTGCACAGCCGCGCCAGCACGCGGCGCAGCGGCGCCACGATCGCGAGCAGGATGGCGGAACTCAGCGCCAGGCTGACGGCGATGGCGGTCACGAGCGGAACGAGCTGGTTCATGGCAACCTCCTGTGTCGATGACGTTATCGGCTGGCCGCGCGCTTCGCGCCGCCGCGGTCGAGCAGGCGCACGACGCCGGCGCCGAGCTTCATCAGCGCGGTGATCTGCGCGCGCGGCAGCTTGATCATCTGGTCGTACCAGCGTCCGGTGCGCTCGACGAAATCGAGCATCTCGCCCAGGCGGCGCGCCGCCACCGGACTCACCGACGGGTCGCCCTGCGCCGCGCCGATGCACTCGCGCAGCGCTTCCGCCGCGGGATCGAGTTCGCGCGCCTTGCGGCCCGCGGCGATGCGCGCGACCAGCGTCCACAGGTCGGTCTCGGCGACGTAGAAGCTGCGGCGGTCGCGCAGCACCGGCACCGAACGCACCAGCTCCCAGGCGATCAGTTCGCGCAGCGAGGTGGAGACATTGGAGCGCGCGATGCCCAGGGTATCGGCGATCTCCTCGGCCGTGAGCGGACGCTCGGCGACGTACAGCAGCGCGTGGATCTGGCTGACCGAGCGGTTGACGCCCCAACGGTCGCCGAGGTTGCCCCAGTGCAGCACGAAGCGCTGCACGGCGGGGGCCAGCGGGATCGCGGCGGAAGGGCTGGCGTCGAGATAGGGCGCGTCTGGTGTTTCTGTCATGACAGAAATTACAGACCTCACTGACCGATTTGTCAAGCACGGCCGCGCGACTCGCCGCACGGCCCGCGCTAGACTACGGCCTCGTCCACCGCCATCGCCCGACGTCGGCAGGCCCATGATTCAATTGCGGAAAATCCCCTTGGTCCTGGCCGCCATGCTGGCCCTGCCCGCCTGCCAGGTGGCGCAGATGCAGGTCGCGCCGGAACTCGAGCGCTTGGCCGCGGTGCCGGTCAGCGGCGCGAATCCGCGCCAGTGGAACGCGCCGCTCGCTTTCGGCCCCTGGCGCGCCGAACTCGCCTACGAAGGCATGAAGTGGGACTTCGCGCTGCCGCTGCTCGGTCTCACGGCCGGCTACTCGACGCAGCCGTACCGTGTCGTCGCCAGCGCCGGCGGCGAACCAATCCAGGCCGAATGCCATGCGCGCGCGGTGTCGCTGGCGCGCCAGGGCCTGGAAGTCGATCCCGCTTTCGGCAAGCTGCCGGCATTGGCCTGCGCATTCCGCGGCCGCGGCGACGGCAGCCTGCGCCTGCACGTCACCGCGCGCGGCGAGGAAACCGGCGCGCTCGCTTTCGGCGATACGCACTGGGCCCTGCGTTCCGTGCACCAGTTCCGTGGATCCTCGATCCCGAGCGGCCCGCCGTTGGGCTACGAGTTCGAAGGCGGCGGCCGGGTCGTTGCCGCGGTCGAAACCATCAACCAGGGCCGCGTCTGGATCGACCCGGCGGTCTCACCGCGCGACCAGGAGCGGCTCGCGGTGGCGATCATGGTGCTGCTGCTCTACGATCCGGCTACCGGAGAGTGAGCCGGCGCCGGGAGGTGACATCGATGCGTTTCCTATCGCTCTGCCTGACGGC
>CAZYPM010000115.1:3231-6631 GCA_964649205.1 uncultured Steroidobacteraceae bacterium
CTTCTGGTACGTGCCCATCAGCACGGCCTCGGCCAGCACGTGCCCCTGCATCGCCTGCTCGAGCTGCGCCTTGGTCGGCTGCCTGAGGTCCGGCAGCATGACGTCCAGCGCGTAGAGCTTGTGGTAATAGCGGTGCCGCCCGATCGGCGGGCAGGGGCCGCCGTAGCCGGTGCGCTTCCAGTCGTTCTCGCCCTCGCGGGTTCCGGCCGGCAGCGCCTTGGGCGCGACTGCTTCCGCCAGCCCCCGGGTGTCCGCCGGAATGTTGTAGAGCACCCAGTGCACCCAGGTCATCTTCGGCGCCTTGGGATCCGGCGCGTCCGGGTCATCGACGATGAGCGCGAAGCTCTTCGTGCCCGCCGGCGCGCCGCTCCACGCGAGCGCGGGGGAAATGTCCTTGCCCTGGCAGGTGTACAGCTTCGGGATCGGGCCGTCGTGCACGAAGGCCGACGAGGTGATTGCGAGCGCCATGACGAGCTCCAGCATGACTCTTAAAGGGGACGCGTCCAATTAACAACGATTAATTGGACGCGTCCCCTTTATTCCTTGATCAGGTCGCCGCTCAGGATGATCTCGACGCGGCGATTTCGCGCGCGGCCCTCGCTGGTCGCGTTGTCGGCCACCGGCCGGTCGGGCCCGAGGCCTTCGACCGCGACCGACGCGGCATCCACGCCCTGCCCCACCAGGTAATCGCGCACGCTGACCGCGCGCGCCAGCGACAGCGCCTGGTTGGTCTCGTAACTCCCCGTGCTGTCGGTATGGCCCTCGACACGGAACGTCAGCGACGGATACACGCCGACGATGCCCGCGAAGCGCGCCAGCGCCTCGCGCGCACTGGCGTTGAGCGTCGCGGCGCCGGTCGCGAACTGCACCCCCGCGATTTCGGCGACGATGCCACGGTCGGTCTCGCGCGTCGGCAGCGCGCGATTGAGGCGCGCGACCAGGTCCGCGCGCGCCTGGCGCTGGGCCTCCGCCGCCGCTTCGCGCGCAGCTTCCTCCGCCGCCAGCGCCTTCTGCCGCGCGGCCTCCTGCGCCGCCAGTTCGGCTTCGATCCGCGCCTTCTCCTCGGCGTCGCGCCGCGCGGCCGCGGCCGCCTCATCGCGCTTGCGCGCTTCCTCCGCGGCCAGCGCCGCGGCATCGGCCTCCTGCCGGCCGAGGATCGAGCGCCGGCGCGCGTCCTCGCCCGATTGCACCGCCTCGCGCGCAATCAGCGCCGCGGTCTTGCGGATGCTGTACTTCTTGTTGGCCTGCGCGGCCTCGGCTTTCGCGAGCAGCGCCTCCGCCTTGGCGAACTCGGCCGACGCGTACTTGTCCGCCTCCGCGCCGCGCGCGATGTCGAGCGCGTAGCGCGCCTGCACGAGGTCCAGCGGCACCTTCGAGCGCGGATCGATCGGCCGCGGCGCCAGGCTCGCGTAGTCGATGCGCTCCGTCAGGCCCGGGATCATCACCTTCTGGCCGCGCACGTACTTGCCGAGGTTGCGCAGCACCACGTACTTGCTGGGCGCAGTCACCGCGAAGTGCGGCTCCGCGCTCACGATCAGTGCGAACTGCGACAGCGGCGTGGTGGTCTCGAGCAGGCCGCGTCCGCCGCGCAGCTCGATCGAGCCGATGTTGTTGGCGCGCCCGTCCGCGGTCACCGCCCACAGCACGTAGGTCGAGAACGGCCCGAAGGTCCAGGGATCCGGCAGGTTCGACACGCTGACGTCCACGCGCGCGCGGCCGTCCTGGAACTCGACCTTGGCGTCGCCGGACGCCTTGAGCGCCAGCGAGGAGCCGTAGAACTCGAGCCGCGAGACCGGCCCTTCCTGGTAGCTGAAGCCCTCAAGCCGGCCCTCGACGTCGGCGCTCATGACCTGCACGTCGCGTTCGAGCTGCTGCGCCGCAGCCGCGAACGGCACCAGCAGCGCCAGCGTCCAGATCCGCCTTCCCCGGCCCCTCATGACCCCACCTCCCCTGAAAAAGGTGTCAGACACCATTTTGGCACTGCCAAAAAGGTGTCTGACACCTTTTCCTAGCTGCGCCGGAAGAAAGGATACAGCGGAAGGCCGATGCCGAGCAGCAGCAGCAGTGCAGCCCCCGCCTCCGCCGGACTCTCGACCGCGGTGCTGACCAGCACCCCCGCCATGATCAGCACGAACAGCAGCGGCACCAGCGGGTACAGCGGCGCACGATACGGCCGCGGTGCGTCCGCCATCTTCCGCCGCAGCACCATCAGCGCCACGCCGGACAGCGCCCAGAACAGCACGAAGTTGAGCGTCGCCAGGTTGGTGAGCTGGTCGAAGGTGCCGCTCGCCGCCAGCACCACGGCGAACACGCCGTGCGCCAGCACCGAGGCGGCGGGCACGCTCGCGCCCGGCGAGAGCCGCGCGAAGGCCTTGAAGAACAGCCCGTCGCGCGCCGCGGCGTAAGGCACGCGCGCGCGCGTCAGCATCACGCCGTTCAGCGATCCGACGGTCGAGATCAGCAGGATCAGCGCGGCCAGCGACAGCGCCTTCGGGCCGAGGAAGGTCTCCGCTGCCAGCACGCCGACCGCTGGCGCGTCCGGATACAGCGTGGAACTCGAGGTCGCGACCGCCTCGAACGGCAGCGCGAAGAAGTAGGCCGAGTTCACCAGCAGGTAAAGCGCCACCACCAGCAATCCGCCGCCGATCACCGCGCGCGGCACGTTGCGGTCCGGGTCGCGCACTTCCGCCGCGGTCATCGGCAGGTACTGCCAGCCGCTGTAGGCCCACAGCGCCGCGAGCATTGCGAAACCGAAGGCGCTCGCGCTGAAGGCGGAGCTGCCCGCCTCGGCTGGCGCAGTCACCACCGCCGCCACGCCCGCGTCCTCCGAGAACAGGAACACCCCGCCGATCAGCCCCACCAGCGCCAGCACCTTGAGCGACGTCAGAAAAGTCTGCACCCGCCCGCCGAAGGCGACGCCGGCGAGGTTCACCACCGTGAAGATCGCGATCACCGCGATGCCGATCGCCTGCCGCAGGCCGAACTGCCACTCCACCTCCTGGCCGAAGAGCGTGAACGTGCGCTCGATCCACGGCCCGGGCAGCACCACGATGTCGGACAGGAAGATCGAGAACGCCGCGCCGTAGGCCGCGAAGCTCGCCGCGCCGACGATGAAGCTCATGCAGACGTAGAGGAAGCCCGGCAGGTCGCCGAATGCCGCGCGCACATATTGATACTCGCCGCCGGCGCGCGGGATCAGCGTGCCGAGCTCGGCGAAGCACAGTGCGCCCAGGATCGCGACCAGCCCTGCGACCACCCAGGCTGCCATCACCACGCCCGGCGAGCCGACCGCCTGCGCCATGGGCGCGGACTTCAGGAAGATGCCGGTGCCGATCGTGATGCCGACCACGATCGCGATGCCGTGGGTGAGCGTGAGGTCGCGGCGCAGTTCCGTCATCGC
>CAZYPM010000116.1:0-4110 GCA_964649205.1 uncultured Steroidobacteraceae bacterium
GCCCGGCGGGAACAGCATGTCGATGACCGGGCCCGCCACGTCGCGCGGCGTGCCCTCGGAGGGCGCGACGTGCATGCGGAAGCCCGGCGCCGCGTTGATCTCGCAGATGCCGCCGCCGATCTCGCGGTAGGAGAGCGTGATGTCCTTCGACAGGAAGTCCACGCCGCCGACGTCGAGGCCGATCGCCTTGACCGCGCGCACCGCCATGTCGCGGTTGTCCGGGTGGATCACGTCGGTCACGTCGGTCGCGGTGCCGCCGGTGGAGAGATTGGCGGTGGAGCGCAGGAACACGCGCTGGCCTGCCGCAGGGACCGACTCCGCGGTGACCCCGGCACGCGCGAGCATGGACTGCGCCTGCTCGTCGAGTTCGAGTCGCGTCAGCACCTTCTCGTGGCCGACGCCGCGGCGCGGGTCCTGGTTCACGATCTCGATCAGCTCGGCGACCGTGTGCGCGCCGTCGCCGGTCACGTGGCCGGGCGTGCGGCGGGTGGCCGCGACCAGCTCGCCGTTCACCACCAGCAGGCGGTGGTCGTCGCCCTCGAGGTAGGTCTCGACGATCACCGAGCGCGAGTGCTCCTGCGCGACCGCGAAGCCGGCTGCCACCTCCTCGTCGCTGGTGAGCCGGATCGAGATGCCGCGGCCGTGGTTGCCGTTGTACGGCTTGGTCACGACCGGGAAGCCGAGCCCGCGCGCCGCGCGCACGGCCTCGCGCTCGGTCTGCACCAGTTCCTGCCGCGGCACCGGCAGGCCGAGCGCCGCGAGGATGCGGTTGGTCTCTTCCTTGTCGCTCGCGAGCTCGACCGCGATGTGCGGCGTGCGGCCCGTGACCGTCGCCTGCACGCGCTGCTGGTACTTGCCGTGGCCGAGCTGGATCAGCGACTGGTCGTTGAGGCGCAGGAATGGAATGCCGCGCTTCTCGGCGGCCTGCACCAGGGACGCCGTCGAGGGACCCAGCGCGCGCCGCTGCGCATACTTGATGTAGGCGTCGCGCGCGGCCGGCCAGTCCCAGCCCTCGGGCACGCTGCCGGCGGGCCGGATGTCCCCGGGCAGCAGCGAGCAGAGCAGCCGCAGCGCAAGCTCGCCCGCGGCAATGCCTTCCTCGCGTTCCGCGTATTCGTAGACCACGGAATAGAGGCCCGGCTGGTCGAGGCTGCGCGTCTTGCCGAAGGTCACGTCCTCGCCGGCGACGTTCTGCAGTTCGAGGGCGCAGTGCTCGAGCACGTGGCCGAGCCAGGTGCCCTGGTCCTCGTTCATGCGGCGGATGAAGCCGCCCGGTTCCTGGTAGGAGCAGCCGTGCTCGGCGAGCCCCGGCAGCGCCGCGATCAGCGCGTCGACGAAATCCCTGCCGAGGCGGCCCGTGGGCCAGGCCTCGAGCGGACCGAGGTCGAGCTCGAGGCGGATGACCGGGAACCTCGCGTAATGCGACGGGCCGACGTAGACGGAGCGGTCGAGGATGCGCATCGGGGGAGACTCTGCCGGATCCCGGCCGTCATGCGCGGGACGGCGCGAGGCTGCCCATCGCCGCCTGGCGCGTGTGCAGGTTGAAGGTTGCCCCGGCCGTCAGCACGTGCACCACCAGCCCGAGGATGCAGATCGGCTGGCCCTCGGTGACGCTGTCGACCGAGGAGAAGCTGACCCGCGAGGCGTCGAGCACGGTCACGCCGCCGCTGCCCTCGACCTCGAGCGTCTCGTCCGGTCCGATGAAGGCGGCCGTGTCCTCGTCCAGGCCGAGGCCGACCGCGAACGGGTTGTAGGCGAGCGCCGTGATCAGCCGCCCGAGCCGGTCGCGCTCGCGGAAATGCTGGTCGATGATGAAGCGGTTGGTGAGCCCGAGGCCGGGCGCCAGCCGGACGCTGCCCGAGATCGCGGTCGCCCCGTCGTCGCCGAAGGCGATCATGTGCTCGGAGAGGATCGACGCGCCGGCGCTGGTGCCGCCGATCGTGACGCCGCGGGCGTTCTGCGAGCGGATCAGCTTCGCGACCGGCGTGCCGCCGAGCAGCGTGGTGAGCCGGAGCTGGTTGCCGCCGGTGAAGAAGATGCCGGTCGCGTCCTGGAGGCGGTCGAGCCGGCCCTGCTCCTGGCAGTCGCGGCGCGTGTCGAAGTCCATGACGTCGACCCGGCGCGCGCCGAGTTCGCGGAACAGCTTCTCGTAGCGCGGGCCGGTCTCGGTGGCGCGGCTCGCGGTCGGGATGACGACGATGTCGGCCATCTCGCCGCCGGACACCTGCACGAAGCGCGCGAGGATCCGCGGGTCGTTTTCCTTGTTCTCGGCGCCGCCGATCGGGACGATGTGCCCGCGCACGCCGCCTTCGGGGACCCTGCTGGGGCTCATGGGCGCGCGCCCTCAGCCGCCGAGCGCGGCCTTGATGCGCGCGGACAGCGCGCCGATGTCGGTGCGGCCCTGCACCTTCGGCTTGAGCCAGCCCATGACCTTGCCCATGTCCTTCATGGAGGCGGCGCCGGTGGCGGCAATCGCGTCCTTGATCATGGCTCCGAGCTCGGTGTCCGACAGCTGTGCCGGCAGGTAGCCGGAGAGCAGGGCGATCTCGGCGGACTCCTTCGCCACCAGGTCGGCGCGCTGGCCGGCCTCGAACTGCGTGACCGACTCGCGCCGCTGCTTGATCATCTTGTCGATCACGGCCAGCACCTGCGCGTCGTCGAGCGTGATGCGCTCGTCCACTTCGCGCTGCTTGATGCCGGCCTGGAGCATGCGGATGCAGGACAGGCGGTCTTTCTCGCCCGCCCGCATCGCCGCCTTCATGTCTTCGGTGATGCGATCCTTGAGGCTCATCCCGGGATCAGCGGGTGGCGCTGCGCCCGCCGTCGCGGGAGGCGCGCTTCAGGTGCCGCTTGATGGCGGCGGCCTTCTTGCGTTTCCGTTCCTGGGTGGGCTTCTCGTAGAATTCCCGGCGGCGCAGTTCGGTCAGCACGCCCGCCTTTTCGCAGGCACGCTTGAAACGACGCAAGGCAGCGTCGAAATACTCGTTCTCGCGGATACGGACGCTCGGCATTCCAACCTCGTTTCTGGCACTGCGCCCCCGGAACGGCCCCGGGGAAAGGGCCCGGAATTGTAGTGATCCGCCCCCGGAAAATCAAAGTGATAGGTCCATGGTAGTCCTCGGCATCGAAACCTCCTGCGACGAGACCGCGGTGGCCGTCTACGACGGCGACCGGGGCCTGATCGCGGACCGGGTTTTCAGCCAGGTGGCCATTCATGCCCCGCATGGCGGCGTGGTGCCGGAACTCGCCTCGCGCGACCACATCGCGCGCCTGCTGCCGATGATCGAGGAGACCCTGGCCGGGGCCGGGCTCTCGCTGCAAGCCATTGACGGGATTGCCTATACGGCGGGACCCGGCCTGATCGGGGCACTGCTGGTGGGGGCCTGCGTGGCGCGCGCGCTCGGTTACTCGCTGGGCGTGCCGGTGGTCGGCGTGCACCACCTCGAAGGCCACCTGCTGGCGCCTGCGCTTGAGCCGGATGCCCCGGAATTTCCTTATGTTGCGCTGCAGGTCTCGGGCGGGCACACCATGCTGATCGAAGTCTCGGGTGTCGGCCGATACCGGGTGCTCGGCGAGACGCTGGACGATGCAGCGGGAGAGGCCTTCGACAAGACCGCCAAGTTCCTGGGCCTCGGCTATCCCGGGGGACCGGCGCTCGCCGCGCTGGCCAAGTCCGGGCGCCCTGGCGTATTCGATTTCCCGCGCCCGATGCTCGACCGGCCCGGCCTCGACTTCAGCTTCAGCGGCATCAAGACCGCGGTGGTCGTCGCCCTGCGCGGCCGCGACCTCGACGATCAGACGCGCGCCGACGCCGCGCGCGGCTTCGAGGATGCGATGGTGGAAACGCTGGTCGGCAAGAGCCTGCGCGCGCTCGCGATGACCGGCATCCGCACGCTGGTGATCGCCGGCGGCGTGGGCGCGAACCGCCGGCTGCGCGAGGAGCTGGCGCGCCGGGCGGCGCAGGCGGGCGCGCGCCTGCACTATCCGCGGCCGGAGTTCTGCACCGACAATGCCGCGATGATCGCGCTCGCGGGCCATGCGCGCCTCGCCGCCGGCGAGCGCGAAGAACTTCCGGCGCGCGCCCGCGCGCGCTGGCCGCTGGAAGAGCTG
>CAZYPM010000116.1:4210-6451 GCA_964649205.1 uncultured Steroidobacteraceae bacterium
CTCGTCGGGCAATTCGACGGCGCGACGCTGCCGCACCGCGACCTCGCGACGCGCGCCTGGGTGCTCGGCCCGCTGGCGGCGCTCGAACCCGGGTTGCGCGATCCGGTCTCGGGCGAGCGCATCGGGGAGCTGTGGACGCGTTTCGACCGCGGCGCGCACCCGCTGGCCGAGACCTCGCTGGACGGCGCGGACTGATGCCGCGCGATCCGGCCGCGCGCGCGGATCGCCCCCGGCTAGCGTTCGTCGCCGCCGGCCAGGCGGCCGCCATCCACCGCCAGCACCTCGCCGGTGACGAAGGGCGCCTCGGTCGCGAAGAAGATTGCAGCCCTCGCGACGTCCTCGGGCGAGCCGGTGCGCTTGAGCGCGGTGCGCGCGACGATGCGCTTCTGCAGTTCCTCGTCCATGCCGCTCTCCGGCCACAGCACCGGGCCCGGGGCGATCGCGTTCACCCGCACCTCGGGGCCGAGTTCGCGCGCCAGCGAGCGCGTCAGCATCACGAGCGCAGCCTTGGCCGCCGAGTACACGGCGTGCTGGCGCAGCGGCCGCAGGCCGTGGATGTCGGCGATGTTGAGGATCAGTCCGCGGCGGCGGCGCAGTTCCGGCGCCGCCGCCTGCGACAGGAACAGCGGCGCGCGCAGGTTGGTGCCGACCAGGTCGTCGAACTGCGCCGGCGTGATCGAGCCGATCGGCGTCGGATAGAAGCTGGAGGCGTTGTTCACGAGCACGTCCAGCGCGCCGAGCGTGCCGATCACGGAGGCGGGCAGCGCGGCAAGCGCGGACGCGTCGGCGAGGTCCGCCTCGAAGGCCGCGGCGGAGCCGGGTCGCGACTTGTTCATCGCGTTGACCAGGGCGCCGGCTTCGCCCGCCGAGCGCCGGAAGTGGATCGCGACCCTGGCGCCGCGCTCGTGGAAGGCCTGCGCGATCACGGCGCCGATGCGCCGCGCCGCGCCCGTGACGAGCACGACCTTGTCTTCGAGCGGCGCTGTCGCGGCGGTGGTCATCCGGATGCCGATTCTACGCGGGGCCGGGCGGCCCATCACGGTTGCGGAGTCGCCGGGTGCTGATCGCCGGTGACCCGCCGCCGCTGTCGGCCGCTGACGCCGCCCAGGGCGCGCGCGTCGCGGCGCACATCCGCGCTCTGATCGCGGAGCACGGCGGCTGGCTGCCGTTCTCGAAATTCATGCAGGCCGCGCTCTATGCGCCGGGCCTCGGCTACTACATGACCGAGCGCACCCGCTTCGGCGCCGAGGGCGATTTCGTCACGGCGCCCGAGCTTTCGCCGCTGTTCCAGGCCTGCCTGGCGGGCTTTCTCGCGGATGCGCTCGAGCGCACCGGCGGCGGGGACATCGTCGAGTTCGGCGCGGGCAGCGGCATTGCCGCGGCGTTCGTCCTGCCGGCGCTGCAACGGCGCGGTTCGCTGCCGGCGCGTTACCGGATCGTGGAGCCGAGCCCCGATCTGACGCGTCGCCAGCAACGATTTTTCGGACGCTGGCCGGGAGTCGCCGAATTCCGCGGGCGCATGGAGTGGCTGGACGCGCCGCCCGGCGAGGCGTGGCAGGGCGTCGCCTTCGGCAACGAGGTCGTCGATGCGCTGCCGGTCGAGCGCTTCCGCGTGCAGGGCGAGGGTTGCGAGGCGCTCGGTATCGTCGCCGCCGGCGACGGCTTCGGATGGCAGCCGCGCGAGGCGGATCCGCTGTTGGCCGCGGCGGTGGCAAGCATCCAGTCGCGCCTGCCCGCGCCCATGCCCGCGGGATATGTCTCGGAGTGCCGGCCGCAACTGGGTGGCTGGCTCGCGGACGCGACGGCGTCGCTCCGGCGTGGCGCAGTCCTGTTCGTCGACTATGGCCTGCCGCGCGCGCAGTACTACCACCCGTCGCGCGACGGCGGCACGCTGTGCGGATTCCGCCGGCATCGTCGCGTGGCGGATCCGCTCGCGACACCCGGCGTGCAGGATCTCACGGCCTGGGTGGATTTTTCGGCGCTGGCCGAGGCGGCCGCGGATTGCGGCATGGAAATCGGCGGATTCGCGACGCAGGCGCATTTCCTGATCTCGCTCGGCATCGAGCGCCACCTGGCGGAGGCGCTCGAGGGCCGCAGTCAGGGCGATCGGCTGGCCATCCAGCAGGACGCGGCGACGCTCATGCTCCCCGGCGAGATGGGCGAGCGCTTCAAGGCCATCGCCTTCACGCGCGATCTCGACAGTGCGCTGCCCGGCTTCTCCTTCCGTGACCTGCGCGACAG
>CAZYPM010000117.1:0-2286 GCA_964649205.1 uncultured Steroidobacteraceae bacterium
CGATGCGGGACACCCTCGGCTGCGGCCGTGGCGCGGGGCCCTGGTCCCGCTCGGGCCCCAGCCCGCCCGGGCAGGTCGCCTTCTCCGGGTCGAAGGACAGCGTGAGCAGCGCAGTCGCGGCCATCGGCTGCCCGTCGCGCCAGGCGGGCGAGAGCCGCGAGCCGCGCGCGATCGTGCGCGCGGTGGCGTCGAACATGCCCTTCGGTTCCGAGGACAGGATACGCAGCCGCTGCACCCTGCCCGCGGCGTCGGTCGAAACCTCGAGCGCGACCCGTCCGCGGATCCGGCGCTCGCAGGCGGCAACGGGGAATGGCGCGCTCGCCAGCAGCGTCGGCGGAACTTCCGCGAGCGTCGAGTCGGGCAGGCGGAACTCGAAGCGCCGGCTGCGCCGCTCGCCGGGCTGCACCGGCGGCCTGAACTTCCAGCGGCGGATCGCCGCAAGCGCTGCGTCCTCGAACTCTCCGCGCGGCATGGCGATGATCGCCCGCGGGTTCGCCACGACGCCGTCGGCGCCGAGCTCGAACTCGACCTCGACGTAGCCCTCGATGCGCTCGGCGAGCAGCCGCGCCGGGTACGCCGGAGCCGGGCGATCGCCCGCGCCCGCCGTCGCCGCGTCCACCGTGTCGACCAGCGTGAAGATCACGCGCGTCAGCATCCGGCATTCGATCGCGCGGTCCCCGGCGCGCGCGGGCTGGAACCGCCAGGCGCGCACGCCGGCGATCGCCGCCTGCTCGAAATAGCCCGGCGGGTCCGCGCGCACCACGCGCACCCAGCCGACGCTGCCGTCCGCCAGCACGGTGAGCGCGACCTCGACCGAGCCCTCGATGCCGATCTCGCGCACCGCGGCCGGGTAGGCCGGCGCCTCGCGCCGGATGGCGACGGGCGCCGTGATCTCGGGGCTGTTGCAGGGCACCCAGGCGCCGGCGGCGGGCGCTGCGAATGCCAGTGCGAGCGCGGGCAAGCGGCGGTTCATGAGCCGGCGGTCAGCAGGATCTGCGTGCCCTCGGGAGCGACCAGCAGCGCATTGCGCTCCGGGTCGAGTCCCGCGGGCAGCCGCCGCGCGAACGCGAGCCCAGCGTCGCGCAGTGATTCGATGCGCGCGGGCATCGCGGCATGCGTGAAGACCAGCGCGGGCCCGGCAAGCCAACCCGTTGGCAGCAGCGCCAGGCTCATGGCATCGCTCGTGAGCCCGACGTGGCGAAACGGTTCCTCCGCCTCCCCGGAATGCACGAAGCCGAGCCGTTCCCAGTAGCGCGCGGCGCCCTCGGCGTCCGCAACCGGCAACGCGATCTGCTCGAACCAGCCGAGCTTCGAGGTCGCGCCGGGCGGCCGGTGCACGGGCGAGTAGGTGCGTGCTTCCAGCAGGCGCAGCTGCAGGCCGCCGGGTGCCTCGATCGCGGCCTGGTTGAAGACGTCGCCGCCGAGCTGGCGATCCACGATCTCGATCCCCGCCGCCTCGAGCCCGGCGAGCCGGTGCAACAGGTCCGGCAGCACGAAGGCGAGCAGCGGCGAGCCCGGCAGTTCGCGGCGGTGCAGGCCGATGCCGATGCGCCCGTCGGTGACGACCGCGTAGGGATAGGGCCAGGCCTCGCCGGTGGAGGCCTGCACGAAGCCCAGTTTCTCGTAGAACTCGATGGAGGCCAGCACGTCCGGCGCATGCACGCTGAACTCGTGGAAACGCCCGATCACGCGCGCGCACCGAGGGCGCGCAGCGCGAGGCGCGCGAGGCTCTCGACCTGGGCCGCGCCGTCGTTCAGCGCCGGCACGTACTCGAAGGATTCGCCGCCCGCCGCCAGGAAGGTCTCGCGGCCGCGCATCGCGATCTCCTCGAGCGTCTCCAGGCAGTCCACCGCGAAACCCGGGCAGCAGACGACCAGCCGGCGCGTGCCCGCGGCCGCGAGTTCCTCGAGGCGCTGTTCGGTGTACGGCATCAGCCAGCGCTCGCGCCCGACGCGCGACTGGTAGCTCAATGACCAGCTGCCGGCCGGCAGCGCGAGGCGTTCCGCGACCAGGCGCGCGGTCGTCTCGCATTGCGAGGCATAGGGATCGCCCGCGTCCACGTAGCGCTGCGGCAGGCCGTGGAAGGAGAACAGCAGGTGCGCGCCGGCGGCGATGGCCGCGCGCTGCGCGGCGAGCGAACCGGCGAGCGCGGCCAGGTGGCCGTCGTCGTCGTGGTAGTCGCGGATCGGTATGAGCTCGGGCCGCCAGCCGGATGCGGCCAGCGCTGCCTGCACGCGGTCGAAGACGGACTCGGTCGTGCTCGCGGAGTACTGCGGATAGAGCGGC
>CAZYPM010000117.1:2386-6444 GCA_964649205.1 uncultured Steroidobacteraceae bacterium
CACGCGGTCGAAGACGGACTCGGTCGTGCTCGCGGAGTACTGCGGATAGAGCGGCAGCACGGCGACGCGCGCAGCGCCGCGCGCGCGCAGCTCCTCGAGCGCGGCGGCGATCGAGGGATTGCCGTAAGTCATGCCCGTGGCGACGGCGGCGGGGGCGCCGAGCAATGCGGTGACCTGCGCCTCCAGCTTGCGCGCCAGCGACAGCGTGTTGACCAGCAGCGGCGAACCGGCCGCGGTCCAGATCTCGCGATAGGCGCGGGCACTGCGCCGCGGGCGGATGTTCAGGATCACGCCGTAGAGGATCGGCAGCCACAGCAGCCGCGGCAGGTCCACGACGCGCCGGTCGGAGAGGAACTCCGCGAGGAAACGGCGCACCGCCGGCGTCGTGGGCGCATCCGGGGTGCCGAGGTTGGCGAGCAGGATGCCGGTCGGGGCCGTCATGCCGTGACGATACCGCAAAAGAAACGGCGGCCGGAGAGGCTCCGGCCGCCGTGTTCGGTCAGGCCGTCAGGCCTCAGAACGCGAGGCGCACGCCCACGAAGATCGTGTCGGCGTCGTCGCCGGTGCGGAACTCGGCGCCCGCGGCAAAGTTGTCCGTGAAGAAGTAGCGCCCGCCCACCGCAAGCTCGGTGTCGTCGGCGCCGCTGCCGAAGTCGGTGTAGATCACGTTGCCGTCGAGTTCGAAGCCCTCGGCGACTTCCGCGCGCACCCCGGCGGCGACCACGTAGCCGTCGTCATCGGCCGAGAAGCCGCCGAGCGAGGCATCGGCCTTCGCGTAACCGGCGCGGCCGACCAGGTCCACCGTGTCCGAGACGCCAATGCGCCCGCCGAGGCCGACCGAGTAGAAGTCGACGTCGACGCTGGCCGGGAAGCCAAAGGTCGAGTACTCGGCGAACGCGAAGAAGTTCTCCGCGAAGCCGATCGAGCCGCGCAGGCCGAAGCCGTCGCCGCTCGGGGCGCCGTCGATGTCGATCTCGTTGTAGCCGAGGTCGACGTACGAGTAGCTCATCCCGTCGGCCGCCTGGGCCGCCAGCGGCATGGCCGCGAGCAGGCACGAACCAACCAGGGCTTTCATGATCTTCATGATCAAATTTCCTTTTCAATTGAGGGAGTTACGCACACACCAGGCGCCCCTGGGGAGGGTGCCCGGACAAGCGGCGGAGAGGGGTGGCCGCCGTTTGTGGTGCGCAGCATACAGACCCCGCCGCCCGTGGCAAGTTCCGGCTGTCGCAACCGTGAATCAGCGCATTATGACGCCAGCTGGCGTCTGTCGCGTGTGCGCTACAGGAGGCCGCCTACGCAGACGTACTTGATCTCGGTGTAGTCGAGGATCCCGTACTTCGAACCCTCGCGGCCGACGCCGGATTCCTTGACGCCGCCGAAGGGCGCGACCTCGGTCGAAATGATGCCGGTGTTGAGCCCGACGATGCCGTACTCGAGCGCTTCCGACACGCGCCAGGAACGCGCCAGGTCGCGCGTGTACAGGTAGGCGGCGAGGCCGAACTCAGTATCGTTCGCCATTGCGATCGCCTCGGCCTCGGTATCGAACTTGAAGAGCGGCGCCACCGGGCCGAAGGTCTCCTCGCGCGCGACCATCATCGCGGGCGTCACGCCGGTGAGCACGGTCGGCTCGTAGAAGGTGCCGCCCAGCGCATGGCGCTTCCCTCCGGTCGCGATCTTCGCGCCCTTGGACGTCGCATCCGCGACATGCTCCTCGACCTTCTTGAGGGCGCCGGCGTCGATCAGCGGCCCCTGTTCGGTGTCGCCCGCGAGCCCGTCGCCGACCCGCAGCTTCGAAACGGCGGCGACCAGCTTCTGCGTGAACGCCTCGTACACGCCCGCCTGCACCAGCAGGCGGTTGGCGCAGACGCAGGTCTGGCCGGTGTTGCGGTACTTGGAGGCGATGGCGCCGGCCACCGCGGCGTCGAGGTCGGCGTCGTCGAACACGATGAAGGGCGCGTTGCCGCCGAGCTCGAGCGACACCTTCTTCATGGTCTTCGCGCACTGCGCCATCAGCAGCTTGCCGATCTCGGTCGAGCCCGTGAACGAGAGCTTGCGCACGCGCGCATCGCCCGTGAGCACGCCGCCGACCTCGCGCGCGGGGCCGGTCACGACGTTGAACACGCCCGCCGGGATGCCGGCACGATGCGCGAGCTCGGCGAGCGCGAGCGCGGAGTAGGGCGTCTGCGTCGCGGGCTTGCAGACCGCGGTGCAGCCGGCGGCGAGCGCGGGAGCGACCTTTCGCGTGATCATCGCCGCCGGGAAATTCCACGGGGTGATCGCGGCGATCACGCCGACCGGCTGGCGCAGCACCAGGATGCGCTTGTCCGGCTGGTGGCCCGGGATCACGTCGCCGTAGATGCGCTTGGCCTCTTCCGCGAACCACTCGACGAACGAGGCCGCATAGGCGATCTCGCCCTTCGACTCGGCGAGCGGCTTGCCCTGCTCGGCGGTCATGAGCGTCGCGAGGTCGGCGGCGTTCGCCATGATCAGCTCGTACCAGCGGCGCAGGATGACCGCGCGCTCCTTCGCCGTCTTCGCGGCCCAGGCCGGGAACGCGGCGTGCGCGGCCGCGACCGCGGCCTCGGTGTCCGCGGCGCCGAAGGCGGGCACCGTGCCGAGCGCGGCGCCGGTGGCGGGATTGGTGACGGGCAGGGTGGCGCCGCCCCTGGCGTCCGCCCAGGCGCCATTCACGTAGCACTGCTGCCGCAGCAGCGTCGGATCGCCGAGTTTCAGTCCGCCGCCCGACAGGCGGCTGTCGTCGTGCGCACGCATCAGGAAGCCCTCGCAACGCGCTGGTCGATCGCGCCGAAGATGGAGCGGCCGGCGGCATCCAGCATCTCGATGCGCACGCGGTCGCCGAAGGAAAGGAAGGGAGTCACTGCTTGGCCCTGTTCGAGCGTCTCCAGCATGCGCCGCTCGGCGATGCAGGTCGAGCCCTTGCTGCGGTCGTAGTTCGAGACCGTCCCGGAGCCCACGATCGCGCCGGCGCCGAGGCGGCGTGTCTTCGCCGCGTGCGCGATGAGCTGGCCGAAGTCGAAGGTCATGTCGGTGCCGGCATGCGGCTGCCCGAAGGGCTTGCCGTTGACCTGCACGATGAGCGGCAGCTGCAGCTTCGCATCGCGCCAGGCCGCGCCCAGCTCGTCGGGCGTAACGGCGACCGGCGAGAACGCGGTCGCGGGCTTCGACTGGTAGAAGCCGAAGCCCTTGGCGAGCTCGGCGGGAATGAGATTGCGCAGCGACCAGTCGTTGACGAGCATCAGCAGCACGATGTGCCCGCGCGCGGCCTGCGCATCCGTGCCCATCGGCACGTCGTCGGTGACGACCGCGACTTCGCCCTCGAGGTCGATGCCCCAGTCCTCGCTCGCGAAGGGCGCATCGGCGGTCGGCGGCAGGAAGTCGTCCGAGCCGCCCTGGTACACGAGCGGATCGGTCCAGAACGAGGCCGGCATCTCGGCGCCGCGCGCCTTGCGCACCAGTTCGACGTGGTTGACGTAGGCGCTGCCGTCCACCCAGTGATAGGCGCGCGGCAGCGGCGCGAGCGCCTGCTTCGGGTCGAACGCGAGCGCATCCGCGCGGCCGGCCTCGAGTTCCTGCGCGAGCGATTCGAGCGCGGGCCTGGCGCGGTCCCAGTCGTCCAGCGCCGCCTGCAGTGTCGGCGCGACCCGCGCGGCGCGGGTGGCGCGCGCGAGATCGCGGCTGACGACGACCAGCGCCCCGTCGCGGCCGGGGCCCGCGATCGAGGCCAATTTCATTTTGCCGCGCCTTTCCAGGAATCCACGTAGCCCGTCCACTCGACCGCGGCGGCCGCCGCGCCGATCTCGAGCGCGTCGCGCGTGTCCACCATGACCGCGTACTCGTCGGTCGCGGGCTTGGTCTGCACCAGCATGCGCTCCAGCGCCTTCGGGTGCGGGCCGTGCGTGAAGCCCGCCGGGTGCAGCGTGGCCATCCCCGGGTGGATGTTGTCGCGGCTGAAGAAATCGCCGGCGTGGTAGAACAGGAACTCGTCGTAGTCGTCGTTGTTGTGGAAGAACGGCACCTTGAGCGCGCCCGGGTCG
>CAZYPM010000118.1:0-3928 GCA_964649205.1 uncultured Steroidobacteraceae bacterium
TCCTCCGCGTCCAGCGGCTGCGCGCCGAGCGCGATCGCGACCGGGTCGCTGACCGGGAAGGTCGTGATGTCGAAGGGCACGCCGTTGATGAAGTTGGTGGACGTGGTCGCAAAGTACTGCTGCGGCAGCGACGGGGCGCGGAAGCCGTTCTGGATGGACGCCCGGATCGCGAAGCTGTCCGTGAAGTCGAAGCGGCCGGCGAGCTTGCCGGACACGTTGCTGCCGAAGTCGTCGTAATCCTCCGCCCGCAGCGCCACCGAGCCGAGGAAGCGCTCGGTGAGGTTCGCCTCCAAGTCGATATACGCGCCGATGGCGGTGCGGCTTTCGTCGACCTCGTTCTCAGGCCGGAATCCCGGGAACACCTGCGCACCGGACGCGGTCGGCTGGCCGTTGGGCAGGAGCACGCCGCCGTTGCGGTACGAATCCGGCTCTCCCGCCGTGATCGAGTAGCTCTCGCGCCGGGCCTCGAGGCCGATGGCGACGTTGAGCGGCGACGCCAGGCCGCCGACCTGCAGCTGCCGCACGCCCGAGAAGTTGAACACCAGCTGGTCGTAATCGAAGCCGCCCGAGTCGAACTCGGTCGGACTGGTCGGCCCGAGGGAACGGTTCAGCGTGTTCTCGATCGTGAAGTGCATGTCATTCATGCCGTACACCAGCGAGCTGTCCATCTGCCAGTCGCCCCATTCCCAGGCGGCGCCGCCGGCGATGCTGTAGTCCTCGACGTCCGGCGCGATGATCGGCAGGAAGCCGTCCGGGTAGATCTCGATCACGTTGCGGTCGTCGAGCGCGCGGCGGAAGAAACCCGCGGAGCGGGCGCTGCGGTCCTGGTAGCTGGCCCAGCCGTAGAGGTGGACGCCGTTCGCCAGGTCGTATCCGGCGTTGGCAAAGAAACTGAGCTGCTCGAGCTCCGGCTCGCCGTACCACGCGTTGAAACGCTCGATGGTCGTCTCGCGCGGGTCGAAGGCGCCGGCCACCAGCGGGTACTGCTGCCGGAAATCCCAGCCGCCGCGCTCGGTGCGCTCCTGGTCCTTGTACTCGAAGGCGAGCGTCACGAAACCGGACGCGCCCAGCGGCAGGCCCTTCCAGCCCGAAATGGTCAGCGTGTCGCCGTCGGAACGGTCGCTGTTGAGAATCGACGGCGCTGACCAGGTCGCACCGGCCGGCGGAGTCCCGGTCGGCACCGAGTAGTCCGACTCGCGCACGCCGTATGAGCCGGTGACCCCGCCGCCATCGCGCGCCTCGCGCAGCCGCACGTTGATGACGCCGGCGATGGCGTCCGAGCCGTACTGCGCGGAAGCACCGTCGCGCAGCACCTCGATGGACTGCACGATCGCGGTCGGGATGGTATTGAGGTCCACGGCCGCCGCGCCGCGGCCGATGGTGCCGTTGACGTTGACCAGCGAGGCCGCATGACGGCGCTTGGAGTTCAAGAGCACCAGCGTCTGGTCGGGCGCCAGTCCGCGCAGGGTCGCGGGACGGATGGTGTCGGTGCCGTCGGCGAGCCCGGGCCGCGGGAAGTTGAAGGCGGGCAGCGCGACCGACAGGGCCTGGTTCAGCTCGGTGATGCCCGCGTTCTGCAGCGTCTCGGCGCCGACCACGTCCACCGCGGCCACCGTCTCGAGCGCGGAGCGGTTGGCGACGCGGGTGCCGGTGACCACGACTGCGCCGAGTTCCTCCTCCTGGTCCTGCGCGATGGCCGCTGGCGCGGCGACCGCTGCGGCGACCGCCGCGGCAATCAACGGGAAATTCCTGGTGTGGGTGATCATGACTTTCTCCTGGATTGCGCGTCCTGTCCCCGACGTTCGTTCTGGAATGACTCTACGCGAGCGCATTCCTCCGCGCTACCATGTCGCCCCTGGAATGAACCCCTGGGACGTCATCGTCATCGGCGGCGGGCACGCGGGCACCGAGGCGGCGCTGGCGGCCGCCCGCATGGGCGCGCGCACGCTGCTGCTGACGCAGAAGCTCGACACCATCGGCCAGATGAGCTGCAACCCGGCCATCGGCGGCATCGGCAAGGGCCACCTGGTGCGCGAGATCGACGCCATGGGCGGGGCGATGGCGGTCGCGGCGGACCGCGCCGGCATCCAGTTCCGCACGCTGAACGCGAGCAAGGGCCCGGCGGTGCGCGCGACGCGCGCGCAGGCGGACCGCGCACTCTACAGGCGTGCGATCCGCTCCATTCTCGACGCGCAAACCGGCCTCGAGCTGCGCGAGGACGAGGCTGCCGACCTCGTGGTGAAAGGCGCGCACGTCACAGGCGTCCTCACGGCTGCGGGCGAGGCCATCCACGCGCGCACCGTCGTGCTGACCGTCGGCACCTTCCTCGGCGGCCGCATGCACGTCGGGCTCGAGAGCCGCGCGGGCGGACGCGCGGGTGATCCGCCATCGAACGCGCTGGCTTCGCGCCTGCGCGAGCTCCCGTTTACCGTCGGCCGGCTCAAGACCGGCACGCCGCCGCGCCTCGACGGCCGCACGCTGGACTACGCCGCGATGCAGCCGCAGCCGGGCGACGAGCCGCGTCCCGTGTTCTCCTTCCTGGGCACGCGCGACGATCATCCGCCGCAACTCGCCTGCCACATCACGCAGACCAACGAGCTCACGCACGGGATCATCCGCGGCGCCGCCGACCGCTCGCCGATGTTCACCGGGCGCATCGAGGGCATCGGCCCGCGCTACTGCCCCTCGGTCGAGGACAAGGTCGTGCGCTTCGCGACCAAGGCGTCGCACCAGGTCTTCGTCGAGCCGGAAGGACTCGACACGCACGTCGTCTATCCCAACGGCATCTCGACCAGCCTGCCGGCGGAGGTGCAGCAAGCGTTCGTGCGCACGATCCGCGGCTTCGAGCGCGCAGCAGTGATCCGCCCCGGCTACGCGATCGAGTACGACTACTTCGACCCGCGCGGCCTGGAGTACAGCCTGGAGACGAAGCCGCTGGCGGGCCTCTACTTCGCCGGGCAGATCAACGGCACGACCGGCTACGAGGAGGCGGCGGCGCAGGGGCTGCTGGCCGGCATCAATGCCGCGCTGGCGGCGGGCGGCCGCGGGCCCTGGTGGCCGCGCCGCGACGAGGCCTACCTCGGCGTGCTGGTGGACGACCTCATCACCCAGGGCGCGATCGAGCCCTACCGCATGTTCACGAGCCGCGCCGAGCACCGGCTGCTGCTGCGCGAGGACAACGCGGATCTGCGCCTGACGCCCGTGGCGCGCGAGCTCGGGCTGGTGGATGACGCGCGCTGGGACTTCTTCCGCCGCAAGCGCGAGGCGATCGCCGCGGGCGGCGGCGCGCACGAAGATCCCCGCATCGCGGAACAGGCCGCGCTCGCGATCGAGGTCGAGGCCAAGTACGCGGGCTACATCGAGCGGCAGCGCGCGGAGATCGAGCGCCAGCGCCGGCACGAGGACACGCGTTTGCCCGCCTCGCTCGACTACGCGACGGTTCCCGGGCTGTCGAACGAGGCGCGGCAGCGGCTGCTGCAGTGGCGTCCCCAGACGCTCGGCCAGGCCGCGCGCATGCCGGGCATCACGGCCGCGACGATCTCGATCCTGCTGGTGCACCTGAAGAAGCGCGCCCGCGCCGCATGAGGCGGCGCCGCAGCCTCGCGACGGTGTCGCTGCTCGCGGCGATCGCGCTGGCGGCGGGCGCCATCCCCGGTTGCGGCGGGGGCGACGTGGCGCCGACGGCCGGGGAGCTGCGCCGCGGCAACGGCAGCGAGCCCGATTCCATCGACCCGCAGCTCGCCCGCATGGAAGCGGCCATGACGATCCTGCGCGACTGTTACGAGGGCCTGGCGTCGATGGCGCCGGACGGCAGCGCGATCCCCGGCGCGGCGGAGTCCTGGGCCGTCTCGGAAGATGGCCTGACCTACACATTCATATTGCGCGCGTCCGCGCGCTGGTCGAACGGCGATCCGGTCGTGGCCGAGGA
>CAZYPM010000118.1:4028-6443 GCA_964649205.1 uncultured Steroidobacteraceae bacterium
GGGCGGCGAGTTCGCGCGGCCGGGCGTCGCCGTGACCAACGGCGCCTTCGTGCCGGTCGAGTGGCAGATCGGTTCGCACATCCTCGCCAGGCGCAATCCGCACTACTGGAACGATGCGGCCAACCGTCTCGATGCGGTGCGCTACCTGCACGTCGCGGACCCGGTGACCGAGCTCACGCGGTTCAGGGCCGGCGACCTCGACGTGACCTACACTGTGCCCCCGGGCGAGGTGACGCGCCTGGATCGCGAGCTGCCGGGCCAGTTGCACATCGCGCCGCATGTCGGCGTCTATTACTACGGCCTGGCGCTCGACCTGCCGCCATTCAGGGATGCGCCGAAGCTGCGGCAGGCGCTCGCGATGGCGATCGACCGCGAGGTGCTGACACAGCAGGTCCTGGGCGACGGCGAGCGCCCGGCTTTCGGCTGGGTGCCGGATGGCGTGGCGGGCTACGCGCCGCAGCGCTTCGCATGGGCGGGACTGGACGATGCGGCGCGCATCGCCGAGGCGAAGCGGCTGTACGCCGAGGCCGGCTATTCGCAGCGCCGTCCGCTGCGCGTCGAGCTGCGCAGCAGCAAGAGCCCGATCCACGACCGCATCGCGCTCGCGGTGACCGCGATGTGGAAGCAGCACCTCGGCGCCGAGGTCAGCCTGCGATCGGAGGATTTTCGCGTGCTCAAGGCCGCGATCGACGCGCGCGAGGCCGCGCTGTTCCGCGCCAGCTGGATCGGCGACTACAACGACGCCTACTCCTTCCTCCAGCTGCTGAAGGGCGGCTTCGGCATCAACCTGCCGCGCTACGCCAGCCCGAAGTACGATCAGTTGCTGGCCGCGGCCTCGGGCGCGAGCGGCGAGGAGCGCGCTGCCCTGCTCGCCGCAGCGGAGCGCCAGCTGCTCGCGGACGTGCCGCTCCTGCCGCTCTACTTCTACGTCTCCAAGCACCTGGTCGCGCCGCGCGTCTCCGGCTGGTACGACAACGTCATGAACGTGACGTACAGCAAGGACCTGGCGCTCGCCCGCTAGCGCTTTTCCTCCATGAGCCCGACGAGGTTTCCGTCGGGGTCGCGCACGAAGGCGGTCCACAGCTCGTGGTCGGGGAGCTTCGCGGTCAGCTGCGGCCCGCGGTGCAGGGCGGCGCCGCGCGCGACGATCTCCCGCCAGGCCTCGTCGATGCCCTGGACCCTGAAGTAGAGGATGGAATTGGCGCCCACCGCGCCCGCGCCCTGCGGCGTGGTCAGCATGATGCGCACCGGCCCCGCCGCCAGGAAGGCTAGCGTCGGGCCGGGGCTGAACAGGAAGCGCAGGCCCAGCACGTCGCGATAGAAAACGAGCGCCCTGGGTACGTCGCTGGCGGTGATGGCGATCTGGCCGATCTCTGCGAGCTGCCCTGTCATGTTGGCCTCCGGCACGCGGTCCGCCGCATACCCTAACCGAGCGGCGCCGTGCCGGGCCGGCCGCGAGTGTCCGGCCTGCTGTCCGCCGGGCTGTCCGCGGACACCGGCCGCGGCCGACCATCGGGCCTGAGAAGTCCTTTTCATAAGATCTTTCAATCAGTTACATGCAAGCCGGGCGGCTGGCACGCGGATTGCAACGTTTCGGCCGTGAGGCCACGTCAAGCATGAAGATCACCAGTCTTCGTCCCCTCATGTCGCCGGGCGGACGCAGCGATGCGTCCGCCGGCGACTCTTCGATCCGTGGCACCGAGGCCCAGGACATCGCAGTCGAGGCCGCGCCCGATCGCCGCCGGCAGCTGATCCGCTACGGCCTGATCGGCGGCGGCGCACTCGTGGTGCTGGTCTTCGTGATGCTGTTCCGCGCCTGGAGCGCCTCCGAATACACGGTCTCGCGCGAGCGCCTGCGCATCGCGACCGTCACCGAGGGCCCGTTCGTGCGCGACGTCTCGGCGCAGGGCACGGTGGTCGCCGCCGTGAGCCCGACGCTGTTTGCGGTCGCGCCCGGCAACATCAGCTACCTGGTGCGAGCGGGCGACGCGGTCAAGGCCGGCCAGGCGCTGGCGACACTGGTGAGCCCCGCGCTCGAGAACGAATACCAGCGCGAGCGGGCGACGCTCGAGAGCCTCGACACCGCGCTCGCGCGCCAGCGCATCGAGATCCGGCGCCAGCAGCTGCGCTCGCAGGAAGAGATGGACCTGGCGAACGTGCAGATCCGCGCCGCCGAGCGCGAACTGCAGCGCGCCCAGTCGGCCTGGGACAAGGGCGCCATTCCCGAGCGCGACCTGCGCCGGGCGCAGGACGAGCGCGAGTCGGCGCGCCTCGCCTTCGAGCATGCGCGCGAGACCACGGGGCTCGAGCGCGAGAGCCTGGACCTCGACCTGCGCACGCGGCGCCTCGAGCGCGACCGCCAGGCGCTCGCGGTGGCGAACCTGAAGCGCCGCGTGGATGAGCTCACGGTGCGCT
>CAZYPM010000119.1:0-6409 GCA_964649205.1 uncultured Steroidobacteraceae bacterium
AAGATCCTGCGCCCCGACTGCCCGCCCGACGAGCTGCCGGCGGTGCGCGAGCGCTTCCTGCGCGAGGCGCGCTCGGCGGGCCGCCTCACCCATCCGTCGATCGTGATCATCCACGACGTCGGCGAGGGCGAAGACGGCACCGCGTACATCGCCATGGAGCTGCTGCAGGGCGAGTCGCTGAAAGCCGCCCTCGCCCGCCCCGCCCGGCGGCCGTTCGAGGAGCTCGCCGAGCTCGCGGCGCAGATCGCCGACGGCCTCGACTACGCGCAGCGGCACGAGGTCGTCCACCGCGACGTCAAGCCCGCCAACATCATGGTGACCGCGCCGGGGGCGGCGAAGCTCACCGACTTCGGCATCGCCTACGTGCCCTCGGCCTCGGGCGCGAGCACCGAGATGCTCGGCTCGCCCAGGTACATGTCGCCCGAGCAGGTCAAGGGCGAGGCGCTCGACGGGCGCTCGGACATCTTCTCCCTCGGCGTCGTGCTCTACGAGATGCTGACGCGCAGGACCCCGTTCGAGCGCGCGAGCGACGCGAGCGTGTTCCCGCTGATGCAGCGCATCGTCGCCGCCCCGCACCAGCGCCCGAGCGAGGTCGATCCGTCGATCCCGCGCGGCTTCGACGTCCTGCTCGCGCGTGCGCTCGCGAAGGACGTCGACCGCCGCTACCAGCGCGGCGCCGAGTTCGCCGCCGACCTGCGCCGGCTCGGCGCGCTGCTCGCGAGCGACGGCGCCGCGCAGACGCCCGGCGCCGCTGCGCTGGACGCCACGACCGGGCCGGCGGTCGCGGCGAAGAGCGGCGTGCTCGGGATGCTGCGGCAGAAGGCGGCCGCCGACGCCGCGGTCCGCGCCGCGCCGGAAGTCTCGCCCGAGGCGATCGACGCGCGCATGCGCGCCGCGTTCCGCTACCTGAACGAGCTCGGCGCCACGCTCAAGGAGGCGCGGCCCGCGCTGCACCGGCGGCTCGAGTTCGTCTTCCTCGGGACGCTGCCGGAGCTCGTCTACGGCGCGCCGTTCGTCGACTACCGGACGCGGCCCGGCTCCGAGTCCGGGCTGTGCGAGCGCATCCTCTTCACCGCGCGCGTCGAGGCGCCGGAGCCGGTGCGCATCGAGCTCGTGCGCGACGAAGTGGCCCTCATGAAGAAGGAACTCGAGCGCGCCCGGTTCAAGTACGAGTGCGCGGAGACGAAGAACGACTTCGGCGTGGTGATGCGCGCGCGCTTCACCATCGCAGCGGGCCTGCCGGTGAACGCGGAGCTGCGCGCGGACTACGCGACCGGCATCGTCCACGTCGACCTGCGCAACATCGGGCTGTGGGGGAGCGCGCAGCTCCAGCTCCCCAGCGGCGGGCTCGACGACGACTGGCTGGAGGAGTTCAGCAAGCTCCTGCTCGGGATGGAGAGCCGGCTGGCCGCGCAAATCGGCGCGCAGGGCTGAGTCGCCCTGCCCGCGCGCTTTGCGCAGGCGCCGCCGCCTCGTACACCCTGGCCGGTTCCTCGCCGCGGAGCTGGACAATGCCGACGAAGCGGCGGCGTTCAAAGCCGCCGGGTTCGCCCGGCGCGGCAACGCGTGTCGCAGCGGCTGCGACGATCCGACCCCCGGCTACTCGCCCGGCAAGATCGAGACGGTGACCGACCTGAACGGCGACGGCCTTCCGGAAGCGGTGCTCTCGGAGGGCGGCACCTTCTGCTACGGCCACACCGGCCAGGGGTACTGGGTCGTGAGCAAGCGCGCGAACGGCGGCTGGAAATTGATGACGCGCGGCGCCGGGATTCCCGAGTTTCTCCGGACCAAGGGAGCGGACGGCTGGCCCGACGTCAGCGTCCGCGGTCCCGGCTTCTGCTTCCCGGTCGAGCGCTGGGGTGGGAAGGCGTACAAGCGCCAGCGCCGGGAGTGCGAAGGCAAGGCCGGCAAGCCGCCGCGCTGAGGCGTTCGCGACCGGCCGCAGCGCCGCTCACGCCCGCTTCTTGGCGCGGCCGCGCTTCTTCGCTGCCGTCGCCTTCCCGGCCTTGCCGGGCCTGCTCTTCATCAGCGACTCGATCACCTGCTGCATGCGGCGCCCGGCCAGCTGCTCGATGCGCGCGCCGACGGCGTCCAGGTCGCGTTGCAGCTCGCGGTTCTTCACTCTTCCGCGCAGCGCCTTGAGCAGCGCGCTCGCCCGCTTGCCGTCGGCCTCGCCGAATACCGCATTCTTGCTGCGCACGGATCGGGCCGCGACCCGGATGAGCTCGCCGGCCGCCGCCACCACGTTTGCGTCGCGCACGGCCGCAGACAGCACGGCGAACTGCGCGCGCTCGAACAGGGCGATCCACTCGCGGCCTGCCGCGGTCGTCGCCAGCAGATCGTCGCGGACGGTGCGCAGCGCCGCCGCCTCGGTGTCGCCGCCAAACAGCCGCAGGCCGATGAGCTCGATCGCGCACACCGACTGCTGCAGCAGGGACAGTATCGCCGCCTTCGCATCGCGCTTGATGAGCGCGGGGTCGGCCGGATGGAACGATTCGGCCGCATTGCCGGTGTTCGGCCCGGTCTCGAAGGTGAAGCCGTAGGTCTTTCGCAGGCCGGGATTCGCGATGTGCCGCGCGTACGCGTAGTCGCCCTGGGTGCCGGTCGTGGCATACAGGGCGAACGAGGTCTGCGGCGTGTAGCGGCGCCCGCGCACGGCGGCGATGTCGGAAACGATGCGTCCGGCGACCGTGCGGAAGCGCTGCACGTCGCGCGGGGGCATGTATTCGGCGTAAGTGGACGGAATGCTGGCCGTGCACGTGCCCGTCGGCAGCCCGGTAAAGCGCCTGGTCGAGTCGGTGGACTGCGTCGGCGCGTGGCCCCACGGGTAGAGCACGAGCTCGGAAAACGAGTGGACGTCGACGAACGAGACGATGCGCTCGCTGTCGAGGAGGTGCTTGACGTTGCGCGTCTCGGGTTCGCTGAAGGCCGAAGGGCCGCAGTAGACCTCCGAGCACGGCGAGCACGAGGTCTGGCCCTGCGCGACGCCCCACACGACATCGGCGTTGCGATTCAGGTCCACGCCGTCGCAGGGCGTCCCCGGGTTGTCGCGCCGGTTCTTGCGCCACATGTCGTCGACCGTCATCACGTGGTGGCGCCCGTCCGGGTTGACGCAGGGCAGCAACCAGATGTCCATCGCCTCCAGGATCAGCTTGACGTCGTCGGCCGCGAAGGTCTTTCCGCCGTAGCGGATGTTGGTTCCGTTCGAATAGCTCAGCAGCAGGTCGATCGCGAGGTCGATGATCGCGTCCGGGTTCATCAGTTCGCGCGCGTGCGTGCCGCCGACGACGAGCACACCGCGGCGTCCGGTGCCGCTTCCCGCCCGCATGCGCAGCGCGTAGACCGCACGCCCCTGGACCGACGCCTCGGGCAGCTGGACGCGGGTGAAGAGCTGGGGAAACCAGCTCGCGAGGATGCCGGTGGCCGAGTCGATCTGTGCGACGGTGCGATACATCAGCGGCCTCCCTTCTTCGGGAGGTCCCTGACCCGCTGCTCGAGCAGGCGGCTCGCCTGCTCGTCGGACATGACCAGCTTCCGGTCCAGCGGCGCGACCGGAATCGCCGCGGTCAGATGGACTTCATAGCCCTGCTCCAGCAGGCGGCGCGCGTCGTCGGCCGTCAGCAGCAGCTTGACCTTGCCGTCGGCATCGGGCAGCCGGTCGAGGTCGAGCTCCGCGGCCGCCAGCACCGCCTTGCGGTGAGGCGTCGAGCCCAGGGTGGCCTCGAACCGGACCGAAGTGGCCTGGGTGATCCTGGGGGGAACGGGTTTCTTTCGAGTGGCCATGCGGTCTCCTGCTCTGGTGCCGCAACCGTGCGCGCGGTGCTCGTGCGCAGCGTGATCGGGCTGCGCCGGCCCGCCGCGATGCCCAATCTGCCGCGGCGCAGCGCCTCGTCCCGCGCACACTTGCGACTCTATACATCCCTGCCGTCGCAGTCAGTCGTCCGATTGGTCTAAGCGTGTTCCGCCGATGCCGCGACGGCCCGGCTGGTCGCCCCCGCGCGCAACCCCGGTAGAATCGCTTCCCGGAAGGGCGGGGAACGAGCATCGCGCGGCGCATGAACGAAATCGTCACCCCCGTTCCCGACTTCGACGCGCCCGCCCGCGCGGCGCGGGGCGCGATCGCCATCCACGGCGCGCGCCAGAACAACCTCAAGAACCTCCACGTCGAAATCCCCACCGGCGAGCTGGTGGTCGTGACCGGCGTCTCCGGCTCGGGCAAGTCCTCGCTCGTCTTCGACACCCTCTACGCCGAAGGCCAGCGCCGCTACGTCGAGACCTTCTCGCCGTACGCGCGCCAGTTCCTCGACCGCATGGACAAGCCGCAGGTCGACCGCATCGACGGCTGCCTGCCCGCGATCGCGATCGACCAGACCAACCCGGTGCGCACCTCGCGCTCGACCGTGGGCACGATGACGGAGCTGAACGACCACATCAAGCTCCTCTTCGCGCGCGCCGCGCAGCTCTGCTGCCGGGGCTGCGGACGCCCGGTGCGTCGCGACACCCCCGACGCGATCCACGACGAGCTGCGGCGGCGCGCCGCGGCGGCCGGCGACCCGCGCCTGGTCCTCGCCTTCCCGGTCGAGGTGCCGCAGAACTTCACCGCGGCCGAGATCCTCCAGCTCCTCGAGCGCCAGGGCTACACGCGCGTGCACGCAAGCACCGGTAGCCTGCTCGAAGTCGTGCAGGACCGCTTCCGCGCCGCGAACGCCGAGCGCGCGCGCGTCATGGAGGCGATCGAAGCCGCGCTGAAGGTCGGGCGCGGCCGGGTGAACGTCCACGCGCTCGCCGAGGACGGCACCGACGCCGCCGTCTGGCGCTTCTCGGGCGACCTCCACTGCGCCGACTGCGACATCCACTACACCGAGCCGACGCCGAGCCTGTTCTCCTTCAACTCGCCGCTGGGCGCATGCGAGACCTGCCGCGGCTTCGGGCGCGTGATCGGCGTCGACTACGGCCTCGTCATCCCCGACGAGGGCAAGACGCTCGGCGGCGGCGCGATCAAGCCGTGGCAGACCGAGAGCTACCGGGAGTGCCAGGGCGACCTCGAGAAGATGGCGCGCAAGCGCGGCATCCCGCTCGACCTCCCGTGGCGCGAGCTCTCCGACGCCCAGCGCCGCTGGGTCATCGAGGGCGACGACGGCTGGGTGAGCTGGCGCAAGTCCTGGCCCGGCCTGTGGTACGGCATCCGGCGCTTCTTTGCCTGGCTCGAGACGAAGGCGTACAAGATGCACATCCGCGTGCTGCTGTCGCGCTACCGCGCGTACACGCCGTGCGAAGCGTGCGACGGGGCGCGGCTCAAGCCCGACGCCCTGCTCTGGCGGCTCGGCGAGCGCGCGGACGCGGACGGCGCGCTCGGGAACTACCGGCGCTTCAGGCCGCGCGGGGTGCAGTTCGACGACGCGACCCTCGCCGCGCTGCCGGGCCTGTCGGTGCACGACCTGATGCTGCTGCCGATCGAGCGCTGCCGCGCCTTCTTCGCGACGCTGCACCTGCCCGCGCCGCTCGACCAGGCGACCGATCTGCTGCTCACCGAGATCCGCACGCGCTTCGCCTACCTCGGCGAGGTGGGCCTGAACTACCTCACGCTCGACCGCCAGTCGCGCACGCTCTCCGGCGGCGAGGTGCAGCGCATCAACCTCACCACCGCGCTCGGCACCGCGCTCGTCAACACGCTGTTCGTGCTCGACGAGCCCTCGATCGGCCTGCACCCGCGCGACATGGGGCGCGTGATCGACGTGATGCAGCGGCTGCGCGACGCCGGCAACTCGCTCGTGGTCGTCGAGCACGACCCGCAGATCATGTTTGCCGCCGATCGCCTGCTCGACATGGGCCCGGGACCGGGCGAGCGCGGCGGCGAGATCGTGTTCTTCGGACCTCCCGACGACCTGCGGCGTACGCACACGCTTACTGCCGAATACCTGTCCGGCCGCAGGCGCGCCGACGCCGGGCTCGCCCCGCGCGCGATCGCCGCGGACGGCCCGCGCATCGAGATCCGCGGCGCGGCCGAGCACAACCTCAAGGGCATCGACGTCGCGCTGCCGCTCCGCGCGCTCGTCTGCGTCACCGGCGTTTCGGGTTCCGGCAAGTCCACGCTCGTGCAGGACGTGCTGTACGCGGCGCTCCTCAAGGCGAAAGGCAGGCCGACCGAGACTCCGGGCGCGCATCGCGAGCTCCTCGGCGCCGACCTCGTCGACGCGGTGGTGATGGTCGACCAGACGCCGATCGGCAAGACCACGCGGTCCAACCCGGCGAGCTACGTCGGCGCCTTCGACGCGATCCGCAGCCGCTTCGCCGCCGCGCCGCTCGCGCGCGAGCGCGGCTACACGCCCGGCACCTTCAGCTTCAACGCGGGCAACGGCCGCTGCCCGACCTGCGGCGGCAACGGCTTCGAGCACGTCGAGATGCAGTT
>CAZYPM010000120.1:0-6387 GCA_964649205.1 uncultured Steroidobacteraceae bacterium
ATCCCCGGGCGTATCTGGCGCCAGTGGCGAAGGCCGCCGAACCGGAGACGCCCGCCGTCGCGGCGGCCGCGCCGGCCGCGGGACCGCCGCGTGAGGGCACGGCAGAGCGCGGCGAGGTCGCGCGCGTCGACGCCGACCTGCTGGACAGCATGCTGAATGCGGCCGGCGAGGTGAGCATCTACCGCGCGCGCCTCGAGCAGCAGGTCTCCTCCATCGAGTTCAACCTCGCCGAGCTCGGCCGCGTGGTGCAGCGCCTCAAGGACCAGCTGCGCAAGCTCGAGATCGAGACCGAGGCGCAGATCCTGCACCGCCATGTGGATGCCGGCAGCCGCCGCGACGACTTCGACCCGCTGGAGCTCGACCGCTACTCGTCGATCCAGCAGTATTCGCGCGCGCTGGCCGAGACGTCGTCCGACGTCGCCAGCGTCCAGGGCCTGCTCGCGAGCCAGACGCGCGAAGCGCAGAACCTGCTGACGCAGCAGGGGCGCATCGTGTCGGAGCTGCAGGGCGGGCTGATGCGCACGCGCATGGTCCCGTTCCAGCGCCACGTGCAGCGCCTGACGCGCATCGCGCGCCAGGCCGCCGCGGAGACCGGCAAGAAGGTCGAGGTGCACATCCACGGCGCGGCCGGCGAGCTCGACCGCCAGGTGCTCGAGCGCATGCTGGCGCCGTTCGAGCACATGCTCAGGAACGCCATCGTGCACGGCATCGAGCTGCCGGCGGAGCGCGCGAAGGCGGGCAAGCCCGAGACCGGCTCGATCGAGGTGACGCTGAAGCGCGAGGGTTCGGAGGTGGTGATCACGGTCGCCGACGACGGCGCCGGCGTGAACCTCAAGCTGGTGCGCGACCGCGCGGTGTCGATGGGCCTGATCACGCCGAAGCAGGAGCTCTCGGACGAGCAGGCGCTGCAACTGATCCTCGAGCCCGGGTTCTCGACCGCGGGCAAGGTCACGCAGTCCGCCGGCCGCGGCGTCGGCATGGACGTGGTCGCGACCGAGATCAAGAAGCTCGGCGGCTCGCTGTACACCGAGACCTGGGCCGGCAAGGGCACGCGGTTCACGGTGCGGCTGCCGTTCACGCTCGCGATCAGCCAGGCGCTGGTGGTGCGCGTCGGCGAGGAGCTGTTCGCGCTGCCGCTGCCGACGGTCGAGGGCGTGGTGCGGGTGCCGCGTTCGGAGGTGGCGAAGCACCTCGCCGAGGAGACCGCCAGCTTCGACTATGGCGGGCAGAAGTACCGCTTCCAGCACCTGGCCTCGTTCGTGGCGGGCACGCCGGCGCCGATGCCGGACCAGGACGCGGCGGTACCGGTGATCCTGGTGCGCGCCGGCGAGCACTCGACCGCGATCGTCACCGACGAGCTGATCGGCAGCCGCGAGATCGTGGTCAAGACCGTGGGCCCGCAGATCTCCGGCATCCGCGGCATCTCGGGCGCCACCATCCTGGGCGACGGGCGCATCTGCGTGATCCTCGACGTCGGCGCGCTGGTGCGCTCCGAGTGGCGGCAGCGGCCGGCGCCGGACGCGCGCCTCACGAGCCAGCAGGACCGGCGCGTGTTCGCGCTGGTGGTGGACGACTCGATCACGGTGCGGCGCGTGACCCAGCGCCTGCTCGAGCGCAACGGCATGCGCGTGGTCACCGCCAAGGACGGCCTCGAGGCGGTCGCGGTGCTGCAGGACGAGGTGCCGGACGTGATCCTGCTCGACATCGAGATGCCGCGCATGGACGGCTACGAGGTCGCCTCGCACGTGCGCAATGACCCGCGGCTGAAGGACGTGCCGATCGTGATGATCACCTCGCGCGTCGGCGAGAAGCACCGCGCGCGCGCCATCGAGCTCGGCGTCAACGAGTACCTCGGCAAGCCCTACCAGGAGGGCCAGTTGCTGCAGGCGATCGAGCCGCTGGTGCGGAAGAAGGCGTCGTGAGCGCGGACCAGGAACTCTACGGCCTGCTGGTGCCGCTGCTCGACGAGCGGCTGCTGGTGCCGCGCGCCTGCGTCGCGGAGGTCACCGGTTTCCAGCCGCTGCAGGAGATGCCGGGCGCGCCGCCCTGGTACCTCGGCATCGCCTCCTGGAACGGGCGCGGCGTGCCGGTCGTGTCTTTCGAGGGCGCCTGCGGCAAGCGCATCCCCGTGATCGGCGGGCGCACGCGCATCGTCATCTTCACCTGCCTCGGCCAGAAGCTGCCGGCGGGGCATTTCGGCATCGCGACCCAGGGCTTCCCGCAGCTGGTGCGCGTGAACCCGCAGGTGATTGCGCCCGACAGCTCGCGGGTCTTTCCGGAGCGCACGCCGGTGCTCTGCCAGGTGCGCATGGTCAACGAACTGCCGCTGATCCCCGACCTCGAGCGCCTCGAGGAAATGATCGCCGACGAGACCACCGTCACCGCCTGAAAATAAAGGGGACGCGTCCATTTACCTCCGAGGTAAATGGACGCGTCCCCTTTATCTTTAGGCGAGGGCGAGGTCGGGCGCGAGGCGCAGCAGGGCTTCGGCCGGCAACCGCATGCGCGTGCCGGGCGTCGCGGCGATCACGCCGCGCTCGATCATGGCGGCCACCGGCAGCGGCCGCGCGAGCCGGCCGAGCCAGTGCAGGTCGAATACCGAGACGGAGCCCGCGTCCAGCAGCTCGCGCAGGCGCATGAGCGAGTCGCAGGGATGGCCGGCGCACTGCGCCAGCAGCTCGCCGATGGACGCCGCGTGCCCGGTGCGCGCGACCCGCGCCGCGGCCGTGACCGTGGCCGAGCGGACGCGGTCCGGCGCGCGCGCATGCAGCAGCAACAGCAGGTCGCCGGGCTGCGGTTCGCGCGAGGCGCGGCCCGCGAGCAGCTGCTTGCGGATCGGGCTGCCGAGCGTCTGCGGCGCGGGCGTGGCCGGGAACAGCTCGGCCTGGGTCGCGCCCGCGAGCTCCGGCACCAGCCGGTCGTGGCTGGCGGCGTCCAGCGGCCACAGCCAGGCCTCGCGGCCGGCGGCGGGGCGCGCGGCGGCCTCCTCGAGTCCGTGATGGAAGATCACCCGCCCGTGGCGATCGCGGCCGCGGCGCTCGAACTGCAGCAGGTCGAGCAGCAGCAGCACGTGGTCGAGGTGCGGCGGCACCAGCGCGCGCAGCGCCACCCGCTCCCGCCTCGCGATCGTGAGCGCGGCCGCGACCACCGGCTCGATCGCGCGGCTGCCGCGCGCGGCGTCCGCGCAGCCGATGGCGGCCAGCGTCAGCTCCGGCGCCTCGGTCGTGATCACCCCGAGCGCCACCGGCCGGCGGTTGTCGTTAGACACCAGCACGCGCGTGCCGGGAGCCTCGAGGCGCGAGGCGAGATATGGATCGAAGGGCTCGCAATCCTCCGCCAGCATGCCCTCGAGCGCAGGATTCGAGAGCGCCGCCCGCGGCTCGACTTCGGTGACCGCGAGCTCGCGCGCCTCGCCCGCGAGCGCCTCCAGCCAGGCGAGCGCATCCGAAGGCGTCAGCACCCGGTGCCCGAGTCCGGCGCGGCTCGCGATCCGGTGCAGCCGGCCGTCGTCGGCGACCAGCAGCTCCACGATGCGCGCGTGCAGCGCGCCCAGCAGGCGCAGGTCCGCGCGGTCGATCTCGTTGCGTGCCGGCATGAACCGGGCCTCGAGGTCGCGCTTCGACGGCAGCGGCAGTTCCTCGATCTTGAGCAGGGGCTCGAAGCGCCACAGCGGCACCTGGCGGCGCACGACGTCCGGGTCGGTCGCGGCCTCGTCCCAGCTCTTCTTCTCGACGCAGAGCGTGAGCCCGAGCGCCGCCGCGTCATGGGCGACCTCGGCCAGCGTGCCGCGGTGGTGTTCGGTGCCAGGCCCGAAACACAGGTAGGGATCGAGCAGGAGCCGCAGCCCTTCCTCGGTCGGGACCGTGCGCCGCAGTTGCGAGGTCTGCTTCATCCCAGGTCACCCGCTGTCGCCTGCAGGATCGCGAGCGCGGCAATCGAGGCCGTTTCGCTGCGCAGCACCCGCGGTCCGATCCGGCAGGAAAGATAACCCGTTTGGCGCGCCGCGTCCTGCTCGGATTCGGTCAGCCCGCCCTCCGGCCCGACCAGCAGCTCGATGGAAGCCGCGCCGGCGGCCGCGGCCACCAGCGAATCGCCGGCCTCGGGGTCGAGCTGCAGCCGCCGGACCGCCCCTGCGGGGCGTGCCAGCCAGTCCGGAAGCGGCATCGGATCCGCGATGGCCGGCAGGCGCGCGCGCCCGCACTGCTCGCAGGCGGCGATCGCGATGCCGCGCCAGTGCGCCAGTTTCTTGGCGCGCGCAGCGGCCTCGAGCTTCACCACGCTGCGCGCCGCCGCGACCGGCTGGATGGCGGCGACGCCGAGCTCGGTCGCCTTCTGCACGACGAGGTCCATGCGCTCGGCGCGCGCGATGCCCTGCACCAGCGTGATCGCAAGCGGCGATTCGGCGCGCGCGGGAGCGGCTGCCCGGACGGCCACGGTCGCGGCGCCGCGGCGCAGCTCGCGGATGACGGAGGGATAGTCGTTGCCGTCGCCGTTGAACAGCGTGACCGCATCGCCGACACCCAGGCGCAGGACCCGCGTCACGTGCTCGTGCGCCGGGCCCCGCAGTTCCAGCTGCGCGCCCGCCGCCAGCGGCGCCTCGACGTACACGCGGATCAGGCGCATGCGATATCCACGGCGCCTTGCTCCAACGTTAGCGGCCGGCACACTTTCTTATAGAGCTCGCCGTGCGCCATGGTCATCCCGCCCGCAGTGTATGCGATTGGAAGCGTTTCCGGCTGCGGGCTAAGCTGTCGCGGTGAAAGGCATCGCGATCTCGGCCGGATTGCTCGCTGCCGCGCGTCGCGTGACCTCGCCCAATGCCGACCCGCGTCCGCAGGGTTTCGAACCCGAACTGATCGTCATCCACGGCATCAGCCTGCCGCCTGGCCGCTACGGCGGGCCCTGGATTGAACACTTGTTCACGAACTCGTTGCCCGTGGAGGCCGATCCCTACTTCGCGACCATCCAGCACCTGCGTGTGTCCTCGCACGTGCTGATCGACCGCGAGGGGCGCCTGACGCAATACGTCCCCTTCCACGAGCGCGCCTGGCACGCGGGACAGTCCTACTGGCGCGGCCGCGCGAACTGCAACGATTTTTCCATCGGCATCGAACTCGAGGGCACGGATGAGGAGCCCTACGACGATCGCCAGTACGCGGCGCTCGTGCCGCTCATAGCGGCCCTCCAGCAGGCGTATCCAGGCCTGGCCGAGGGCTGGATCGCCGGCCACGCCGACATCGCCCCCGGGCGCAAGACCGACCCTGGCCCGGCCTTCGACTGGGACCGGCTCGAGCGCGGCCTGCGCAAGGCCGGCGCGAACTTCCGGCGCGAGCTGCTCGCCTGAGACGCGCGGCCGCTCTGCTGGCGATCCTCGCCGCGGCCTGCGCCGAGCAGGCCGCGCAGCCCCGGGGCGAGCGCATCGTGAGCGTCGCGCCGAACCTCACCGAGATGCTCTTTGCCGCCGGCGCGGCGCAGCAGGTGGTCGGCGTCAGCGAGTACAGCGACTGGCCGGAGGAAGCGAAGACCTTGCCCAGGATCGGCGACGCGTTCCGCCTGGATTACGAGCGCATCGTCGCGCTCGAGCCGTCGGTCGCGGTCGTCTGGGCGACCGGCACGCCCGCCGGCGTCACCGAGCGGCTCGAGTCGCTCGGAATCCGCGTCGTCGGCATCCCGACGCGAACGCTCGACGACATCGCCGCCGGCGTGGAAGCGCTCGGCGAACTGGCGGGCACGCAGGAGGTCGCACGCGCAGCCGCCGCGGACTTCCGCGCGCGCATCGCCGCACTGCGCGCGGCCTATCGCGAGCGGCCGAAGCTGCGGACCTTCATCCAGATCGACGATGCGCCGCTCTTCACCGTCGGTGGTGGCCACCTGATCACGCAGATCGTCGAGCTGTGCGGCGGCGACAACGTGTTCGCCGACGCCGCGGATCTCGCGCTGCCGGTGGACCTGGAATCCGTGATCGCGCGGTCGCCGGAGGTGATCGTGTCGGCCGACGACGGCGATCCCGTCGCATACTGGTCGCGCTTCGGCGGATTGGCGGCCGTTGCCTCGGGCAGCGTCTACCGCGCGCCCGCCGACCTGCTGGCGCGCCCCAGTCCGCGCATCGCCGAAGGCGCAGCGCAGGTCTGTGCGCTCCTGGACGACGCGCGCGCCAGGCAGGCGACGACACCGTCCGACCAGTTCCTGGCGAACCTCGCGCGCCATTGCGGGCAGGCGTTCGCCGGGCGCATCGTCGCCAACGTCCCGCAGCCGGACGACGATCCGTTCACCGGCAGGGCGCTGGTCATGCATGTGCGCGAGTGCCGGGACGGCGAGCTGCGCATTCCGTTCCACGTCGGCGACGACCGCAGCCGGACCTGGGTGATCACGCGCACGGCGGGCGGC
>CAZYPM010000121.1:0-1901 GCA_964649205.1 uncultured Steroidobacteraceae bacterium
AAAGGTGTCAGACACCATTTCTGCACTGCAGAAATGGTGTCTGACACCTTTTTTCTTACGACATCGCCTTGACCTGGGCGGCGAGCCGGCTCTTGTGCCGGGCCGCCTTGTTCTTGTGGATGATGCCCTTGCGCGCCATCGAGTCGATGACGGGCATCGCGTCCTTGAGCGCCGCCTGGGCGTCCTGCTTGTTGCCGGCGCCGATCGCGGCGACGACCTTGCGCACGGCGCTGCGCACCTTGGAGCGGTGAGCGACGTTCTGCGCGCGGTTGGCAAGCGCCTGGCGGGCGCGCTTCTCGGCTGACTTGGTGTTGGCCATAAGGGCGCGCATTGTCCGGATGCGGGGCGCCCTTGTCAACGCGGTATAGTGCCCGCCGCATGCACCGCGGATTCCTGCGCAATACGGCCGTCGTCGGCTCGCTGACCCTGCTGTCGCGCGTGACCGGTGTGCTGCGCGACATGGTCTACCTGATCATGTTCGGCGCCGGGCCGCTGATGGACGCCTTCCTGGTGGCCTACAAGATCCCGAACTTCCTGCGGCGCCTGACGGCGGAGGGCGCCTTCTCGCAGGCTTTCGTGCCGGTCATCTCCGAGTACCGCGTCAAGCGCGAGCACGCCGAGGTGCAGGGCCTGGTCGCGGGCGTGGTCGGCGTATTCGGATCGTTCCTGTTCGTGATCGCGGCCCTGGGCGCGGTCGCCGCGCCGGTGCTCGCCTTCCTGTTCGCGCCCGGTTTCCGCGACGACATGGGCCGATTCGACCTGACCGTCGAAATGCTCCGGTTCACGTTCCCCTACATCTTCTTCATCTCGCTGGTCGCGCTCGGCAGCGGGGTGCTGAACAGCTACGGCCGGTTCGCCATGCCGGCTTTCAACCAGGTGCTGCTCAACGTCGTCATGATCGTGGCGGCGGGCGTGGTCGCGCCGCATTTCGAGCGGCCCCACCTGGTGCTCGCCGCGGGCGTGTTCGTGGCCGGCATCGTGCAGCTGGTCGCGCTCTTTCCCGCCATGCACGCGCTCCGGCTCCTGCCGCGGCCGCGCTTCGACCGCGCGCACGAGGGCGTGAAGCGCATCGCGCGCCTGATGCTGCCCGGGATCTTCGGCTCCTCGGTGGCGCAGGTGTCGCTGCTGCTCGACACGATCATCGCGTCCTTCCTCATGGTCGGCAGCGTCACCTGGATGTACGCGGCGGACCGCCTGGTCGAGTTCCCGATGGGCGTGTTCGCGATCGCGCTCGCAACCGTGATCCTGCCGGGGCTCTCCTCGCACCACGCGGCCGAGTCGCGCGAGAAGTTCAACGCCACGCTTGACTGGGCGCTGCGGCTGACCGTGACCATCGCGACCCCGGCAGCCGTCGGCCTGCTGATGCTCGCGGGACCCCTGATCGCGACCATCTTCGGTTACGGCAAGTTCGACGACCGCGACGTGCTCATGTGCGGTTATGCGCTCATGGCCTATTCGCTGGGCCTGATCGGCTTCTCGCTGGTCAAGGTGCTGGCGCCGGGATACTTCGCGCGCCAGGACACGAAGACCCCGGTCAAGGTCGGCATCATCGCGCTCTCGGTCAACATGGGCTTCAACCTGGCGGTCGTGGTCCCGGCCTATCTCGCGGGATTCCCGGTGCCGCACGCCCTGCTCGCGCTCTCGACCGGGCTGTCGGCGCTCCTGAACGCCACGCTGCTGTACCGGGGACTGCGCCGCAGCGGCGTATTCACGCCTTCCGGCCAATGGCGCCGCCTGCTGCCGCAGGTCCTGTTCGCCTGCGCCGCGATGGCGGCCTTCCTGTGGTGGGTCTCGGGAGACTGGCAGGCCTGGAACGGCCTGGGCGCCGCGGACAAGGCCTGGCGCATGGCGCTCGCGGTGGCGGGTGGTGCGGCCGTGTATTTCGCCGCCCTGGGCCTCGC
>CAZYPM010000121.1:2001-6349 GCA_964649205.1 uncultured Steroidobacteraceae bacterium
TCCGGCGGGCCGATGCTGATCCGACGCGGCGACGAACCCTGCCGGAACGCGCGCCGCGGATGCGCGGTCGCGATCGGCAATTTCGACGGCCTGCACCTCGGGCACCAGGCGATCCTCGACGTGCTGCGTCAGGCCAGCCGCGACGAGGGACTGCCTGCCGCGGTGCTGACCTTCGAGCCTCACCCGCGCGAGTACTTCGCGCCGGCGGCGGCGCCGGCGCGACTGATGCGGCTGCGGGACAAGGCGGAGGCGCTCGCCGGGTTCGGCATCGACGAGCTGCGCGTGCTGCGCTTCGGCGCGGCCCTGAGCCAGTGGGACGGGACGACATTCATCGAGCGCGTGCTGTGGCGCGCCATGGGGGCGAAGCGGGTGGTGATCGGCGGAGGATTCCGGTTCGGGCGCGGCCGCGGCGGCGACGTGCCGCTGCTGCGGGACGCGGGCGCGATGCGCGGCTTTCGCGTGGATGAAGTGCCGCCGTTCGCGGTCGGCGGCCGGCCCGCGAGCTCGACCCGCGTGCGTGAAGCGCTCGCGGCGGGGCGCATGGAAGAGGCGAGGGCGCTGCTCGGGCGTGACTACCGCATGAGCGGGCGCGTGGTCGCGGGGGCGCGCCTCGGCCGCAGGCTCGGATTCCCGACCGCGAACCTGCGCCTGCACCGGCGCAGGTCGCCGCTCGCCGGGATCTTCGCGGTCCGCGTCTCGGGCCTCGCGTTCGAGCGACGGCCCGGCGTCGCGTCGGTCGGCACGCGGCCCGCCGTCGGCGGCGGCGAATGGCTGCTCGAGGCGCACCTGTTCGACTTCGACGGCGACCTGTACCGGCAGCGCCTGGACGTGGATTTCATCGCGCGGCTGCGCGACGAGGTCGCTTATGACAATCTGGACGCGATGACCCGGCAGATGCACCAGGACGCTGCCCGCGCGCGCGAGCTGCTGGGCGCCTGAGGACCGAGCGTGGACTACAAGCAAACCGTCAACCTGCCCGCCACCGACTTCCCGATGAAGGCGGACCTCGCCCGGCGCGAGCCTGCGGTGGTCGCGAAGTGGCTGGCGGAGGACATCTACGCGAAGCTGCGCGCCCGCGCGGCCGGCCGGCCGAAATTCGTGCTGCTGGACGGACCGCCGTACGCCAACGGCGCGATCCACATCGGCCACGCGGTCAACAAGGTGCTGAAGGACATCATCGTCAAGTCGCGCATGCTCGACGGCTACGACTCGCCCTACGTGCCCGGCTGGGACTGCCACGGGCTGCCGATCGAGCAGCAGGTCGAGAAGAAACATGGCCGCGTGGGCCAGAAGCTGGACGCGGACGCCTTCCGCAAGGCCTGCCGCGAGTTCGCGGCCAGCCAGGTCGAAGTGCAGAAAGTGGACTTCCAGCGCCTCGGCGTCATCGGCGACTGGAAGGACCCGTACCTGACCATGGCTTCGCGCTACGAGGCCGAGCAGTTGCGCGGTTTCGCGGCGATCGTCAGGCGTGGTCACCTGGTGCGCGGCTTCAAGCCGGTGCATTGGTGCCTGGACTGCCGCTCCTCGCTGGCCGAGGCCGAGGTCGAGTACGAGGACCGCACCTCGCCCTCGATCGACGTGCGCTATGCCGTCGCCGACCCGATGGACGCGGCGCGCCGCTTCGGCCTGACGACCGAGGACCTCGCCGAGGCCTCGGTCGCGATCTGGACCACCACGCCCTGGACCCTGCCCGCGAGCCAGGCCGTGTGCCTGCACCCGCTGCTCGACTACGCGCTGGCGGAGTTCGAGCGCCCGGCCGGGCGCGAACGCCTGGTGGTCGCGGAGGGGCTGCTGGAGGCGGTCGCGAAGCGCATCGGCGCGAGCGCGACGCGCGTGCTGGCCAAGGCCAGCGGCGAGAAGCTCGAGGGACTGCGGCTCGAGCACCCGTTCTACGAGCGCGAGCTGCCGGTGATCCTGGGCGACCACGTGACGCTCGAGACCGGCACCGGGGCCGTGCACACCGCGCCCGGCCACGGCGCCGAGGACTACGAAATGGGCCGCCAGTACGGCCTGCCGATCGACAACCCGGTGGGGCCGGACGGGCGCTTCGTCGCCGGCACGCCGCAGGTCGAAGGGCTGTCCGTGTTCGACGCAAACGCGACCATCGTGGACATCCTGCAGCGCGAGCACCGGCTGATCCACCAGGAGCCGTACCAGCACAGCTATCCCCACTGCTGGCGCCACAAGTCGCCGGTGATCTTCCGCGCGACACCGCAATGGTTCCTCAGCATGGAGAAGCAGGGGCTGCGGCGCGATGCGCTCGCGGCCATCAAGACCGTGCGCTGGGTGCCGGACTGGGGCGAACAGCGCATCACCAGCATGATCGAGACGCGCCCCGACTGGTGCATCTCGCGCCAGCGCGCCTGGGGCGTGCCGCTCGCGATGTTCGTGCACAAGGAGACCGGCGAGCCGCACCCGCAGACGCCCGAGTTGCTCGAGCGCGTCGCCGCGCTGGTGGAGGAGGGCGGCATCGAGGCCTGGTTCGCGCTGAACCCGCGCCACCTGCTCGGCGACGAGGCGCTGGTGTACGAGAAGTGCGACGACGTCATGGACGTCTGGCTCGACTCCGGCTCGGTGCACCACTGCCTGCCGGCCCTGCGGCCGGAGACGATCCCGTTCCCGGTGGACGTGTACCTCGAGGGTTCCGACCAGCATCGCGGCTGGTTCCACTCGTCGCTGCTCGCGTCGGTGGCGGGCAAGGGCGTCGCGCCCTACCGCCAGGTCGTCACCCACGGCTTCACCGTGGACGACAAGGGCCGCAAGATGTCGAAGTCGCTCGGCAACGTGGTGTCGCCGCAGAAGGTCATGCAGTCGCTCGGCGCGGACGTGCTCCGGCTGTGGGTCGCGGCGACCGACTACAGCGGCGAGATCGCCGTTTCCGACGAGATCCTGAAGCGCATGACCGACAGCTACCGGCGCATGCGCAACACCGTGCGCTTCCTGCTCGGCAACCTGGCGGGCTTCGACCCGGCGCGCGACGCGGTGCCTGCGGAGCGCATGGTCGGCATCGACCGCTGGGTGCTGGCGGCCGCCGCCCGCCTGCAGGCCGAGGTGATCGAGGCCTACCGCAACTACGACTTCCACCTCGTGTACCAGAAGGTGCACGGCTTCTGCGTGGTCGAGCTCGGCGCGTTCTGGCTCGACATCCTGAAGGACCGGCTCTACACGATGCCGGCGGCGAGCGCCGGTCGCCGCTCGGCGCAGACCGCGATGCACCAGGTCGCGGAGGCGATGGTGCGCTGGCTCACGCCGATCCTGAGCTTCACGGCGGAAGAAATATGGCAGTACCTGCCCGGCCCGCGCGATGAATCGGCGCTGCTCGCGACCTGGTGGCCGCTGCCGCAGGCGCAGGCCGCGGGCGACGTGGACTGGGACGCAGTGATCGCGCTCAAGTCCGACGTGGCGCGCGAGCTCGAGCGGCTGCGCGCCGCGGGCTCGCTCGGCGCGCCGCTGGAGGCCGGGGTGGACGTGTATCTCGACGAGGCGCAGCATCGGCGCATGGCGGCCATCGGCGACGAGCTGCGCTTCGTGCTGATCACCTCGCAGGCAAGGCTCCGCAGGGCCTCCGAGCGCCCGGCAGATGCGGTGCCCGCGCTCTCCGTCGCCAAGGAGGGCGCCTGGATTTCGGTGTCGGTGCTGGACGCGCCGAAGTGCGCGCGCTGCTGGCACCGGCGCGAAGACGTCGGCGCCGACCCGCGGCATCCGGAAATCTGCGGGCGCTGCGCCGGCAACCTGGAAGGCCCGGGCGAGACGAGGCACCACGCATGAACGAAGCCCCCGCGGTGCAGAAGTCCGGGCTGGTGTGGCTGTGGCTGTCGGTCTCGATCGTGGCCGTGGACCAGCTCACCAAGTGGATCATCGTCAACCAGTTCGCGCTGTTCGAGATCCTCCCGGTGACGCAGTTCCTCGAGCTCACGCGGCTGCACAACGAGGGCGCTGCGTTCAGCCTGCTGGCGCAGGCGGGCGGCTGGCAGCGCTGGTTCTTCCTCGCGCTGGCGGGCGGGATCAGCGTGCTGATCGCCTGGTGGCTGGCGACGCTGCCGGCGCGCGGCCATCCCTGGCTCACGATCGGGCTGGCGGCCATCCTGGGCGGGGCGCTCGGCAACGCGGTGGACCGCGCGCGCCACGGCTACGTGGTGGACTTCCTGCATTTCCACTGGGGCGGCGCCTACTTCCCGGCCTTCAACGCCGCCGACATCGCGATCACGACCGGCGCCGCCATGCTGATCATCGACGCGATCATGCACACGCGCCGGGTCAAGGAACGCGGCGCGTGAGGGTGCTGCTCGCCAACCCGCGCGGCTTCTGCGCCGGGGTGGACCGCGCCATCGACATCGTCGAGCGCGCG
>CAZYPM010000122.1:0-6332 GCA_964649205.1 uncultured Steroidobacteraceae bacterium
CCGGCGCATCAGCGTGCTCCTGCCGAACAGCGAGCCCACCAGGTCGACGGTCACCTCGGCCGAGCGGTTGTGCAGGTCGAGCGCCGGATTGAGCTCCATGAGGTCGAGCGACGCCAGGCGCCCGGTGTCCGCCACCATCTCCATGCACAGCTGCGCTTCGCGGTACGACGGGCCGCCGGGGACGGTGGTGCCGACGCCGGGAGCGATGTCGGGGTCGAGGAAATCGACGTCGAAGCTGACGTGCAGGTGGGTATCGCCGTCGATCCCGGCCAGGGCCGCGTTCATGGTCGCGCGCATGCCCTGCTCGTCGATGTAGCGCATGTCGAACACCTCGAAGCCGAGCTCGTGCACGAAGCGCTTCTCGCCGGGATCCACGCTGCGGATCCCGACCTGGCGGAGCTCGGACGGCCCCAGGGCCGGGGCCCGGCCGGAAATCTGCACCAGGTCCGCGGGCCCGTGACCGAGCAGTATCGCGACCGGCATGCCGTGGATGTTGCCGCTCGGCGTGAGCGCACTCGTGTTGGCGTCCGCGTGGGCGTCGAACCAGAGGACGCGCAGCGACTTCCCGGCCTGGCGCGCGTGCTGCGCTGCGGCCGCGATGGAGCCGATGGCGAGCGAATGGTCGCCGCCGATGAGGATGGGCAGCCGCTGCGCGCTCAATTCCGCGTGACAGGCCTCGAATACGGCGCGATTCCAGGCGATCACCTGGGCCAGGTGACGGTAGCCGTCGACGGCCGGCAGGCCCGGATTGCCCGGTCCCCGGAGATTGCCCCGGTCCGCCACCTCGAGGCCCTGCGATTCGAGCATGGCCTGCAGCTGCGCGACCCGCAGCGCCTCCGGACCCATGGACGCGCCGCGCCTGCTGGCGCCGATGTCCGTGGGCGCGCCCACGATCGATACCTGCTTCATGACATTCGCGATTGCTTATTCATCCGGCCGGCGTCCAACTCGGGTGCGCCGCCAATCATGGACCGTAGGTCCGGGTGCCGCAATGTTCATTGCCGCACGCGAGCAGCTTCTCATGCCAGAAACCCGCGCCCGGATTTCCAGGACTCTGCGGCGCACATGGCTGGAGGCATCGGCGCGGTTCGCGAGTTACCTCAGACGCCGGCACACGCGCACCATCCTGGTGTGCTTCCTGGTGTCGTCGGCGTTGCTGGCGGCGTTCTCCGGCATCGACCTTCGCATCTCGGGAATGTTCTTCGACCACGGCTTCTACATGGCCGATCAGGTCTGGGCGAAGGTGCTGCACCACGGGGTTCGCGCCTTCATCGTCGCCTCCATGGCATCGGTCGTCGCGATCTACGTCGTCAACCGGGTCACGGGGCGGAACCTGGTCCAGGTCGACGGCAGGAAGGTCGCTTACCTGTTCCTGGTCCTGATCCTCGGGGCCGGCCTGATCGTCAACGTCACGTTCAAGGACCACTTCGGCCGTGCCAGGCCGCGGGACATCGCGGAATTCGGCGGATCGGAGCAATTCACCCCGGCCTTCGTGATCTCCGATGCCTGCGACCACAATTGCTCGTTCTCGTCGGGTGACTCGGCCGGCGCCTTCTTCGCGCTGGCATTCGTCCTGGCGGGCGGCAGGCGACGTGTGGTCACCACGACGGGCGTCGGGTTCGGAGTCCTGGTCTCGGCGTCCCGGATCGCCTCAGGCGCCCATTTCTTCTCGGATACCGTGGTCTCCTTCTTCGTGATGCTGACGGTGGCGGACTTTCTCAGGTACCACATGCTGCAGCCGGAACCCGAGCCGGTTGAGCCCCTGGCTGCGGCGGAGCCTGACCTCCTGGCAGGCGCCGCCGGGAAGTCCTTCCCGTGACGGCGCATGCACTCGCGGCGAGCGGCCGGAGGCCAGCCCTGAGGATGTCGCACACGACATTCACGGTGGTGTATCCGGCAGGCCTGTATGCGGCCTGCAATGCGCTCAACATCGACAAGCTGGCCCGGTGGTTCACCGGCAGGGAGGGGCTGGATTACGTGGCGCTGTCGGCCTACCTGCTGGCCGGGCTGTGCCTGTTCATCGCGTTCTTCGCGCTGCTGGCCCACCGGCACACCGTCAAGCCGGCGGCAGTCCTGGTTGCGGTCCTGAGCGCCGCCGCGACCTATTTCGTCGCCAAGTACAACGTCGCCATCGACAGTTCGATGATGCTGAACGTGGTCCACACCGATCCGACGGAGATCGGGCAACTGCTGTCGGCGCAGATGCTGCCTTACGTCGCGTTCCTGATCGTGCTGCCGGCGGTTGCCGTCGCTTGGGCCGACATCACCTTTCAGCCGTCCGGGAGGTACCTGTTCGCCTCGTGCAGACTGGTGGCTGTCGCCCTGATCGTCGCCGTGTCGTCCCTGTACCTGAACTACAACCCCATCCATCGCGCCGGCAACATCTCGAGGAAGTACATCGTCTATTCGCTGGTGCCCATCAACTTCCTGTCCGGCGGCATCAGCGCGGCCTACAAGTCGCTGAAGCCCTACTTCGCCACGGGCGGGAAGGATCCTGCGATCCCCGGCCACGTGGAATCGCCGGGCGACCTGGTGGTGGTGCTCGCGATCGGCGAGGCCTCGCGCAGGGCGAACTTCAGTCTCTACGGGTACGACCGGCAGGACACCAATCCCGAGCTCGCGAAGGCCTCCGGCCTTCATCTCCTGGACGGCGTCGCGAAACGCGGCTCGACCCTGAATGCGCTGCCGGAGATCCTCGAGAAGGACGGCATCAAGCTGCCGACCATCGTGGCCAGGCTCGGCATTCCGACGTCCTGCTACGTGAACTACACGCTGTACGACAACTGCCAGACGGTCGGCGAGGTCAAGGCGAGCCAGTGCGGGCACGGCGGGAAATGCTACGACGAGGACGTCGTGCCGCTGCTGGAGCAGAATCTGCGCAGCTACGTTTCAGGCAGCCGGTTCGTCGTCCTGCACCTTGGAGGCGGCAGCCACGGGCCGCTGTACCGCGACCGGCACCCGCCCGAGTTCGAGCGGCTGCAGCCGGCATGCCATGACGCCGACGTGGCGAACCAGTGCACGCGCGAGGAACTCTACAACTCCTACGACAACACGATCCTGTACGTGGACCATGTGCTGGGCGGCATCCTGAGAACGCTGGACAGTTCCGGCGCGCCGTACGTGTTCATCTACCTGTCGGACCACGGTGAATCGCTGATGGAGGAGGGCCGCCTGTTCCACGGCATGCCTCCCGGCATCTCGCTGCCGCCGGAGCAGGCGCAGATCCCGCTGATCGTGAAGTCGTCCGTGCCCATCTCGCTCATCGAGCGCGCCGAGTACCACCAGCAGGACGTCTTCGACACGGTCCTGGACCTGTTCTCGATCCAGACGCCGCTGTTCGACAAGAGCGGGAGCTTCATCAAGAAGCGCGACAGGCCGGCCGCCGATGACCACGGCTCGAAGCAGGTGGTCGGGGTGACAGGATTTGAACCTGCGACTCCTACGTCCCGAACGTAGTGCTCTACCAGGCTGAGCTACACCCCGAGCTGGCGGACTGCGAACCGGTCAGGCGCTGCGCGTCACTGCGTACTTCGCGAGTGCCGCGAGCCCGTCGCGAAAGGCCGATGCGGGAATTCCGGCCAAAGCCTCGATCGCGCGCTTCGCCTCGTCATCGGCGAGTCGCGCAGTGTAATCAAGACCCCCCGTGCTTTCAACGACTTGGCGTATCCGCAGCTGGTCCTCCGTGCCGCCCTGCGAGATCACGCTGCGGATCATCGCCGCGTCGGCCGGGGCGGAGCTCTTGAGCGCGTGGATGAGCGGCAGGGTGGGCTTGCCCTCCGCCAGGTCGTCGCCGACGTTCTTGCCGAGCTCCTCGGTGTCGCCGCGGTAGTCGAGCGCGTCGTCCACGAGCTGGAAGGCGATGCCGAGGTGCTTGCCGTAGCGGGCGAGGGCGCTCTCGACCGGCGCCGGCGCCTGCGCGACGATCGCGGCGATCTGCGCGCCCGCCTCGAACAGCCGCGCGGTCTTGCGGTAGATCACCTCCATGTAGCGGATCTCGGTGGTGTCGGGATCCCCCGAGTTCATGAGCTGCATGACTTCGCCGGCGGCGATCGTGTTGGTGGCGTCCGCCATCACGCGGATCAGCGCCGGGGAGTCGAGCGCGGCCATCATCTGGAAGGCGCGCGAGTAGAGGAAATCGCCGACCAGCACCGAGGCGGGGTTGCCGAAGGCCTCGTTCACGGTGTCGCGGCCGCGCCGCTTGGCGGAATCGTCCACGACGTCGTCGTGCAGCAGCGTCGCCGTGTGGATGAACTCGATCAGCGCCGCGGCCGGGACGTGGGCGGAATCGCGGACCCCGGCCGCGCGCGCGGCCAGCACGACCAGCAGCGGCCGGATGCGCTTGCCGCCCGCGCCGACGATGTATTCGCCGACCTGGTTGACGAGCGCGACGTCGCTGCCCAGCTGGCGCCGGATCTCGGCGTCCACGGCGGCGAGGTCGGTGGCGACCAGCGCCCGTAGGTCCTTGAGTTGCATGGCTTCCTGGAGGTCCCCCTGCGGCTGGCGCATCCTAGCGGCAAACGCCCATCCGGGGAACTTGCGGACGGCCCGCGGAGTTTGACCCCGGGGGGTCCCGTCACTACAATTGCCGGCTCTTTTTGGAGTCCAGTCAATCATGTACGCCGTCATTGCCACCGGGGGCAAGCAGTACCGGGTGAGCGAAGGCACCATCGTGCGGGTCGAGAAGCTCGACGCCGACGCGGGCGCCACCGTGGAGTTCAACCAGGTGTTGCTGGTTGGCGAGGGCGCCGACGTGGCCGTCGGCGCGCCTTATGTCACGGGCGCGCGGGTGACGGCGACCGTGCAGGCGCACGGCAAGGCCGACAAGGTGGGCATCACCAAGTTCCGGCGCCGCAAGCACTACCTGCGCCAGAAGGGCCACCGCCAGCCGTACACCGAGGTCAAGGTGACCGGCATCACGGCGGCCTGATCACCGAACGAGGATAGCGAGATGGCACACAAGAAAGCCGGCGGCAGCACCAAGAACGGCCGCGAATCACAGTCGAAGCGACTCGGTGTCAAGAAGTTCGGCGGCGAGCGCGTCGCGGCGGGCAACATCCTCGTGCGCCAGCGCGGCACCCCGTACCGTGCCGGCGACAACGTCGGCGTGGGCACCGACCACACCCTGTTCGCGCTCAAGACCGGCCGCGTGCAGTTCCGGAAGAAGGGCGGCGACGGGCGCACCTTCGTGTCCGTGCTTCCGGACTGAGCCGGGGCAGGCAGGATCGAAGAAAGACCCCGGCCCGGCCGGGGTTTTTCATTAGGGCCAGCGCATGAAGTTCGTCGACGAAGCGATGGTGAAAGTGGTCGCCGGCCACGGCGGGCGCGGCGCGGTCAGCTTTCGCCGCGAAAAGTTCGTGCCCTTTGGCGGGCCCGACGGCGGGGACGGCGGGCTGGGCGGCAGCGTCTGGCTGCGCGCCCAGGAAGGCATCAACACGCTGGTCGACTACCGCATCCGCCGCACCTTCCGCGCCCAGAATGGCCAGCCCGGCGGCGGCCAGGACTGCACCGGGCGCAGCGGGGACGACCTCTACGTGCCGATGCCGGTCGGCACGGTGGTCATCGACGACGACACCGGCGAGACGCTCGGGGACCTGTCGAAGGCCGGGCAGACGCTGCTGGTCGCCAAGGGCGGCAAGGGCGGCTGGGGCAACCAGCGCTTCAAGAGCTCGATCAACCGCACGCCGCGCCAGATCACGCCGGGCCTGCCCGGCGAGGCGCGGATGCTGCGTGTCGAACTGCGCCTGCTCGCGGACGTGGGCCTGCTCGGGCTGCCGAATGCCGGCAAATCCACGCTGATCCGAGCGGTGTCGGCTGCGCGGCCCAAGGTCGCCGACTATCCCTTCACCACGCTGCATCCGCAGCTCGGCGTGGTCTCGGTGGGCCCGGCGAAGAGCTTCGTCATGGCCGACATCCCGGGGCTGATCGAAGGCGCGGCCGAAGGCGCGGGCCTCGGCATCCGCTTCCTCAAGCACCTGCAGCGAACGCGGCTGCTGCTGCACCTCGTGGACATCGCGCCGCCGGACCCGGATGCGGACCCGGTCGAGGGCGCGCGCGCTATCGTGAAGGAATTGAAGAAGTTCAGTCCCGAGCTGGCTTCGATGCCGCGCTGGCTGGTGCTCAACAAGATCGACCTGCTGAGCGGCAAGGAACGCGAGCGCCGCTGCGCCGACATCGTGCGGCGGCTGCGCTTCAAGGGAAGGGTCTTCCGGATCTCCGGCGCGACCGGCGAAGGCACGAAGGAACTGTGCCAGGCCGTCATGCGCGAGCTGGAATGAAAAAAGGTGTCAGACACCATTTCTGCACTGCAGAAATGGTGTCTGACACCTTTTTTC
>CAZYPM010000123.1:0-3448 GCA_964649205.1 uncultured Steroidobacteraceae bacterium
CGAGGGCGAGGCGGTCGCAGCGGGGGCATTGCTGTTGCGCCTGGACCCGGGCGCCGCTTCCGCGCGCCTTGCGCAGTCCCGCTCGGCAGCGCTGCAGGCCGAACGCCGCCACGCCGAGCTCGCCGCGGGTGCGCGCAGCGAGGTGGTGCGGGAGGCGCGCGCCCTGCGCGACGGCGCCGCCGCGCGCGCGGAGGTCGAGGCCAGGGAATTCGACCGCGTCGAAAAACTGGTCGCCGACGGCATGCTGCCGGCCTCGGCCCTCGACCGCCAGCGCGCGCTGAAGGATGGCGCCGCGGCCGAGCTCACGGCGGCGCGCGAGCGCCTGCTCGAGCTCACGCGCGGCACGCGCGCGGAAGTCCTGGCGCAGGCCGCCGCGGCGCTGGCGGCGGCGCGGGCGCAGGTCGCCGAGCTCGAGCTCTCGCTCGAGCGCCACGCGGTGCGCGCACCGCGCGCGGGCGTGGTGGATGCGCTGCCCTACGAGCTCGGCGAACGGCCGCCGAAGGGCGCACCGGTCGCCGTGCTGCTGGCGCAGGGCCGGCCCTACGCGCGCGTGTTCATACCCGAGCCGCAGCGCGCGTCGGTATCGGCCGGCACGCGCGCGACGGTGAGGCTCGACGGCTCGGACCGCGACTGGCAGGCGGAGGTGCGCTACGTGTCGTCGGAGGCGGCCTTCACGCCTTACTACGCGCTCAACGAGCGCGAGCGCGGCCGTCTCGCATTCCTCGCCGAGGTGGTGCTGACCGAGCCGGAGGCGGACCGGCTCCCGACCGGAATTCCGGTCGAGGTGCGCCTCGCCGCCGGGCCGTGAGCGCCGCGATCACCGCGCGCGGGCTGGCGCGGCACTTCGGCGCCGTGGCCGCCGTCGCCGGCATCGACCTCGACATTCCGCGCGCGCAGATCTACGGCTTCCTCGGCCCCAATGGCTCGGGCAAGTCCACCACCATCCGCATGCTCTGCGGGCTGCTGGTGCCGACCCGCGGCACGGTGAGCGTGCTCGGCCATGCCGTGCCGCGCGAGTCCGAGGTCGTGCGCCGCAAGCTCGGCTACATGACCCAGCGCTTCTCGCTCTGGGACGACCTGACGGTCGCCGAGAACCTCGACTTCATGGCGCGGGTGTACGGGATCGAGCGCGCGCCGCGGCGCGAACGCATCGCCTCGCGGATCGCGGAATACGGCCTCGGCGCGCTCGTGACGCAGCGCGCCGGCACGCTCTCGGGCGGCCAGCGCCAGCGGCTCGCGCTCGCCGCCGCGACGCTGCATGCGCCGGAACTGCTGCTGCTCGACGAGCCGACCAGCGCGGTGGACCCGCAGAGCCGGCGCGACTTCTGGGAGAGCCTGTTCGCGCTGGTGGCCGCGGGCACGACCATCCTGGTCTCGACGCACTACATGGACGAGGCGGAGCGCTGCCACCGGCTCGCGATCCTCGACCGCGGCCGCATCGCGGCCGAGGGGACGCCGCGGCAGCTGGCGCGCGACATCGACCTCGCCGTGATCGAGATCGAGGCGGAAGACCTGGTCGCGGCGCGGCGCGCGCTCGCCACGCTGCCGGAGGTGAGGAGCGTCGCCCAGCTCGGCCACCGCCTGCACGTGCTGCTGTCCCGCGACGCGCCGGAGCCGGAGCGCCGGCTCGCCGCGGCGCTCGTGCCGCACTGCCCGGATGCGCGCGTCGAGCGCGTCGGCGCCTCGCTCGAGGACGTGTTCGTCGCGGCGACCAGGCTGCGCAACGGCGCTGCCGCGGAGCGCGCCGCATGAAGTGGTTCGAGCGGCTGTTCGCGGTCGCGTTCAAGGAGGTGCGCCAGCTGGCGCGCGACCGCATCACGATCGGGCTCATCGTCGGCATCCCGACCATCCAGCTGCTGCTGTTCGGCTACGCGATCAACTTCGACGTGCGCGGCGTCTCGACCGCCGTGCTCGACCAGGCGCGCACCTCGCTGTCGCGCCGCCTGGTCGCCGACCTCGGCGCGACCCAGGTGCTGGGCGCGATCCGCCAGGCCGGCAGCGAGGCCGAGCTGCGCCGCCTGATGCAACAGGGTGAGGCGAATGTCGGCATCGTGATCCCCGCCGACGTCGAGCGGCGCATCGCCGAGGGCGGCCGTGCCGCGATGCAGATCCTGGTGGACGGCAGCCAGCCCGCGCTCGAGAACGTCGCGCAGGGACTGGGGCAGATGCCGTTGCTGCGGCGCGCGGGATCGCCCGCAGCGTCCCGGCCGGTGGAGATCCTGGTCGCCTACAACCCGCAGCGGCGCACCGCGGTGCAGATCGTGCCGGCGCTCTGCGGCGTGATCCTCACCATGACCATGGTCATCTTCACGGCGAGCGCGATCGTGCGCGAGCGCGAGCGCGGCAACCTCGAGCTCCTGATCACGACGCCGGTATCGCGCGGGCAGCTCATGGCCGGCAAGCTGCTGCCGTACGTGGTGATCGGCCTGATCCAGACCACGCTGATCCTGCTGCTCGGCTGGTTCCTGTTCGACGTGCCGATCGCCGGCAGCCTGCTGGACCTCTACCTCGGGTCGCTGCTGTTCATCGCCGCCTCGCTGGCGCTCGGGCTCTTCATCTCGACGCTGGCGCAGACCCAGTTCCAGGCCATGCAGATGGCGATGGTGACCATGCTGCCGTCCATCCTCATGTCCGGGTTCATGTTCCCTTTCGAGGGCATGCCGAAGGCCGCCCAGGCCATCGCCCAGGTGCTGCCGCTGACCCACTTCAACGAGATCATCCGCGGCATCGTGCTGCGGGGCGCCCGCCTGACGGACATGCAGCCGGAACTGGCCAAGCTGGCCGCGTTCCTGGCCGTGATGCTCGTGCTTTCCGTCGCCCGCTTCCGCAAGCGGCTGGATTAGTGCTATCCTGCCCGCCGGCCGTTGCATGATTTCCTGCAATATCAAGCGCTTATGGCGCCAGAAGGCAGGAGAGAGCGCCCCGGCCAGGTGACAGGACCCGCTGTTCGAAGATTCGCACTAGCCGAGCTATTGCCCGCCAGACGATCCCGACCGTGTTTCCTGCCGTGTAGTGAATGGCCCCTGGCCGCCCTCGTGACGAAGGCGGTGCATGGCCCTGTACCTATGAGAGTGAGAGTCTGAATTTATGAAGATCTATGTTGGCAACCTGCCTTTCTCGGCGACCGAAGCCCAGGTGCGTGACCTGTTCGCGCAGCACGGCACGGTCGAGTCCGTGGCGCTGCCGGCCGACCGTGAAACCGGCCGTCCGCGTGGTTTCGGCTTCGTCGAAATGCCGCAGGCCGAGGCGACCAAGGCCATCGAGGCCCTGAACGGCTTCTCGATGGGCGGCCGCCAGCTGCGCGTCAATGAAGCACAGGATCGTCCGCGCGGCCCGCGTCCGGGTGGCGGCGGCGGCTTCCGTTCCGGCGGCGGCGGTGGCGGTGGATTCCGCTCCGGCGGCGGCGGCGGTGGCGGCGGCGGACGCTGGTAAGCATCCCTCGCAACGC
>CAZYPM010000123.1:3548-6257 GCA_964649205.1 uncultured Steroidobacteraceae bacterium
ACCGCGCGCATCCTGGTGCTCGGCAGCATGCCGAGCGTCGCCTCGCTGGCGATGGGCGAGTACTACGCGCACCCGCACAACCGCTTCTGGCCGATCATGGGCGAGATCCTCGGCTTCGACGCCGGTGCCACTTACGCGCGGCGCAAGGCCGCGCTCATGAAGGCTGGCATCGCACTCTGGGACGTGGTGGCGAGCTGCAGGCGCGAGGGCAGCCTCGACTCGGCGATCGTGGAGGACTCCATCGTCGCCAATGATTTCGCCGGCTTCCTCGCCGCACACCGGCGCATCACGCGTGTCTGCTTCAACGGCCGCAAGGCCGAGGCCGCCTGGCGCCGCCACGTGCTGCCGCGCTGGCCCGTGAAGCCCGCGCTCGAGTACCGGCTGCTGCCGTCCACGAGCCCTGCGCACGCCGGGATGGGTTATCGTTCGAAACTCCGCCGCTGGCGCCGCGCACTCGCATCATGAATCGCAGGCAGCTCTTGCAGGGCATGGTGGCCGCCGCCTTGAGCGGCGGCTACGCCGCGCGCCTGGCGGCGCAGGCCGCGACGCCCGAGGTCGTCGTGATCGGCGCCGGTGGCGCCGGCCTCACCGCTGCGAAAGAACTGCTGAAGTCCGGGCACACGGTGCTGGTGCTCGAGGCGCGCGACCGCATCGGCGGGCGCGCCTTCACCGACACCAGCCTCGGTGCGCCCTGGGATCGCGGCTGTTCCTGGCTGCATGCGTCCGAGGTCAATCCCTTCGTCCGCTACGCGCGCGAACAGGGCTTCGAGCCCTACGTGGACGAGTATCCGCGCCACCTGTACCGCGGCACGCACCGCATGAGCGGCGCCGAGACCGCGGGCTACCGCGCGGTGAATGAGCGCATCGAGCGCGAACTCGGGGACGCCGGGCGTCGCGGCCTCGACATTCCTGCCGAGGCCGCGCTCACCCAGGCGACGCTCGATGACCCCTGGTATCCGTTGGCGATGGCGGGCATGACGGCCTGGGAGGGCATCGAGCCCGCAAATTTTTCCGCGCTCGACCAGTTCCACTTCGTGGAGCGGGGCGACGACATGCTGGTCGCGAAGGGATACGGCGCGCTGCTCGCGCACTATGCGAAGGACGTGCCGGTGCGCCTGCGCACGCCGGTCAGCCGCATCCGCTGGGGCGCCAGGGGCGTCAGCGTGGACACGCCCGCGGGCACGCTCGCCGCGCGCATCGCCATCGTCGCGCTGCCCTCGGCGGTGATCTCGTCCGGCGCGGTCATCTTCGCGCCGCACCTGCCGGTCCACGTGCTCCAGGCCCACCACGACCTGCCGCTCGGCCTGATGAACAAGGTGGCGCTGCGCTTCAAGCGCAACGTCTTCCCCTCCGAGCGCACCGAGTTCTGGCGCCTGCGCCGCGACGACGGGCGCGGCATGAGCTACCTGACGCGGCTCCAGGGCAACCACGTCTGCGTCGGCTTCTCGGCCGGCCGCCTGGCGCACGAGCTGGAAGCGGCGGGCGAGGCCGCCGCCATCGAGCACGCGCTCGGGGAGCTCGCCTCGATGCTGGGCGGCGACGTCCGCCGCCAGTACGACCGCGGCGCGGCAACCGCCTGGGCCTCGGACCCGTTCGCGCGCGGCTCGTATTCGCATTGCCTGCCGGGCCGCTTCGGCGCCCGCGCCGTGCTCACCCGGCCGGTCGGCGGCCGGCTCGTCTTTGCGGGCGAGCACACCGAGCAGTCCGCGTATGGCACGCTGCACGGTGCGCACCTCTCCGGCCTGCGCGCCGCCGCCGAGGCGCGCCGCCTGCTCGCTGGGTCCTTCGCATGAGCCTGGTCCTGTACGACTACCTGTCCTCCGGCAACGGCTACAAGTGCCGCCTGGTGCTGAAGGCGCTCGCCATGCCGTACCAGATCAGGATCATGGACATCGTCGCGGGCGCGACCCGCACGCCGGAGTTCCTCGCGATCAACCCGAACGGCAAGATCCCGGTGCTGGTCGTCCCCGGCCGCGGGGCGCTCGCCGAGAGCCACGCGATCATCAGTTACCTCGCCGAGGGCTCGAAGCTGGTGCCGGCCGATCCCTGGGAGCGCGCGCTGATGTGGCAGTGGATGTGCTTCGAGCAGTACCAGCTCGAGCCGGGCGTCGGCACGGTGCGCTTCTGGCTGAAGAGCCTGAAGAAGAAGCCGGAGGAACTCGGCGAGAAATACACCGAGCGCTTCCAGCGCGGCGCGGACGCGCTCGCCGTGCTGGAGCGCGGTCTTGCGCGCCGCTCGTGGCTGGTGGGCGACGCGGTCACGCTCGCCGACATCGCGCTGTTCGCCTACACGCACGTCGCGGACGAGGCGGGCTATCGTCTCGCGGACTTCCCGGCGATCAGCGCCTGGATCGCGCGCTTCGAGCGGCTGCCCTGGTATTCGCCGATCACCGAGCCCTGATGCCGCCCACCCGGCACGAGGCCTTCCGGTTCTGGCTGAAGCTCGGGTTCATCTCCTTCGGCGGCCCGGCCGGCCAGATCGCGATCATGCATCGCGAGGTCGTCGAACGACGCGGCTGGCTCGACGACCGCGCGTTCATGCACGCGCTCAACTTCTGCATGCTGCTGCCGGGACCGGAGGCGCTGCAGCTCGCGATCTGGATCGGCTGGCGGCTGCACGGCACCGCCGGCGGCATCGTCGCCGGCATCTGCTTCATCGTGCCGGCCATGCTGCTGCTGCTCGGCCTGTCCTTCGTCTATGCGCTGCAC
>CAZYPM010000124.1:0-6223 GCA_964649205.1 uncultured Steroidobacteraceae bacterium
CTCGGAGATCAGGATCGAGTCCTCGAAGTTGTAGCCGTTCCACGGCATGAACGCGACCAGCATGTTCTGGCCGAGCGCGAGCTCGCCGAGGTGCGTCGAGGGGCCGTCCGCCAGCACGTCACCCCTGGCGATCGCGTCGCCGACCCGCACCAGCGGGCGCTGGTTGATGCAGGTGTTCTGGTTCGAGCGCGTGTACTTCGTGAGGTTGTAGATGTCGACGCCCGGCTCGCCCGCGGTGACCTCGGCCTCGTTGACGCGCACCACCACGCGCGACGCGTCGACCGAGTCGACCATGCCGCCGCGCCGCGCGACCACGGCCACGCCCGAGTCGATGGCGACGGTGCGCTCGATCCCCGTGCCCACCAGCGGCGTCGAGGAGCGCAGGGTCGGCACCGCCTGGCGCTGCATGTTCGAGCCCATCAGGGCGCGGTTGGCGTCGTCGTGCTCGAGGAACGGGATCAGCGCGGCCGCCACCGACACGATCTGGCGCGGCGACACGTCCATGTACTCGATGCGCTCGGCCGGCATCAGCGTGAACTCGTTCTGGAAGCGGCAGGACACCAGGTCGCCGGTGAAGCGGCCCTTGTCGTCGAGCGGCGCATTCGCCTGCGCGATCACGAACTCGCTCTCCTCGATCGCCGACAGGTAGTCGACGTCGCCGGTCACGCGCCGGTCGCGCACGCGGCGGTACGGCGTCTCGAGGAAGCCGTACTTGTTGGTGCGGGCGTACACGGCCAGCGAGTTGATCAGGCCGATGTTCGGGCCTTCCGGCGTCTCGATCGGGCAGACGCGGCCGTAGTGGGTCGGGTGCACGTCGCGCACCTCGAAGCCGGCGCGCTCGCGGGTGAGGCCGCCCTGGCCGAGGGCCGAGACGCGCCGCTTGTGCGTGACCTCGGACAGCGGGTTGTTCTGGTCCATGAACTGCGAGAGCTGCGAGGAGCCGAAGAACTCCTTCACCGCGGCCGCGACCGGCTTGGCGTTGATCATGTCCTGCGGCATCAGGCCCTCGCTCTCGGCGATGGTGAGCCGCTCCTTGACCGCGCGCTCGACGCGCACGAGGCCGACGCGGAAGGCGTTCTCGGCCATCTCGCCGACGCTGCGCACGCGGCGGTTGCCGAGGTGGTCGATGTCGTCAACCTTGCCGTCGCCGTTCTTGATCGCGATCAGCGTGCGCAGCACGTCGACCACGTCGGACAGGCCCTCGCCGTACTTGGCGGCGAGCCCGCGCGCGGACTCGTCCTTGCGCAGGTCGGCGACGGTCGAGAAGTAGCGGCCGTCGTACAGGATGCCCGGCTCCTCGAGCCAGCGCTCGGCGTCGGCACCCGCGAGCCCGGCCGGGACCGCGCGGTTCACGCGCCGGTTGAACTTCATGCGGCCGACCGCGGACAGGTCGTAGCGCTCGCCGTTGAAGAACAGGTTGTGGAACAGGTTCTCGGCCGCGTCCTTGGTCGGCGGCTCGCCCGGCCGCATCATCCGGTAGATCTCGATCAGCGCCTCGAGCCGGGTCGTGGTCGCGTCGATGCGCAGCGTGTCCGACACGTACGGACCGCGGTCCAGGTCGTTGACGTAGAGCGTGCCGATGGTCGCGACGTTGGCGTTGACGAAGCGCTCGATGTGCGCAGCGGTCAGCACGTCGTTGGCGTTCGCGAGCACCTCGCCGGTCTGCGGGTCGGCGACGTCGTGGGCCAGGATCTTGCCCTCGAGGTACTCGACCGGCACCGCCAGGCGGCGCACGCCGGCTTCCTCGAGCTGGCGCACGTGGCGCGCCGTGATGCGGCGGCCCTCCTCGACGATGACCTTGCCGTTGGCGCTGATCTCGAACAGCGCGGTCTCGCCGCGCAGCCGCTCGGGCACCAGCTCGAGCTCCGGGCCCTTCTTGCCCAGGTGCACGGTGTTCTGGTCGAAGAACAGCTTCAGGATCTCGGAATTCGAGTAGCCGAGCGCGCGCAGCAGGATCGTCACCGGCAGCTTGCGACGGCGGTCGATGCGCGCGAACACGCAGTCCTTGGCGTCGAACTCGAAGTCGAGCCAGGAGCCGCGGTACGGGATCACGCGCGCCTGGAACAGCAGCTTGCCGGAGCTGTGGGTCTTGCCCTTGTCGTGGTCGAAGATCACGCCCGGGCTGCGGTGCAGCTGCGACACGATCACGCGCTCGGTGCCGTTGACGATGAAGGTGCCGTTCTCGGTCATCAGCGGCAGCTCGCCGAGATAGACCTCCTGCTCGATCGCGCGCTTGACGCGCGAGGCGCCCGGCGACTCCTTGTCCATCACGCGCAGCCGCAGCCGCACGCGGATCGGCGCGGCGTACGTGAGGCCGCGCATCTGGCATTCCTTGACGTCGAACACCGGCTCCCCGAGGTAGTAATAGACGTACTCGAGGGTCGCGTGGCCGGAGTAGCTCTTGATCGGGAACACGCTCTGGAACGCGGCGTGCAGCCCGGCGCGCTTCAGGTGGCGGTCGATGATGGCCTTCTCCTGCTCCTCCGACAGCAGCCGGCCGCCGGCGACCGCGCCGCCCGCGTGCGCGGACAGCTCCGCGTGCAGGGCGCGCGACTCGTCGAGCTGCAGGAACTGCGCGTAGGACTCGGTCTGGATCGCGAGCAGCGGCGGCACGTCCAGAATCCCCTGGCGCTTGCCAAAGTTCTTCCGGATGCGCTTCTTCTCGGTAAACGTGTAGGCCATCTTCATCACCTGCAAACTGATTCAGCCAATTCCACGCACGGACGCGGACGCCGCCGCCTCCCTTCCGGGAAGCGGCGGGCCCGCATCAGGAGCCGCGGCCTGCGGGGCAACGCCCTCGCATGGAGGTCGTTACTTGACCTCGACCGTGGCGCCGCCGTCCTCGAGCTGCTTCTTGATCTTCTCCGCGTCGGCCTTCGACACGCCTTCCTTGACGGTCGACGGCGCGCCTTCCACCAGGTCCTTGGCTTCCTTGAGGCCGAGGCCCGTGATCTCGCGGATCACCTTGATGACGCCGACCTTCTTCTCGGCCGGGTACGCCTTCAGGGTGACCGTGAACTCGGTCTTTTCCTCGGCGGCCGGCGCGGCGGCCCCGCCCGCGGCGGCGGCAGCCATCGCCACCGGCGCGGCGGCGGTGACGCCGAACTTGTCTTCCATCATCTTCACGAGGTCGACGACTTCCATGATCGTCATGTTCGAAATCGCCTCGAGAATCTGTTCCTTGCTAGCAGCCATTGCCATTACTCCAGATGAATAGTGTGTCGTTGACCCGAATCGGCGCGGCGCTCAGGCGGCTTTCGACGCCCTGACCGCATCCACCGTGCGTACCAGCTTCGCGTGCGGCTCGGCGAGGGTGCGCACCAGCTTCGACACCGGTGCCTTCATCACGCCCAGCAGCAGCGCCAGGGCCTGCGCCCTGGTCGGCAGGCTCGCGACGCGGTCGATCTCGGCGGCGGGGTAGACCTGCCCGCCGAGGGCCACCAGCGTCGGGACCAGCTTGTCGTTGCCCTTCGCGAACTCCTTCACGACGCGGGCGGCGGCGCCCGGATCGTCCTTCGAGAACGCGAGGATCAGCGGTCCCTTGAGCGAGCCTGCGATGCACTCGTACGGAGTGCCCGTGACCGCGCGGCGCGCCAGCGTGTTCTTGACGACGCGCATCCAGACGCCCGACTGGCGCGCCTTCGCGCGCAGTCCCGTCAGCTGCGACACCGTCAGGCCACGATATTCCGCCGCGACGACCGAATGCGCGGTCTGCGCAACGGCCTGCACCTCGGTCACCATCGCCTGCTTGTCTTCCAGTCTCAGTCCCATCCAACCCTCCTTGCGGTGGGACCAGGCCGGTCGACCGGCTCGGGTTCCACCATCTGCGCGGGCTGCCATTAAGGGGCCGTCGCCCCGCCTGCGGTCTCCGATGGCCCGGGTTCTCAGACCCGGACGTTCGAATCCTCTTCAAGAGGGGACAGTCCGCCATTTTCGCGAAGCGAAAATGGGGACAGTCCCCGTCACTTCATACGCCCAGCGACGCGCGATCCACGGCCACGCCGGGACCCATGGTCGACGACAGCGACACGCGCTGCAGGAACACGCCCTTGGACGTTCCCGGCTTGTGCTTCTGGATGTCGGCGATCAACGCGAGCAGGTTGTCCTTCAGCGCGGCCGGCTGGAAGCTCGCCTTGCCGATCGTGCAGTGGACGATGCCGGCCTTGTCGCAGCGATAGCGCACCTGGCCCGCCTTCGCGTTCTTCACCGCGGTCGCCACGTCCGGCGTCACGGTGCCGACCTTCGGATTCGGCATCAGGCCGCGCGGGCCCAGGATCTGGCCAAGCTGGCCGACCACGCGCATCGCGTCGGGGCTCGCGACCACGACGTCGAAATCCATCTGGCCCGCCTTGACCTTCTCCGCCAGGTCCTCGAGGCCGACGATGTCGGCGCCGGCCTCGCGCGCGGCGTCGGCGTTCTTGCCCTGCGTGAACACGGCGACGCGCACCTTCTTGCCGGTGCCGTGCGGCATCACGGTCGAGCCGCGCACCTGCTGGTCCGACTTCGCCGGGTCGATGCCGAGGTTGATGGCGACGTCCACGGTCTCGTCGAACTTGGCGTTGGCGAATTCCTTCACCAGCGCGAGCGCCTCGTCGACCGGGTACGCCTGGCCGGGCTTCACGCGATCGGCCCAGGGCTTCTGGCGCTTGAATACGGTGGCCATGTCAGATGCCCTCCACGTCGACGCCCATGCTGCGGGCAGAGCCCGCGATGGTGCGCACGGCCGCGTCGAGATCCGCCGCGGTCAGGTCGGGCATCTTCTGCCTGGCGATGTCCTCGAGCTGCTTGCGGCTGATCTTGCCGACCTTCTTGGTGTTCGGCGTGCCCGAGCCCTTCTCGATGCCGATCGCCTTGCGCACCAGCACCGCGGCCGGCGGCGTCTTCAGCACGAAGGTGAAGCTGCGGTCGCTGTACACGGTGATGATCACCGGGATCGGCAGGCCCTTCTCCTCCTTCTGGGTCGCGGCATTGAACTGCTTGCAGAACTCCATGATGTTGACGCCCTGCTGGCCGAGCGCCGGGCCGACCGGCGGGCTCGGGTTGGCCCCGCCCGCGGGGATCTGCAGCTTGATGTAGCCCTGTACTTTCTTCGCCATCGTTCCTCACTCCCGGGTGCAGGCGCCTTGCGGCTCCCCGGTTCAGACCTTCTCCACCTGCCCGAAGTCCAGCTCGACCGGGGTCGACCGGCCGAGGATCTGCACTGCGACCTGCAGGCGGCTCTTCTCGTAGTTCACGTTCTCGACCACGCCGGTGAAGTCGTTGAACGGGCCGTCCACGACCCGCACCACCTCGCCCGGCTCGAACAGCACCTTCGGCCGCGGCTTCTCGACGCCCTCCTCGACCCGGCGCAGGATGGCGTTCGCCTCCTTGTCCGAGATCGGCGCCGGCTTCTCCGGCGTGCCGCCGATGAAGCCGAGCACCTTCGGCGTCTCCTTCACCAGGTGCCAGGCCTCGTCGTCCATCGCCATCTGCACCAGCACGTAGCCGGGGAAGAACTTGCGCTCGCTGCGGCGCTTCTGGCCGGCGCGCATCTCGACGACTTCCTCGGTCGGCACCAGCACCTCGCCGAACTTGTCCTCGAGGTGGTGCAGCTTGATGCGCTCCTTCAGGCTGCTCGCGACCTTGTGCTCGAAGTTCGAGTAGGCGTGCACGACGTACCAGTTCAGCGCCACGGCCTCAGCCTCCCTGCCCGGTGACCTGGCGGACGCCCCAGGCGAGCGCCATGTCGACCAGCCAGAAGAACACGCCGAGCGCCACCACGAACAGGAACACGACCAGCGTCGTGCGCCAGGTTTCCTGGCGCGTCGGCCACACCATCTTGCGCAGCTCGACGCGCGAGGACTGCACGTAGTTCCACAGCTCGCGGCCCGGCTGCGACGAGTACAGCAGCACCAGGCCGAGCACCAGGCCGCCGAGCACCATCAGCACGCGCACGACCTGCGGCTGGTCCGGGTACAGGTAGTACGCGACCACGCCGCCGACCAGCGCGGCGGCGGCGAGCACCAGCTTGGAGGCGTCGACGAGTCCGACGCCCGATTGCATGACCTGCGGTTCGTTCATCTCTGTCCGTGACGGATGGTGGCAGGGCAGGAGGGAATCGAACCCCCAACCTGCGGTTTTGGAGACCGCCGCTCTGCCAATTGAGCTACTGCCCTTCCGTCCTGTTCCTTACTTGAGCACCTTGGAGACGACGCCGGCGCCGACGGTGCGGCCGCCCTCGCGG
>CAZYPM010000125.1:0-1362 GCA_964649205.1 uncultured Steroidobacteraceae bacterium
GGCTCGCCGATCAGCACCGGGTTGTTCTTGGTGCGCCGCTGCAGCACCTGGATGGTGCGGCGGATCTCGTCGTCGCGGCCGATCACCGGGTCGAGCTTGCCCTGCTCGGCGCGCTCGGTCAGGTCGATGGTGAATTTCTGCAGCGCGCCGCGCTGCTCCTCGGCGCCGGCGTCGTCGATCTTCTGGCCGCCGCGGATCTCGCCGATGGCCTTGTCCACCGCGCCCTTCACCACGCCGGTGTCGCGCAGGATGGTGCCGAGCACGCCCTTGTCGTCGCAGGCGGCGAGCACGAACAGCTCGCTCGAGATGTACTGGTCGCCGCGCTTCTGCGCGAGCTTGTCGGTGACGTTCAGCAGCCGCGCGAGGTCGGTCGAAACCTGCACGTCGCCCTGCGTGCCCTCCACGGTCGCGATGCGCCCGAGCTGCGCCTGCAGCTGCGAGCGCAACAGCGCGACGTTGGCGCCGGCCCTGTCGAGCAGCGGGCGCGCCGTGCCGCCGTCCTGGTCGAGCAGCGCCAGCATCAGGTGCGCCGGCTCGATGAACTGGTGATCGCGGCCGACGGCGAGCGACTGGGCATCGGCCAGCGCATGCTGGAACTTGGTGGTCAGGCGGTCGCTGCGCACGGCGGGGCTCCGGAATCGGGGTCTGCCCCGTCCATGAGGCCGTCAGCGGCCCGTTTCAATGGGCGAATTCGTGGGTCAGGCCGATCAGCAGGATGCCGAGTGCGATCAGCACGACCTGCTGGACCGAGGTGCGCGCGTCCACGCGCCGGTGCAGGCCCGGGATCAGGTCGGCGACGGCGATGTAGAGGAACGACGCGGCGGCGATCGCGAGCGCATACGGCAGCACGCCGAGGGCCTGCTCCAGCAGGAAGTACGCGACCACCGCGCCGGCCACCGAGGTCAGGCTCACGACGACGTTGAGCATCAGCGCGCGGCGGCGCTTCATGCCGCTGTTCAGCAGGATCGCCAGGTCGCCGACCTCCTGCGGGATTTCGTGCGCGAACACGGCGATCGCCGTGACGATGCCGAGGTGCACGTCGGTCAGGAAGGCGGCGGCGAGCAGCACGCCGTCGAGCAGGTTGTGGAAGGCGTCGCCCCACAGGATCAGCGTCGCAGACGCCTTCGCGCGGTGATGCTCCTGCGGGCCGTGCGCTTCGCAGGCGTCGGCGTGGCAGTGGCGCCAGAGCACCATCTTCTCGAGTACGAAGAAGACGATGATGCCGGCGACCAGCGCGATGCCGATACCGTGGGCGCCCACGCCCGACTCGAGCGCGTGCGGCACGAGCGCGAGCAGCGCGGCGCCCAGCAGCGCGCCGGTCGCGAAGCTCACCAGGTGCGGCACCAGGGCGTCGCGGCGCGC
>CAZYPM010000125.1:1462-6154 GCA_964649205.1 uncultured Steroidobacteraceae bacterium
CCCACACCGCAGGCCTCGAGCCGGCGGCGCGCGAGCGATGGCAGGTCGGCGAGGAACTTCCCTGCCCGGCCCGCGCGAAAGTCCTGCGCGGCTGCAGTGTTCCGGGCGACGAATGCCTCGCGGACTTCGGGGCCGACCTCGAAAGCCTGCGGGCCGATGCAGGGGCCGAGCCAGGCGAACAGTTCATGCGGCCTGGTGGTGAGCGCGGCCACGGTCGCCTCGATGACGCCCGCCGCCAGCCCGCGCCAACCTGCGTGCGCGATGCCGACGCGGTCGCCGCGACGCCCCGCGAGCAACACCGGCAGGCAGTCTGCGACCAGGACCGCGCATACGGTCCCCCTGTCAAAGGTCACGGCTGCATCCGCGCTCGCGGGCAGCGGTCCCGGCAGCATCGCGACGTCGCGCCCATGCAGCTGAGTGAGCCAGGCGGGCTCGGCCGGCAGCGCGAGCGCGGCACGCAGCCGCCGGCGGTTTTCCGCGACCGCCCCGGGGTCGTCGCCGACGTGGGTTGCGAGGTTTAGCGTGGCATAGCGCCCGGCGCTCACGCCGCCCATCCGCGTCGTCACCGCCGCGCGCACGCTCGCGGGCGCGGGCCAGTCCGGCTCGATGAACTCGATCGAGTGCATCAGGAGGCTGCCTTCGCGTCCTGGCGCAGCGCCTCGATGAGCGCCTGCATGTCCGCCGGCAGCCTGGCCGTGACCTCGACGATCCGGCCGTCCTTCGGATGCGGGAACGCGAGCGCGGCCGCATGCAGCGCCTGGCGCCGGAACGAGCGCAGCGCGGCCGCGAGCGCTGGCGTCGCCCCCTTCGGCAGCAGCAGGCGGCCGCCGTAGACGGGATCGCCCACGAGCGGATAACCGGCGTGCGCGAGGTGCAGGCGGATCTGGTGCGTGCGGCCGGTCTCGAGCATCACCCGCACCAGCGTGTGGCGGCGGAAGCGCTCGATGACGCGGTAATGCGTCACCGCTTCCCGCCCGTCGCTGCGCACGGCCATGCGCTGGCGCCTGACCGGGTGTCGGTCGATGGGCGCGTCCACGGTACCGCCGGCCGTCATCACGCCCACGCAGACCGCCTGGTACTCGCGCTTGATGGCGCGCGCGGCCAGCGCCGCGGTCAGCGCTTCGCGCGCGCGCTCGTTGCGCGCGACCAGCAGCAGGCCGGTCGTGTCCTTGTCCAGGCGGTGCACGATGCCCGCGCGCGGCAGCTTCGCCAGGCCCGCATCGAGCGCGAGCAACGCGTTCTGCAACGTCCCGGCCGGGTTGCCGGCGCCGGGGTGCACGACCAGCCCGGCCGGCTTGTTCACCACGAGGACGTCGGCATCCTGCCAGGCGATCGCGAGGGGGATCGGCTGCGGACGCAGCTCAACCGCATCCTCGACCGGCGCATCGAGCGTGATCCGCTCGCCGCCGGCGACGACATCGCGCGGCTTCGGCACCCGGCCGTCCACGCGCAGCCATCCCGCGTCGATCCAGCGCTTGAGTTTCGAGCGCGAGTAATCCGGCCAGGCGTCGGCCAGCGCCTGGTCGAGGCGGCGGCCGGCGGCCTGCGGCGGCAGGCGCATCTCGCGCTGGTGACGGGGGGAACTCATGGGGTCGGCAGGGGTCTTTTGCCGCTATACTGCGTCGGTCCAACAGCCGGGGTCCAGTCCTTTGCAGCCGGGAAAATCGATGGCGCGCGTGATCGTGGTCGCGTGCGCGGCGCTCCTGATCGCCGCGTGCGGCGGCGGCCGCGACCGCACCGCCGAGCAGCTGCTGCCCGAGAAACTCTACGAGCGCGGCCACCGCTCGCTGATGGCGGGCGATTTCCGCGGCGCGGTGCGCTATTACGAGGCGCTGGAGGCGCGCTATCCGTTCAGCGAGCTGTCGCGCCAGGCCAAGCTCGACATCATGTATGCGTACTACAAGTCGCGCGAGGCCGAATCCGCGGTGGACGCCGCCGACCAGTTCGTCCGCGAGAACCCGACGCATCCGCGCGTGGACTACGCGATGTACATCAAGGGCCTGGTCTACTTCGAGCGCTCGCCGAACTTCCTCGAGCGCTGGTTCAACACCGACCTGACGCAGCGCCCGCCGCAGGACGTGCTGCGGTCGTTCGAGTCCTTCAAGGACCTGATCGAGCGCCACCCCGACAGCGAGTACGCGCACGACGCGCGCCAGCGCATGATCTTCCTGCGCAACCGCCTCGCCGAATACGAGGTGCATGTCGCCGACTACTACCTGCGCCGCGAGGCCTGGGTCGCGGCAATCGCGCGTGCGCGCTACTGCGTCGAGAACTACGACGGCGCGCCTTCGGTGCAGGACGCGCTGGACATCATGATCTCCGCCTACCGCGGCCTCGGCCTCGACGAGCTCGCCGAACGCTCGCAGCAGGTCTACGCGCTCAACTACCCGCAGGGCAAGCCGCAGCGCAAGGCCGGCCGCGACTGGTGGCCGTTCTGGTGAAATAAAGGGGACGCGTCCATTTACCTGCCGGTAAATGGACGCGTCCCCTTTATTTCAGCTTTCGCCGGGGCGGTAGCCGGAGGTGATCGGGTAGCGCCAGTCGCGGCCGAAGGCGCGGCCGCTGATGCGCACGCCCGGCGGCGCCTGGCGCCGCTTGTACTCGTTGCGCTTCACCAGCTCGAGCACGCGCACCACCGTCGCCCGGTCGAATCCCAGCGCGACGATCTCGTCCACCGAGCGATCGGCCTCGATGAAGGCCTCCAGGATCGGATCCAGCACCTCGTAGGGCGGCAGCGAATCGCTGTCGAGCTGGCCCTCGCGCAGCTCGGCCGTCGGTGGCCGGTCGATGGTGCGCTGCGGGATCACCGGCGACTGCCGGTTGCGCCAGCGCGCCAGCTTCCACACCAGCATCTTGCTGCAGTCCTTGATCGGCGCGAAGCCGCCGGCCATGTCGCCGTAGAGGGTCGCGTAGCCGACCGACATCTCGCTCTTGTTGCCGGTGGTGAGCACCATGCGCCCGGTCTTGTTCGAGATCGCCATCAGCACGATCATGCGGCAGCGCGCCTGGATGTTCTCCTCGGTCGCGTCCGGCGCGCGGCCGCGGAACTCGCGCTCGAGCGCGGCCAGCGTCTCCTGGAACACGCCCTCGATCGGGATCACTGAATAGCGCACGCCCATCGTGCGCGCCATCGCCGCCGCGTCCTTCTCGGAGATCGCGGAGGTGTAGCGCGAGGGCATCATGACCGCGTGCACGCGCTCCGCGCCGAGCGCATCCACGGCGAGCGCGAGCACGACCGCCGAGTCCACGCCGCCCGACAGCCCGATGACCACCCCCTGGAACGCGTGCTTGTTCACGTAATCGCGCACGCCCAGCACGATCGCGCGCCAGACGCTCTCTTCGCCGGCCGGCAGCGGCGCCAGGCTCTCCGGCTCCAGGTCCACGCCCTTGTCCGCCTCGACGACGTCCACGGTGGTGAGCGACTCCTCGAACGCCGGCGCGCGGTGCACGACGCGGCCGCCCATGTCCACCGCGAACGTGCAGCCGTCGAACACCAGTTCGTCCTGGCCGCCGACCAGGTTCACATACACGAAAGGCAGCCCGGTCTCGCGCGCCCGCGCGGCGAGGTTCGCCTCGCGCTCCGGCTGCTTGCCCAGCTGGTAAGGCGAGGCGTTCAGCGCGACGACGAGCTCCGCGCCCGCCGCGCGCACGCCCTTCGCCACGTCCGCATGCCAGACGTCCTCGCAGATCAGCGGCGCGACCCGCACGCCGCCGACCTCGAGGACCAGCGGCGCCTCGCCCGGGTGGAAGTAGCGCTTCTCGTCGAACACCTGGTAGTTCGGCAGCCGCTGCTTGCGGTATCGCGCCAGGATCGCGCCGTCCCGCAGCCAGGCCGCCGTGTTGAAGAGCGCCCCGTCCGTGTACTCCGGATAGCCCACGAGGATGTCGATGCCGCGCGCCGCGTCCGCGATGCGCGCGAGGCCGGCATCGATGCGCTTGCGGAAGCCGCGGTGGAACAGCAGGTCCTCGGGCGGATAGCCCGAGATCGCGAGCTCGGGCGTCACCAGCAGCTGCGCGCCCAGCTCGCGTGCGGGCGCGATGCGCGCGAGAACCTGTTCGGCATTGCGCGGCGCGTCGCCGACCATCGGGTTGAACTGGGCGAGCGCGATGCGTAGCCCGCGGCTCATGGCTGAATGCCCTTCAGCGCTTCTTCTTGCGCGCCGGCTTCGGCTTGCGCGCCGGCCTTGGCGCCATTCGCCGCCGCTTCGCCGCGAGCGCCGACTTTATCGCGCTGCCAAGCTCGGCCGGCGAGCGCACCGTACGCACCCCGGCCTCCTCGAGCGCCGCATACTTGTCGGCGGCCGTGCCCTTGCCGCCCGCGATCACGGCGCCTGCATGGCCCATGCGCTTGCCGGCGGGCGCGGTGACGCCGGCGATGTAGGCGACGACGGGCTTCTTCACGTGCCGGCGGATGTACTCGGCCGCCGCCTCCTCGTCGCTGCCGCCGATCTCGCCGACCATGACGATGCCGGCCGTCTTCGAGTCCTTCTCGAACAGCGCGATGACGTCGATGAAATTCATGCCGCGCACCGGGTCGCCGCCGATGCCGACGCAGCTCGACTGCCCGAGGCCGAGGTGGGTGGTCTGGAACACGGCTTCATAGGTCAGCGTGCCGGAGCGCGACACGATGCCGACCCTGCCGGGCTTGTGGATGAAGCCCGGCATGATGCCGACCTTGCACTCGCCGGGCGT
>CAZYPM010000126.1:0-1766 GCA_964649205.1 uncultured Steroidobacteraceae bacterium
CAATCTCCATTGGGTTCGAACGTGGCGCCAAGCTAGCTCGACAAAAACAATAAAGTAAGACTAATATGCCAAAAGCACCCGCGGGCCACGCGCGGGACGAGGAGCGGAAACATGAACGGGGTCTTCGGCGAGCGCCGCAAACGGCTGTTGCGGCACCTGCTCAGGAACAAGGCCGGCGCGAGCATCGACGAGCTGGCGCAGGCGATCGAGGTTACGCGCACCGCGGTGCGCCAGCATCTCGCGGCGCTGGCGCGCGAGGGCCTGGTCGCGCCCGGCCAGGAACGCGCGACCGGCGGGCGGCCGCAGCGGCTGTACGTGCTGACCGAGGCGGGTCGCGAGGCGTTCCCGCGGCACTATTCGTGGTTCGCGCAGCTCCTGATCGAGGCCATGGCGGCGGAGCACGGGGCGGCGGGATTGCGCGCCCGGCTGGGGCGCATTGCATCGGCGGTGGTGGCGCAGCTGCGATCGCGCGCGCCGGAGAAGGAAGGCCGCCGGCAGAAGGTCGGCAAGGTGTCGGTGCTGATGGATGAGCTCGGTTATGACGCGCGCACTGGAAAGGACCTCGCCGGGGCGCCGACCATCGAGGCCGACAACTGCGTGTTCCACGAGCTGGCGATGAAGAATCCGGCGGTCTGTCAATTCGACCTCTCGCTGCTGTCCGGGCTCACCGGCAGCAAGGTCGAGCTGCACGAATGCATGGCGCGCGGCGGGCACGTCTGTCGCTTCCGCTTCACGCCGCCTCGATGAACTGCTTCAGGACGACCGCCTGGTTGTGCAGCGGGTCGCGGGCCGAGTAGAGCAGCGTCACCGGCTGGTCGAGGGCGCGATGCCGGATGCGGGCGGTCAGCGCCGCCTTCCGGTCCAGCTCCGCGCGATAGCGCTCGCGGAACTGCTGCCAGCGCGCCGGGTCGTGCCCGAACCACTTGCGCAGCTCGGCGCTGGGCGCGAGCTCCGGCAGCCACTCGTCGAGCTTCGCGCGCCGCTTGCTGATGCCGCGCGGCCAGAGGCGGTCCACCAGGACCCGGTGCCCGTCGCCGCGCGCGGGCGCGTCGTAGATGCGCTTGATGCGCAGGCGACGCGCCGTGACCATCTGGAAGCGCGAGTCCGTCACGACAGCGCGATGACCGCGGCGACCGCGGCGAAGAAGATCGCCATGGCGATGGCGATGACCCACAGCGGATTGGCGTCCGATTGCGCTTTCACGATGGCGTCGCGTCGCTTGTCCATGTGCAGCTCCTTGCTGTTGTGTCCAGCCCCAGTAAGGACCCGCGGCGCGAATCGGGCAAGCGAAGAATATTCGCGTCTCACATCGATGAATGCGATGCGAGCATGGATGCATGCGGCGCGGCATCCGCAGCCGCGGACGGCTGGAAGATTTCGCCGTGACGTGCTGCGCCGCTTTTGTCATCATGAGCCGACTTGGACGGATCCGGACATTCCACGCTTGAAGCGCTGTTGACGGCCGTGCGCGATTGCCGGGCGTGCGAGGCGCATCTTCCGCTCGGTCCGCGCCCGGTATTGCGCGCCGCCGCAAGCGCGCGGATCCTGATCGTCGGCCAGGCGCCCGGCCTGCGCGTGCACACCAGCGGCATTCCCTGGGACGACCCGAGCGGAGAGCGGCTGCGGTCCTGGATGGGCGTCTCCAGGGATTTCTTCTACGACGAATCGCGCATCGCCATCATCCCGATGGGCTTCTGCTATCCCGGCCGTGGCGGCGGCGGAGACCTGCCGCCGCGACGCGAGTGCGCGCAGCTGTGGCTCGGTCA
>CAZYPM010000126.1:1866-4478 GCA_964649205.1 uncultured Steroidobacteraceae bacterium
CGGATCGCCGCCTATCGCGCGGCGTAGGCGGCGCACCAGCCCTTCGCGTGCACGGCGCCCTTGCCGGGGAAGATCGTGCACGGGCCCCACTGCGAGCCGGGCTTGCCCTGGTAGTAGCGGCAGCCGGCGCAGTCCTGCGCCGGCGTGTGCTGCGGATACTTGCGCGCATCCACCCGCGTGGTGTCCTCGGTGTAGCCGAGCGACTTCGCGGTCGGGTCGGCCTCGTCCAGGTGCCCGGTTTCGCCGGACATCGCGAACTCCGGTCGCAGCAGCGAGCCAGCAATCGGCAGCACCACCGCGCCCGCGACGGCGGTCCTGATGAAGCGGCGCCGGGAATTGGACTCGAGGGGTTGCGTCATGACTTGTCGCCTCCGTGTTTCGCAGCAACGCAAGGGCCGGCCGGCTGCGCCGGCGGCGTATCCGGGACATCGGCGCGCGGCTCCTGCTCGAAGCTGCCCGCGGGACCCTGGGGATACCAGGGCAGTCCCAGCCGCGTCGGCGTGTCGGCACAGCCGGCCATCGCAGCAGCCAGCGCCAGGCAGCAGATCACGCCGGGAATGGATCGCTTCGCGTGCTGGCCTCGTCGATCGGGTGACATCGGGCTCTCCTCGTCCATGCGCTCAGAAGTTGTATTCCATGCCGAGCACGAAGCTGGAGGCACGGTCGTTGTACAGGTTGCGCTCGTCCTCGAACACGATGTTCTGGATGCGCGGCGTGAAGCTCAGCCAGAAGTCCACGTTCATCGCCGGGTACCACAGCAGCGTGACGCCGTAGTTCGGCTTGGTGTAGGTGTCGCGCTTCAGCCCGGCGGGCGTGGTGTACTCGTACTTCAGGTGGTCGCGCACGTAGACCTCGACGCCGTAGGTGCGGTCGTAGAGGTAGCGCAGGTAGGCGCCGGCCTGCGTGTCTTCCACCTTGCCGCCGCTCTCGAAGTCCTGCGTCATGGTCAGGAGCGTCGCCGCGGCGTACCAGGTGTGCGGCCCGCGGTCGGCGGCGGAGTGCTCCAGCGAAAGCCTGAAGGAATCGAAGTCCTCGACCGTCTCGACCGGAGCGTTGACGATGACGTCACCGGGCGTGTTGCTGATCGAGAAGTTCTGGTCGGTCACGCCGGGCGGGCACACGCCGGGGCACAGGTAGCTGTCCTTGGTGCGCGTCATGATCGACGGGAAGTCGTCGCCGCCGTAGTACTCGGCGATCAGCCAGAGGTCGTTCCGGGTCTTGCGGAAGAAGTCGTACGACACGTTGGCGTACTGGTTGTTGCCGTCCGACCAGTTGGTGTTGTCCGCGCCGGTCGCTCCCGCGACCTGCAGGTACAGGCGGTCGTTGTAGAACATGAAGGCGCTGAGGTTGGCCATGTTCATGGACTTGCCGACGCCGCCCTGGCCGTTGCTCCAGAGATCCGGCAGCGGCAGCGGGTACTGGAACTGCCCGCCCACGTTCGGGTGCTCGTTGCCGATCGAGAAGCCGAAGAACGAGTTCTTGCCGAAGTCCCAGGAGGCATTCAGGCGATACTCGTCATAGCCGAAGAAGTTGAGGCCGGTCTGCTCGTTCTGGCGGCCGCTGGTCACCGAACGCAGCGAGTTGTTGCCCAGGTAGCCGATTTCCGTCCAGACGCCGAGCCAGTCGGTGACGGCCCCGGCGAAGAACAGGCTCATGCGGTTGATCGGCGAGGACTTGGTGTCCAGCGACTCTCCGGACGCATCCTCGCCGCCCCGGACGACTTCGGAGATCAGCCGCGCGGAGAAGAAGTCGGTCCAGTTGAGCGCGATGTAGTCGCCGCCGTACTTGTCCTTCTCGTTGTCGTTGCCGGTGTCGCCGTCGGCGTGCAGCCGCTCCCGGATATAGGGAACCTGGTAGCCGCGCATGGCGAACAGGCGGCCGGTGCGGGTGAAGTTGGGCACGATGTTGTAGGTGCCGATGTGGCAGGAGTTGCAGTTCATCCCGGTCTGCCGGGCGAAGGCGGCCACGGCATGCGCATCCGTGCTGAGGCCGAACTGCAGGGCGGCGAACAGCGCTGCACCAGCGAAGAACTGCTTCACGCCAGTCGACATGAGATGAATCCGGTTGTCAGTTGCCACGGCGATCTCCTTCCTCGGCCGGCCGGGGGGCGGTATCGCTCGCGGCGGCCGGAGCTGATTTCTGCTGCAAAACGGTCTTCAGGTACTGCGCCAGCCCGGCCGCGTCCGGCACCAGTCCGGCGTCGAAGGCGGGCATGTTCGGGTAGGCGTCGTCGTACACGCGCTGCTGGCCGCCGCGGCCATGGCGGATGATCCGCGTCAGCACCTCGATGGGCGCGTGGATGACCAGCGGGTTGTCGCGCAGCGGCGGGCCCAGCGACGGGGACTTGTTGCGGGTGCCTTCGCCGTCCACGCCGTGGCAGGTAGAGCAACGCAGCTCGTAATAGGCGGCCGCATCGACATCGGTGGCGCTCACCGGAGTTGCCGCGAATGCGGCGAAGACGATCAATGCTGCGCAGGGAAACAGTCGTCTCATGATTCCTGACTCCAGTTTCAGTTGAGCCACGCGGTGCGGTGCTGAAGCGTAGGAGCCAGCGCAGACATCGGACAAGCGATATAAATTCAAGCGCGCGATCGGATTCGTCGATACGAATC
>CAZYPM010000126.1:4578-6137 GCA_964649205.1 uncultured Steroidobacteraceae bacterium
GTTTCGGTGGCGACACGCCGGATCGTGTCGAGCGCGAGGTCGAGCGCCTCGGAAGGAGATTTCTCCGGGTAACACAGGTACGCCTGCTGGCGGAACTCCGGCGCATCCGGCACGCGGTGCACGCGACCGGCAGCTTCCTCTTCGACCAGCAGCCGCGCCGGGAAATAGCCGCTGCCGCCGAAGCGCAGGATCTGCAGCAATCCCAGCCAGCCGACGTTGACCGTGAGCGCGGCGCCGGGGAAGTTCGGGAACGCCAGGCTGTGCTGGGCGAAGAACTCGGGGCCCCAGTCGACCAGGATGTAGTCGCGTCCCGGCTCCGGCGGCGGATTCGGGGAGGTGGAGACCATCACCAGTCTTTCCTCGAGCACCGGTTCGACCCGCAGCCCCGGGCGGGCCTGCGGGCTGTACATGACGCCGATGTCCGCGCGGCCGTCGATCAGCGCCTGCATCAAGTCGTCCTCGAAGCCGACCAGCGCGCGCACCGCGACGTCCGGCGCGAGCCGGCCGAAGATCGGCAGCCAGCGCGACAGCAGATCCTCCCACAGGCCGATGCGGCCGCCGACCGTCAGGGTGGCGCGGAATCCCGAGGCGACGCCGATCTCCTGCCGCGCCTGCTCGACGGTGCGCGTCAGCACCGCGGCGTGACGCTGGAACCGCCGGCCGGCCGGCGTCAGCGTGGTGCCGGCCTTGTTCCGCACGAACAGCTCCGTGCCCAGGATCTCCTCGAGACGCTGGATGCGCACGCTCACCGTCGATTGCGTGACGTGCAGGCGCTCGGCCGCGTTGACGAAGCTCCCGCTGGCGACGACCGCGAGAAAAGTGCGTGCGAGTTCGGTATCCATCGGAGTCGTCGATATTTATGGCCAATAATCATTGCTTGTCAATGAATGCACCCGGCGGCAACCTCGAAACACTCATCGGAGGTTTCATGGAACTGTCGCTGCCGCCGCTGCCATACGCACTCGACGCGCTCGAGCCCTACCTCTCGCGCAACACGCTCGCCACGCATCACGGCCGGCATCACGCCGCGTACGTGGAGAAAACGCGGCGGCTGGTGCAGCACACGCCGCTGAAGACTGCGTCGCTGGAGCAGATCGTGCGAACGAGCCAGCAGCAGGGCAACCAGGCGCTCTTCAACGCCGCGGCGCAGGCCTGGAACCACGCGTTCTTCTGGAAGTGCATGCGCCCGGGCGGCGGCGGCGAGGTGCACGGACGGGCCGCGCAGCTGATCGAGGAGTCGTTCGGCGGCCAGCGCGCCTTCGGCCAGGAATTCGTGACCGTCGCGGGCGACCAGTTCGGCAGCGGCTGGGCGTGGCTGGTGCTCGATGGCAACCGGCTGCGGATCACGGCGACCTCGAACGCCGCAACCCCGCTCACCAGCTCACAGCTGCCGCTGCTCGTGATCGACGTCTGGGAGCACGCGTACTACCTGGACTACCAGCACCGCCGCCTCGACTACATCGCGGCCTTCCTCGGCCAGCTGGTGGACTGGGATTTCGTCAATCACAACCTGCGCAGCATCGAGACCGATCGCGCAGTTGGCGACGATTGACAGGCGG
>CAZYPM010000127.1:0-5740 GCA_964649205.1 uncultured Steroidobacteraceae bacterium
GCGCATGCCGCTGCAGGCAGGCGTGGACTGGCTGTCGATCGTGCCGGTTGCGGCCGGGCGCAGTTCCTACAACGGCTGGCTGGTGTTCGCGTTCATCGCGCTGTCCGCCTCGCTCGCGGTCGTGATCATCCACCGCTTCGCCTCGCATGCGCGCCGCCGTGCGCCGGCCTGGGACTGCGGCACGCCGGACCCGGATCCCGCCACGCAGTACACGGCCGGCAGCTTCGCGCAGCCGATCCGCCGCGTGTTCGGCACCTGGATCTTCGCCGCGCGCGAGCGGGTCGAGATGCCGCCGCCGGGCAGCACCGCGCCCGCGCGTCACGTCGCGGTGGTGCGCGACCTGCTGTGGGAGTGGCTGTACGCGCCGGTCGCGGGCGCGGTCGCCTTCGCGTCCGAGCGGCTGAACGTGCTGCAGTTCCTGACCATCCGCCGCTACCTGACGCTGGTCTTCCTCGCGCTGGTGACGCTGCTGCTGGTGCTCGCGCTATGGCCCTGATGCCGGAGCTGCTGGCGCAGTTCGTGCAGATGGCGCTGGTGCTCGCGCTCGCGCCGCTATTGACCGGGTTCGTGCGCAAACTGAAGGCGCGGCTGCTGCGCCGGCGCGGGCCGCCGCTGCTGCAGCCCTACCGCGACCTGCTGCGCCTGCTGCACAAGGAGGTCGTGCTGGCGGAGAACGCCTCCTGGCTGTTCCGCGCAGCCCCTTACCTGGTCTTCGCCACGACCTGGGTGGCCGCGGCGCTGGTGCCGACCTTCGCGACCGGGCTGCTCTACAGCTGGAGCGCGGACCTGATCGCGATCATCGCGCTGCTCGGCAGCGCACGCTTCCTGCTGGCGCTCGCGGGCATGGACGTCGGCACCAGCTTCGGCGGCATCGGCTCGAGCCGGGAAGTCATGATCGCCTCGCTCGCCGAGCCCGCCATGCTCCTGATCGCCTTCACGGTCGCGCTGGTCGCGGGATCCACGCAGCTCTCGACCGTCGCCGCCTTCATGGGCTCCCCGGAAGTGGGGCTGCGCGTCTCGCTCGGCATGGCCGCGATCGCGCTGGTGATGGTGGCGATCGCCGAGAACGCCCGCATCCCGGTGGACAACCCGGCGACGCACCTGGAGCTCACCATGGTGCACGAGGCCATGGTGCTCGAGTACTCGGGCCGGCACCTCGCGATGATCGAGTTCGCCGCCCATCTCAAGCTGCTGCTGTACGTCTCGCTGATCGCCTGCCTGTTCGCGCCCTGGGGCCTCGCGCCGCCGGGCGCAGGGCCGGGCGCGTTCGCAGCCGGCGCCGCGGCCTGGATCGGCAAGCTCGCCGTCGGCGGCACGATGCTCGCCGTGTTCGAGACCGCGATCGCCAAGATGCGCGTGTTCCGCGTGCCGGAATTCCTGGGCGCCGCGCTGATGCTGGGGCTGCTGGCGACGCTCCTGATGTTCGTGTCGAGGAGCCTGTGATGGACCGGCTCGCCTTCGACATCGCCCACCTGCTCGCCGGCGGACTGGTGCTGGTCAGCTTCATGATGCTGTACCAGGACCGCCTCTATGCGCTGCTCAACATCTTCGCCGTGCACGCGCTCGTGCTCGCGGCCTCGGTCGGCTGGCAGGCCCACATCCAGGACGCCCCGCATCTCTACGTGACCGCGGGCATCGCCTTCGTGTTCAAGGGCCTGGTGATCCCGGTGGCGTTGCATCGCATGATCCAGCGCCTCGGCATCCACCGCGAGATCGAGACGGTCATCGGCGTGGGCCCGACCATGCTGGCCGGCATGGGCCTGGTCGCGCTCTCGATCGCCGTGATGCTGCAGGTCACCGAGGGCGCCGACCCGATCGCGCGCGAGGACCTCTCCTTCGCGCTCGCAGTCGTGCTGCTCGGTCTGCTGATGATGGTCACGCGGCGCAATGCCGTGAGCCAGGTGGTCGGCTTCATGTCGCTGGAGAACGGCCTGGTGCTCGCCGCGACCGGCGCCAAGGGCATGCCGCTGGTGGTGGAGATCAGCGTCGCGTTCTCGATCCTGATCGCCTTCATCGTGATCGGCATCTTCCTGTTCCGCATCCGCGAGCGCTTCGACACGGTGGACGTGCACGCGCTCGATAGGCACCGCGGGGAACGCCAATGACCGGCCTGGCCGACTCCGCAATCCGCGCGATCCTGCTGATCCCGCTGGCTTCGGCCCTGCTGCTCGCATGGCTGCCCGGCTACCGCCTGACGGCGCGCCTGAACGTGCTGGCGGCGGCGCTGACCTTCGCCGCGTCGCTCGCGCTGCTGCTGGGCGGGCGTCCGGCGCCGGGACCCTACCTGCTGGTGGACGACCTCAACATCGTCTTCATCGTGCTCGGGACGCTGGTCGGGTTCACGACCAGCCTGTTCAGCGCGAGCTACATCCAGCACGAGCTCGACACCGGCCGCCTGACGGCGGGTTACCTGCGTTTCTACCACGCGATGTACCAGGCGCTGATGTTCGGGATGAATCTCGCGCTGCTCGCCAACAACATCGGCCTGATGTGGGTCGCGATCGAGCTGGCGACGCTCACGACCGTGCTGATGGTCGGGATCTACCGTACGCACGAGGCGCTGGAAGCCGCCTGGAAGTACTTCATCCTGGGCAGCGTCGGCATCGCGCTGGCGCTGTTCGGCACCATCCTCGTGTACATGGCGGCGCACCCGGTGGTGGGGCAGGGCCAGGACGCGATGGTCTGGTCGATCCTGATCCGGCACGCGGCCGGCTTCGACCCGTCGCTGCTCAACCTCGCCTTCATCTTCCTGCTGCTGGGCTACGGCACCAAGGTCGGCCTGGCGCCGCTGCACGCCTGGCTGCCCGACGCCCACGCCGAGGGCCCGACGCCGATCTCGGCCGTGCTGTCGGGGCTGCTGTTGAACGTGGCGCTGTACGCGGTGCTGCGCTTCAAGCTGCTGCTGGCGGCGAACCCGGAGTCGCTGGCGCCGGGCCCGCTGATGGTGACGATGGGGCTGGTGTCGCTCGTGTTCGCCGCGTTCATGCTGTACCGGCGCCGCGACATCAAGCGCCTGTTCGCCTATTCGTCGATCGAGCACATGGGCATCATCGCCTTCGCCTTCGGCATGGGCGGGCCGCTGGCGAACTTCGCGGGCCTGCTGCACATGGTGCTGCACAGCCTGACCAAGTCCGCGATCTTCTTCGGGGTCGGCCACGTCGCGCAGGTCAAGGGCACGCAGAAGATGGCCGACATCGGCGGCCTGACCGTGTCGCATCCCTGGCTCGGCTGGGGGCTCGTGATCGGCGTGGTCGCGATTGCGGGCCTGCCGCCGGCGGGCATCTTCATGAGCGAGTTCCTGATCGTGACCTCGACCTTCGCGCGCGAGCCGCTGCTCGCGATCCCGCTCGTGCTCGGCCTGCTGGTCGCGCTCGGTGCACTGTTCCTGCGCCTGAACACCGTGGCATTCGGCCCGGTGCGCGGCGCCGTCAGCCCGGCGCAGGCGTCCTACCTGCCGATGTACCTGCACCTCGGGCTGGTGCTCGTGGCCGGCATCTACCTGCCGCCGCCGCTGGTCGAGTGGTTCCGCCACGTCGCGGCGATGCTCGGATGACCAGATACTGCAGCGTTCGCGCGCCGCACGCGGCCGGGATTCAGCGAGCGAGCGAATCCGGTCGCCGGCCTGAGCGAGCGAGCTGCAATCCCGGCCGCCATGCACGCGCGCGAGCGCTGCCGCCGCTGCAACCGGCAGCTGAGGCATCGTCATGAGCGAAATGCGCACGCCGGTGCCCGACGCGCCGAGCCTCGGCGAGCTGCTCGCGGCCGGGCGCTCCGTGCCCGGCCACCGTCCCTGGCCGCGTGCGGTCGTGGACGCAGACGCCTGGGGCCTCGCGGCGGAATGCCTGACCCAGGGCAGTGTCACGCTGCTCGGCCTCTGGGGCGAGGCCGACGCGGTGCACATGGCGCTGCTCGACGAGCCGGCCGCGGCGATCGGCGTCCTGAGCCTGCCCTGTCCCGGAGGGCGGTTCCCGTCCGTCGGTGAACTGCACGCCCCGGCGATCCGGCTCGAGCGCGCGGTGCAGGACCTGTTCGGGCTCGAAGCCACCGGCCTGCCGGACGCGAGGCCCTGGCTCGACCACGGGCGCTGGGGGTTCCGCCGCCCGCTGGGAAACGCAGAGCGCGCTTCCGGCCTCGCGCCGCCGTACCCGTTCCTGCCGGTCGAGGGCGAGCACCTGCACCGCATCCCGGTCGGGCCGGTGCACGCCGGCATCATCGAGCCCGGCCATTTCCGCTTCACCGCGAGCGGCGAAACCATCGTGCGGCTCGAGGCGCGGCTCGGCTACGTGCACAAGGGCATCGAGGGACTGATGTCCGGCGCCGACCTGGCGCGCGGCGCGGAACTCGCCGGGCGCGTCTCCGGAGACAGCACCGTCGCCTATGCGCTCGCCTTCGCGCGCGCGGCCGAGGCGGCGCTGCAGGTGCAGGCGCCGGTCCGCGCGCAGTGGCTGCGCGCCCTGATGGCCGAGCTGGAGCGGCTCGCGAATCACTTCGGCGACATCGGCGCGATCTGCAACGACGCCGCCTTCTCGCTGATGCACGCGCACTGCGGCGTGCTGCGCGAGCAGGTGCTGCGCGCGGCCGATCGCAGCTTCGGGCATCGCCTGATGCGCGACGTCGTCGTCCCGGGCGGCGTCGCCCGCGACCTCGATCCGGAGGGCGCCGGCGCGATTGTCGCCATGGTCGCCGAAGCGCGCCGCCGTTTCCCGCTGCTCGTCGACCTCTACGACAACACCGCCTCGCTGCAGGACCGCACGGTGGGCACCGGCATCCTGCGGCCCGTGCTCGCGCGCCGCTTCGGCGCCGGCGGCTTCGTCGGTCGAGCCTCCGGGCGCACGTTCGACGCACGCCGGGTGACCGGCTATCCGCCGTACGACCAGCTGGAGTTCCTGGTGCCCGGCCTCGACGCCGGCGACGTGAATGCGCGGGTCTGGATCCGCATCCATGAAGTCGAACAGAGCCTCGCGCTGGTCGAGCGGATACTCGCGCGGCTGCCGGGCGGGCCGATACGCGAGCAGCCTGCAATGGCGCATGCCGCGCATGAGGGCATGGCGCTGGTCGAGGGCTTCCGCGGCGACGTGCTGGCCTGGCTGCGGCTGTCCGCCTCCGGCCGCATCGAGCGCTGCCACCTGCGCGACCCGTCCTGGTTCCAGTGGCCGCTGCTGGAGGCCGCGATCGAGGGCAACATCGTCGCGGACTTCCCGCTGTGCAACAAGTCGTTCAACTGCTCGTACTCGGGCCACGATCTCTGAGGGCCACCGGCGATGCGCAAGCTGCTGTTCGAGATCCTGGTCAAGCCGCCGCTCACCGAGAGCGCACCGGTCCCCGACGACGCCGCGATCGCGGAACTCGCGCGTGCGGTGGACCAGGCCGCGCGCAGGCGCCTCGGCCGCAGCCTCGCGATCCGCCAGGTGGACGCCGGGTCCTGCAATGGCTGCGAACTCGAGATCCACGCGCTCAACAACGCGTACTACGACCTCGAGCGCTTCGGCATCCGCTTCGTCGCCTCGCCGCGCCACGCCGACGTGCTGCTGGTCACCGGACCGGTCACGAAGAACATGCGCGAGGCGCTGGAACGCACCTGGGCCGCGACGCCTGCGCCGAAGTGGGTGGTCGCGGCCGGGGGATGCGCGAAAGACGGGGGCTGCTTCGCCGGCAGTTACGCGGTGACCGGCGGCGTCGCCAGTGTCCTGCCGGTGGATCTGCACATCCCCGGCTGCCCGCCGCGGCCGGTCGAGATCCT
>CAZYPM010000128.1:0-5707 GCA_964649205.1 uncultured Steroidobacteraceae bacterium
CCGTCGACCGTTGACGGCGCGATCCCGTGCCGGATCGCCCATGGCGTCCACTGCTCGGCGCCGATCACGAAGCGCACGCGGTCTCCGAACGTCTTCAGCATCCGAATTCGGTTCTGGAATTCGGATGCTGAGCATCCGAATTCATCACCACCATCCGAATTCGGTTTGTCGACTGTATTCATGGGCTTAGCGGGTTGGGTCCAAAAAATCCGGGGCTTGGAATTCGGATGTGTTTACATCCGAATCGGTTTCATGGTGAAATGCAGTCATGAACACGTCACGCACCCCTAAAAAGCCAGCCCACAAGGACTGGCATCGAGCCGACATCAAGGCCGCGCTGGAAAAGCGCGGCTGGACGCTGCGGCGCCTGTCGCAGGCGCGCGGCATGGCACCGACCTACCTCGCGAACGCGCTGGACCGTCCAGTTCCGCGAGGAGAAGCAATCATCGCCGAGGTGATCGGCGTGCCCGCCCAGCAGATCTGGCCGAGCCGCTACGAGGCGGATGGATCGCCCCGGCGCGGCCTGTACGCGGGCGGCTACGACAACGGCCGCCGGTACCTGGAGCGCGTCGGTCGCCTTGATCGAAGTGTACGTCAGGGGTCGACCGACTCCAAGGTCAATTCGGCGGGCGAGGTTTGACATGAACGCCCACCGCGACGCCCTGACCGCCCCGCTGTTCGAAGAGCCCGCGTCCGCCCCCGGGGCGCTGGGCTGCGCGATCGAGATCGCCGCCACGATGGCCGAGGCGCTGGAGCGCGCCCGCCACTTCAAGGGGCTGAGCCGCGAGCACGTGGCCGAGCGCATGAGCTACCACCTGGGCGAGCGGATGGGGGTGGCGACGCTGAACGGCTACTGCGCGCACAGCCACGAGGACCGCGAGCCGACGCTGCGGCGCGCGATGGCCTTCGACGCGGCGATCGGCGAGGACGTGCTGCTGGGGCTTTACACCCGCAAGCGCGGCGGGCGCCAGGTGGTGAGCGAAGAGGAAGCGGCGCTGCTCGAGTGGGCGCGGCTGCACCACCAGGAACGCGAGATTGCCGAGCGTCGCCGGCAGCTCGAGGCGGCGATCAAGTCGGCGGGAGGGCGCAGGAAATGAAAGCCCAGTACAGCGCGGCCGAGCTGGCCGCAATGCGAATCGAAGGGCTCCCCGGCACCGAGCGAAACATCCGCGCGCTTGCTGATCGTGCGGGGTGGGCATTCGTCGAGATCCCGGCGCGGGGCCGCAACGGCACTCGCCGCGAATACCCGGTGGCCTCGCTGCCGGCCGCGGTGCGCTCGGCGCTGCTGGCGCGGGCGGTAACCCTGGAGGGGCAGGACCATGATGACCGTACACGAACTCCCGCTGAGCGCGGACGCCGTGCTGGCGCTGATCACCCTGCCGGGGCCGAAGCGGCCCGCGGCGCCGGTCCTGAGCAGCGACCCGCTGCTGCCGCTGCTGCAGCTGGCGGCGAGCCCGCTGCAGCTGGTGCAGCTATCGAACGGCGCGGCGGGGCTGTGTGCCCGGCTGACGGCGCAGGGCGAGACGCTGTCGCGCTGGCTGAATCGGCCGCGCTGAGCGCGCAGGCCACCGAGGCCGACCGGGCGCAGGCGCAGGCCGCCGCGCAGGTGCTGGCGCGGATCGACCAGATTGCCGAGTCCGCGGGGTGCAGCGTCAAGGCGGCCTGCGAGACGCTGATCCACTCGGCGCGCGCCGGGCTGGTGCCGGCGCCGATGGTGGCCACGCTGAAGGCCTCGCGCGACCGCCGCGGGCGCCCGAGCGCCGACGGCCTGCCGTCGCCGCGCAGCCTGGAGCGCTGGGTTGCCGAGCAACGCGCCGGCGCGTCGCTGCTGCCCAAGCGTGCGCAGCCCGACATGACGGTGCAGCCCTGGTACGCCCTGGCGCTGGCGCTCAAGCAGCGGCCGCAGAAGCCAACGACCAAGTCGGTGCACGAGCAGCTGGTGCAGCAGTGGAACCCCGCCTGGGGCGCCGAGCCGCCGAGCTATGACGTGGTGTATCGCTTCTTCCGCGACAAGATGAGCCGCCTCGAGCAGCTCAAGGGACAGTACCTGGGCAGCAGCCTGCGCTCGCACATGTTCTATCAGCACCGCAGCGCGGCGGGCCTCGCTCCCTTCGTGGAAGTGCATGCGGACGGCTGGAATACCCACTTCACTGCGCCGCACCCGGTGACGGGCGAGTTCGTCACGCTCGAGGTGTGGCACTTCCACGACGTGGCCACGCGCTACGTAACGCCGGTGAGCATCGGCCTGTCCGAATCGTTCGAGGTCATCGCCAAGGGGCTGGAGCACTGCATTCGCGTGGGCGGCGTGCCCGCCGTGTGGCAGACCGACAGCACGGGCAGCGTGAAGAACGATCGCATGAAGCTCGACCCGGTCGCATCGATCGCAGAGCGCGGCGGGTTCGTGATCGTGCATCCGCAAGAGGTGGGCAACTCGCAGGCCAACGGCATCTGCGAGAACTTCAACACCTGGCTCGACCGCGAGGCGCGAGAGCTCGCCACCTACCAGGGCGCCAAGATGGACAGCCTCGCCCTGAAGCGCGTGAAGAAGCTCACCGAGAAGATGGTGCGCGCCGCACGCGAGGGCGATCTCACCAGCCGCGACCAGTTCCGGGCCGAAGCGCAGCGCGCCGGAAAGGGCATCGTGTTCGAGAGCTACGACCACGCCCGCCAGTGGCTGGCCGACAAGGTCGCCAAGTTCAATGACTGCCCGCACTCCGCGCTGCCCAAGGTCACCGACCCGGCCACCGGCAAGCGCCGCCACCAGAGCCCCGCCGAAGCGCTGCAAGCCGCGCGCGACGCCGGCTGGGCGCCGGTGCTGATGGACGAAGCGCACCTGGTCGACCTGTTCCGCCCGCACGTGCGCAAGAACGTGCGCCGCGGCACCGTCAGCCCCTTCGGCGGCCAGCGCTACTACCACCGCGAGCTTCCCCATCACGAGGGCGAAGAGGTCCTGGTTGCGATCGACATCATGGAGCCCGCCCAGGTGTGGGTGAAGGACCTCGACGGCCGGCTGATCTGCATCGCCGACTACGTGGAGGCCACCGGCTACCGCTCGATGAGCATGTACGAGTACGCCCTGGAGAAGCGCGCCCGCGCCCAGATCAAGCGCAAGGAGACGCAGATCGAGCAGATCGCCGAGCGCATGGCGCCCGCCGCGATCGAGGCCCCCGCCGCGCCGGTCATCGACCTGCCGATGCAGTTGTACGGTGGCGCCGAGCTCATCGCCAGTGCGCGCCCCGAGCCGTTACCCGCCGCGCCGCTGGCCGCGCCGGTTACGCCGCAGCAAGCGGCGGAGCCCGCCCCCGCGCCAGCCCCCGATGCCCCCCCCGCGCGCAGCTACGACGCGGCGACCGACCTCGCCATGTACCTGTACGGCGATGTGCTCGAGCGCGAAGCCAAGGCGGAAAAGCGCGACGGGAACCCGTCTTTTGAGAAAGCCACCGGGTGAGCGGCAACTCACCCGGCAGCCCTAAACCACCAACCAACCAACCAGGAGTTTACCCGATGAAACAGGAGTTCGTTCGCACCGAGAACGCCGTCCGCTTCCGCGCCGAGATCGCCATGCTGGAAAAGCGCGGGGCGCTCGAGGCCGGCTGGCTGCTCGTGACCGGCCGCCCCGGAGAGGGGAAGACCAAGACGTTGCACAACTGGGCCGCCGAGGTCGGCGCGGTGATGCTGACCGCGCAGGCCAACTGGACCGTCACCCGCATGATGGAAGAGCTTGCCGCCAAGCTCGGCATCGAGCCGGTGCGCGGCTACCAGGCCAAGGTGGCCGAGACCATCGGCGCCGAGAACATGCCGATCGTGCTCGACGAGGCTCAGTTCGCCCTGCACGACGCGGCGGCCTGCCTCGAAGTGCTGCGCGGCATCACCGACAAGAGCGGCACCATCCTCGTTGCGGTGACGATGGACCACGAGGTCCCGCGCTTCAACCGGCGAGAGCAGATCGGCAGCCGCTTCTTCCGCAAGTGCCAGTTCCACGAGAGCACCCTCGGCGACGTCGGCGCCGCGTGCCAGCAGCTCGCCGAGGGCGTGCGCATCGGAGACGACCTGGTCGAGCGCATCCACCGCGAGACCGGCGGGCGCATGCGCCTGGTGCTCAACGCCATCAGCCGCGTCGAGCAGATCGCGCACCACCTCAAGGCCGAGAGCCTCGCCGCCGAGGCCGTCGCCAGCATCGCGCTGTGCGAAGACTTTCAGCGCGCCGGCGTGCGCCGGAGGGCTGGGGCGTGAGCTACAACCGCACCTCCCAGCGCGTGCTGCGGGCCATCGCCCGCGGCGACGCCTCGCCGGCGCAGATCTCCGCGAGCACCGGCGCAACCAAGTCGGCCGTGCGGAACATCGCCGTCAAGCTGCGCCGGCGCGGGCTCATCGACAGCCCCGAGCACGGCACCTACCTGCTCAGCCAGGCGGGGCGCGAGTGGCTCGACGGGGGGCACACCATCGAGCGCTGCGGCCCCACCGAGCGCCGCACCCGCGTCGCCCGCGGCCTGCGCGTGCGCGCCTGGTGGCTCATGCGCCAGCTCGGGCGCTGGACCCTGCCCGACCTGCTCACCACGCTCGCCGACGGCTCGCAGCGCAGCCCGCGGACCAACCTGCTGCGCTACCTGCACGGCCTCGAGCGTGCGGGCATCGTGCGCCGCGCGAAGCGCGTGATCCCCGGCGACCGCCCCGGCAGCCATGGCCACGTGCTCTGGATGCTCGCCCGCGACCTCGGCCCGCGTGCCCCCGTGCTGCGCGATGAGCGGCGCGAGGTCTTCGACCCCAACCACGGCGAAACCATCGCCTTAGATTTCCAGGAGGCCGCCCATGACTGCTGACTGGCTCGCCCTGCTGCACCAGGCGATCGCCGACGACCCGCGCGGGATCACCGGCGTGGCCGAGCGCATCGGCTACAGCCGCCCGGCCGTGTCGCGCGTGCTCTCGGGCACCTACGGCAACCCCGAGCGCCTCGCCGCCGCCGTGCTCGCCGCCTACGCCCGCATCGGCTGCCCGCACCTGCATACCAGCCTCTCGCCGCAGGAATGCGCCGGCTATGCCGGGCGCAGCTACAGCGCCATCACCGCCGCCGACGTGCCGCACTGGCGCGCCTGCCGCAAGTGCCCCCACAACCCCACCAAGGAAGCGCAGTCATGAGCCTCGACCGCCTCTCCCGCTTCGCCGAGCGCCGCCTGCTGCCGCTCGTGTGTGCCTTCGGCCTGGGCGTGGCCATCACCAGCCAGGCCGCCCAGGCCGAGGCCGACCTGCTGCGCGCCGCCGTGCGCCAGCTCGCCGACCAGATCGACGCCACTCGCGTGGCCTGCGGCGCCGCCCCAGACCACGAGGCCGCCGCGGTGCGCTACGCCGCCGCGCCCACCGCCCAGGTGCAGCCATGAGCGCCGTTCCCACGACCGCCGAGCGCGTGCTCCAGCACCTCGCCGGCCACACCAGCAAGAAGCCCGCCCGCGAGGGCGACCTGCTCGCGCTGGTCGGCGGCCCCGAGGCCGACTTCTGGGCCGCGATCGAAGCCCTGCGCAGCGGCGGTGCGATCAACACCGCGCACATCCAGCGCGCCGGCGACCCCGCGCCCTGGCTCGCGCTGTGGCCCACCGGCCTGCCGGTGCAGCACCGCAGCTGGAAAGACCTCAACGCCATCGGCTGCTTTGCCGTGCAGCACATCGAAACCCCCCGCCGTTTTCCGCAATCGCCTGCGGCCCGGCGCGACCTC
>CAZYPM010000129.1:0-5700 GCA_964649205.1 uncultured Steroidobacteraceae bacterium
TCGAGGAATGGCGAGTTCATGACGATGTAATCCAGGCTGTGACACATCGAGCAGGCGGCCTGCACCTGTTCGCGACCCGGCGCGTCGACCAGGACGACACCCGTCTCGTCTGCGGCCGGCGCTGCGACAGGCAGGACCAGAAGCAGGACTGCGAGGAGCACGCGGCTAGGCGACATGGTAATGCACCTGCTGCACGACGTTATGGTGGTAGCCGGCCGGATTCGCGAGCAGCGACGGCGATTGCGTCGAGCCGTCGCGCGCAGTGGCGCGCACCATGAACCTGGCGACGCCAGGCCGGGACACCTGGAATGCAAACCTCCAGTGGCGCCAGGAGTAGCGCCCCAGGTCGCGGTCCAGCGCGGCCTCGCGCCAGCTGACGCCGCCGTCCTGCGAGACTTCCACGCCGGCGATGCCGGAGCCGCCGTCCCAGGCGACCCCCAGCATCTCGGCCGGCCGGTCCGCGGCAAGCGTCGCGCCAGGTTCCGGGTCAATCACCAGCGAATTCACCTTGATCGTCGTGATCGGCGAATTCTGTTCCGTGTCCTGCGACTCGAAGCCGCTGGCGCCGAACAGCCCCCGCGGCACGCGATACGCGCTCTTCATCCAGAAGCCGTCGCAAGGCGCGGTGAGCATGCTGAGGCCGGTCAGGGCCTTGACCCAGTAGGTCGCGGTCCAGCCGGGGACCACGAGGCGCGCCGGAAAGCCGTGCCAGCGGGACAGCGGCGTGCCATTCATTTCGAACGCGATCAGCGTGTCTGCATCCAGCGCTTTCCACATCGGCAGGCTCTTGACGAAGTCCGGCCCGGCCAGCATCGGCAGGTCGGCTCCATCGGCGCCGACCTCGAGCGCGGCGGGCGCAACGCCCACATCCTCCAGCACGTCCCTGAGGCGCACACCGCGCCACGCGGCATTGCCCATTGCGCCGTAGCCCCATTGCACGCCCGGCACGTGCGGCTGGAACAGTCCGCGCCGGTTGCCGGAGCACTGATTGACCGCGATCACCTCATGCGCGCGGAAGCGGCGGCGAAGCTCGGCATGGGTGAATTCACGCGGCCTTTGTGCCGCGGGTCCCGTCACCCGCAGGCGCCATTCGCGCCGCGCGAGATCCGGCACACTCATGTGCCAGCGAACGTAGAACGCGTCGTTCGGCGTCAGCGCATGGCGGAAGTGGGCGATCGGGGTTTCGTAGTTCGGCGGGCGAAACGTGCGCTTGATGAGCGGTTGCTTGCCGGGCAAGGCGTCCAGGATGGCGGACTGGACGGCGCCGGCGGGCAACTCCGAGGCCGAGGCCGCAGCCCGGGTGGCCTGCAGCAGACTGCCGCCCGCGATCGCGACGGCAGCATTCACCAGGAAGTGTCGCCTGTCGATGCCCGGTCCCCCGTTGAGCCGCTGCAAAGTATAAGCTCGTTGGCAGCTGGCCATGACGCCGACACTCTCCGACATCCGGCAGGCGCAGGCGCGCATCGCGGGCGCCGCGTTGCGGACGCCGCTCCTGCGCCTGGGCGCGGACGCGCCCGCGGAGATCTGGCTCAAGCTCGAGAACCTGCAGCCGATCGGCTCGTTCAAGATCCGCGGAGCCACGAATGCGATGGCGCAGCTCTCGCCCGCCGAGCTCGCGCGCGGCGTACTCACGGCCTCGGCCGGCAACATGGCACAGGGCGTGGCCTGGTGCGCGCGCGAGCGGGGCATTCCCTGCACGGTCGTCGCGCCGGACACGGCGCCGGCGGCGAAGACGCGGGCCATCGAGCGGCTCGGTGCGCGAGTGATCCAGGAGCCGTTCGAGCGCTGGTGGCAGGTGTTCCAGGACCGCGCATACCCGGGTGTGGAGGGCACCTTCATCCACGCCTTCGACGACGATCGCGTGATAGCCGGGAACGGGACGATCGGCCTGGAGATCGTGGAAGAACTGCCGGACGTGGATGCTGTCGTGATTCCCTGGGGCGGCGGCGGCCTGGCGAGCGGCATCGCAACCGCGCTGCGAGCGCTGCGGCCCGGATGCCGGGTCTATGCGGCGGAAGTGGAGACCGCCGCGCCGCTCGCACCGTCGCTGGCGGCAGGGACGGCGCAGGTCGTGGACTACACGCCGTCGTTCGTGGACGGCATCGGCAGCAGGTCCGTGTTCCCGCGGATGCTGGAGCGCGCGCAGGCGCTGCTCGATGGCTCGCTGGTCGCAAGCCTCGGCGAGGTCGCCGCGGCGGTCGCGATGCTCGCGGAGCGAAACCGGGTGGTGGCCGAGGGCGCGGGCGCCTGCGCGCTTGCGAATGCCCTCGCGGGGCGCGCGGGCACCGGCAAGATCGTCTGCATCGTGTCAGGTGGCAATATCGACCCCGGCAAGCTGGCCGTCGCCCTGGCCGGCGCGATCCCCACCTGACCGTGCAACGGTCCCGGATGGCGGCATCGGTATAGTGTTTGCCACGGGCCGGACGGAGGAAGGACTGATGGGGACAGCGTTGCGACTGGGTGCTGCAATCCTCGCCGGGCTGCTCGGGACGGCCGCAGCGTCCGCTACCGGACATTTCAGCATCACCTTTCCGGAGAACATGAGCGCGGAGCCGCTCACCGGGCGGCTGATCCTCGTGTTCTCGCCGGGCGGCGAACAGGAACCACGCTTCCAGGTCGGCTGGGACAAGGACGCCGTGCCGTTCTTCGGGATGGACGTCGAGAACTGGCGGGCGGGCGAGCCGCGCCTTGTCGACGGCAGGGCCTTCGGCTTTCCGCTGCGATCGCTGGACCTGCTGCCGCCCGGCGACTATCAGGTTCAGGCGGTGCTGAATCGCTATGAGACCTTCACGCTCGGGGATGGCCGCCAGCTGAGCCTGCCGCCCGACCAGGGCGAGGGCCAGGTCTGGAACCGCAAGCCGGGCAATCTGTATTCGACCCCAGTGCCCGTGCGCATCGAGGCCGGCCGCCAGGGCCGCGTCGCGATCGTGCTCGACCGGAAAATCGCACCGGTCGAGCCCTTTGAAAGAATGGAGACGAAGTACGTCCGTTACCTGCGCATCCGCAGCGAGCGCCTGTCGCAGTTCTGGGGGCGCGACATGTTCCTCGGCGCCTGGGTGAGGTTGCCCTGGGGATTCGACGAGCACCCCGATGCGCGCTATCCGCTCGTGATCGCGCACGGGCATTTTCCGGCCGAACCTTCCGGCTTTCGCGAAACGCCGCCAGACCCGGACCTCAAACCCGACTACAGCAAGCGCTTTCGGCTCGCGGGCTACAACCGCATCCAGCAGGAGTACGCCTGGCAGTCGCACCAGGACTGGATCGCGCCCGGTTTTCCGCGCGTGCTGCTGGTCGAGATCCAGCATCCGACGCCGTATTACGACGACTCCTATGCGGTGAACTCGGCGAACAACGGGCCGTACGGCGATGCGATCCAGTACGAGCTGATCCCGGAGATCGAGAAACGCTTTCGAGGTCTCGGCACCGGCTGGTCGCGTTTCGTCTATGGCGGCTCGACCGGCGGCTGGGAAGCGATGGCGGTGCAGATGTTCTACCCGGACGACTACAACGGCGCCTGGATCGCCTGCCCGGACCCGATCGATTTCCGGCATTACGAGCTGGTGAATATCTACGAAGACCGCAACGCCTACTTCATCGCGAATCCGTACAAGCGCACCGAGCGCCCGGCGCACCGCAACTGGCTCGGGCAGGTGGACGCCACGGTGCGCGAGCAGAACCAGTACGAACTGGCGCTCGGGGCCAGGGGCCGCTCCGGCGACCAGTGGGACGCCTGGGAATCGGTGTACTCGCCGGTCGGGCCGGACGGCTATCCGCGGCGCATCTGGGACCGCATGACCGGAGAGATCGACCCCGCGACGGCCGCCTGGTGGCGCGAGCACTACGACCTCGGCCACATCCTGCGCCGCGACTGGGCGACGCTCGGTCCGAAGCTGCGCGGGAAACTACGCATTTACACGGGCGACATGGACAACTATTACTTGAACAACGCCGTGTATGCGGTCGAGGAGTTCCTGACGACGGCTGACCCGCCGGCGGATGCCGTGATCGAATACGGCGACCGGCACGAGCATTGCTGGAATGGCGACCACGCGCGCGCGAACGCCTACTCGCGGCTGCGCTATCCGCAGATGGTGTTGCCGTGGGCAGTGGAGCGTATCCTCGACACCGCGCCGGCCGGTGCCGACGTCAACAGCTGGAGGTACTGACATGAATCGCGCGGCACTTCGATGGTTCCAGGCTGCGGCGATCGCCACGCTGGTTGCGGCCTGTGCCACCAACCCGGTCACCGGCAAGAAGGACCTCATGCTGGTCGGCGAGGCGGCCGAGCTCGAGATCGGCCGCAAGAACTACGCGCCCATGCGCCAGGCCGAGGGCGGCGACTACGCGATGGACCCGGCGCTGACGGCTTACGTGCAGCAGGTGGGGCAGCGCGTCGCGGCGGTGAGCCCCAACAAGCTGCCGTACGAGTTCACGGTGCTCAACAATTCGATCCCGAATGCCTGGGCGCTGCCTGGCGGCAAGATCGCCGTCAACCGCGGCCTGCTGATGCAGCTGACATCGGAGGCGGAGCTCGCGGCGGTGCTCGGTCACGAAGTCGTGCACGCGGCCGCACGCCACTCGGCCCAGCAGATGAGCCGCGGCATGTTGCTGCAGGGCGGGCTGATCGCGGCGCAGGTCGCGACCAGCGACAGTGACTACGGCAGCCTGGCCGTGGCGGGCGCCGGCATCGGCGCCCAACTCCTGATGCAGCGCTACGGCCGCGAAGCGGAACTCGAATCCGACAAGTACGGCATGAACTTCATGCAGCAGGCGGGTTACGACCCGCAGGGCGCGGTCAGCCTGCAGGAGACCTTCGTGCGCATGAACGACCGCAAGGACGCGGGATGGCTGGCGGGGCTGTTTGCCAGCCACCCGCCCTCGCAGGAACGGCTCGATGCCAATCGCAAGCGCGCAGCGGCGCTGCCGCGGGGCGGCGAACTGGGCGCAGAGCGCTACCAGGCGGCACTCGCGCAGACCATGCGCGCAAAGCCCGCCTACGACGCCTACGACGAGGGCCGCAAGGCGCTGGCGGGCAAGAAGGCGGACGTGGCGCTCACGAAGGCGGAGCAGGCGATCCGCCTGCTGCCGGGCGAAGCGCATTTCCACGCGCTCAAGGGCGACGCGTTCCTGGTGCAGAAGAACTACAAGGCCGCGACCCAGGCCTATACCGAGGCGATCGGCCGCAACGACGGGTTCTTCTACTACTACCTGCAGCGCGGGCTGATTGCGGAACGCGAGCGCAACGACGCCGCGGCGCGCAGCGATCTCGAGACCAGCATCAAGCTGCTGCCGACCGGCCCCGCCTATTACGCGCTCGGCAACGTCGCGCTGCGCGCCGGCCAGCGCGACGCGGCCAAGCAGTATTACGCCGCCGCATCGGGTGCGCAGGGCGAAGTCGGGGAGGCGGCGACCGCGTCGCTGATGCGCCTCGACCTGCCGGAGAACCCCGGCAAGTACCTGCGCTCGCAGGGCGGGCTGAACCAGTCCGGCATGCTCGTGGTCGCGATCGGGAACCCGACACGGGTGCCAGTGACCGGCCTGGCGATCGCGGTGCAGTACGTGGACGCCGCCGGTCGCACGCGCGAACTGCGCCGCGAGCTGTCGGGAACGCTGGCCGCGGGCCAGCAGCAGCAGGTGTCGACCGGGCTCGGCCCGTTCCAGAACGCGAATCAGTACCGGGTGACGATCACGAGCGCGCGC
>CAZYPM010000130.1:0-5669 GCA_964649205.1 uncultured Steroidobacteraceae bacterium
CGCATGGCGCTTCGTGGCGACGGCAAGCATTTCGTGTCGCTCGACAAGGTCATCAAGACCATGCGCGACACCGGCCGCGACATGAAGGACAAATACAAGGAAACATCCCGCGGCGGGCTAGCCGTGAATGTCGTCGAGTGCTGAGCGCAAGCCCGGACCGCACAAGGAGATCACCATGCAACACTATTCCGGCTTCGGGCTCGTCAAGCACGGGCTCAGCCACCACGAGAACTGGCAGCGCATGTGGCGCAACCCGGTGCCCAAGAGCCAGTACGACGTCATCATCGTCGGCGGCGGCGGCCACGGCCTGGCCACCGCCTACTACCTGGCCAAGGTGCACGGCATCACCAATGTCGCCGTGGTCGAGAAGGGCTGGCTGGGTGGCGGCAACACCGCGCGCAACACCACCATCGTGCGCTCGAACTACCTGTGGGACGAGGCCGCCTGGCTCTACGAGCACGCCATGAAGCTGTGGGAAGGCCTGTCCCAGGACCTCAACTACAACGTGATGTTCTCGCAGCGCGGGGTGATGAACCTCGGCCACACCCTGCAGGACATGCGCGACATCCACCGCCGGGTCAACGCCAACCGCCTCAACGGCATCGATGGCGAGGTGCTCGACGTCAAGCAGATCCAGGAGATCGTGCCGCACATGGACTGCTCGGCCAATCGCCGCTATCCGGTGCTCGGTGCATCGTGGCAGCCGCGCGCCGGTGTCGCCCGTCACGACGCGGTGGCCTGGGGCTTTGCCCGCGGTGCCGACGCGCTCGGTGTCGACCTGCTGCAGCAGACCGAAGTCACCGGCTTTCGCATCAGCGGCGGCAAGGTGCTGGGCGTGGAAACCAACCGCGGCTTCATCGGCGCCAAGACGGTGGGCTGCGTCGCCGCCGGCAACTCCGGCGTGCTGGCGAAGATGGCCGGCTTCAAGCTGCCGATCGAGTCCCACCCGCTGCAGGCCCTGGTGTCCGAGCCGATGAAGCCCATCCTCGACACCGTGGTGATGTCGAACCACGTCCATGGCTACATCAGCCAGTCGGACAAGGGCGACCTCGTCATCGGCGCCGGCATCGACGGCTACAACGGCTATGGCCAGCGCGGCAGCTACCCGACGATCGAGCACACCCTGCAGGCCATCGTCGAGCTGTTCCCGATCTTCTCGCGCGTGCGCATGAACCGGCAGTGGGGCGGCATCGTCGATACCACCCCCGACGCCTGCCCGATCATCTCGGCCACGCCGGTCGGCGGCCTGTTCTTCAACTGCGGCTGGGGCACCGGCGGCTTCAAGGCCACCCCGGGCTCGGGCCACGTGTTCGCGGCCACGCTCGCCGACGGCAAGGCGCATCCGCTCGCCGCACCGTTCACGATCGACCGCTTCAACTCCGGAAAACTCATCGACGAGCACGGCGCCGCCGGCGTCGCGCACTGACAGGAGCAGGACACCATGCTGCACATCTACTGCCCGCACTGCGACGAGCATCGCGAGGAAGAGGAGTTCCGGCCCAAGGGCGAGGCGCACATCGCGCGCCCGGCCGACCCCGAGAACACCAGCGACGAGGACTGGGGCGACTACCTGTTCTTCCGCAAGAACCCGCGCGGCCTGCATCACGAACAGTGGTTCCACGCCGCCGGCTGCCGCAAGTTCTTCAACGTCACCCGCGACACCGTCAGCTACGAAATCCTCGAAACCTATTTGCCTGGCCAGCAACCGGCGGTGACCGCCGAGTCGCGCAAGGCCAAGGCCTCCGCACAGGCCTCCAACCAGGGAGCGGCAAAATGAGCCAACGCAACCGTCTCGGCAACGGCGGCCGCATCGACCGCAAGCGTCCGTTGCGCTTCACCTTCAACGGCGTGAGCTACCAGGGCTTTGCTGGTGACACGCTGGCCTCGGCGCTGCTCGCCAACGGCGTCGACGTGCTGAACCGCAGCTTCAAGTACGCCCGTCCGCGTGGCCTGGTCACCGCCGGCGCCGACGAGCCCAATGCCATCGTCCAGCTCGGCGCGACCGAAGCCGGCCAGGTGCCCAACGTGCGCGCCACCCAGCAGGCCCTGTACGACGGCCTGGTGGCCAGGAGCACCAATGGCTGGCCCAACGTCAACCGTGACCTGATGGGCGTGATCGGCCAGCTCGGCGGCCAGTTCATGCCGCCGGGTTTCTACTACAAGACCTTCATGTCGCCGGCCTCGGCGTGGCCGAAGTACGAGCAGTACATCCGCAAGGCCGCCGGTCTCGGTCGCAGTCCGCTGCAGAACGACCCGGACATCTACGACCACATGAATCACCATTGCGACGTCCTCGTGGTCGGCGCCGGTCCCACCGGCCTCGCCGCCGCGCTGGCCGCTGCCCGCAGCGGTGCGCGCGTGATCCTGTGCGACGAGCAGGAGGAGATGGGCGGCTCGCTGCTCGACAGCCGCGAACAGATCGACGGCAAGCTGGCCGAGGAGTGGGCGGCCAAGGCGCTCGCCGAACTGGCTGCGCTGCCCGACGTGCTGCTGCTGCCGCGCACCACGGCCAACGGCTACCACGACCATAACTTCGTCACCCTGCACCAGCGCCGCACCGAGCATCTTGCCGACGTCGCCCCGCTCGCCGATGGCCGCCGCCAGGCCCGTGCCCGCATGCACAAGGTGCGCGCCGGCCGCGTCGTGCTCGCCACCGGCACCCACGAGCGTCCCCTGGTCTATGCCCGCAACGACGTGCCGGGCAACCTGGTCGCAGGCGCGGTGTCGACCTACATCCGCCGCTACGGCGTGATGCCCGGCCAGCGCCTGGTGCTGAGCACCGCCAACGACCACGCCTACCGCGCCGCGCTCGACTGGCATGACGCCGGGCGCGAGGTGGTGGCGATCGTCGATGCCCGCGAGCGCCCGGACGGCGACCTCGTCGCGGCGGCACGCTCGCGCAACATCCGCATCATCACCGGCAGCGCGGTGATCGAGGCGCAGGGCAAGAAGCGCGTCAGCGCCGCCGTGGTGGCTGCGATCGACATCGACGGTTTCCGCGTCAAGGGCAGCACCAGCGAACTGGCCTGCGACACCATCGCCAGTTCCGGCGGCTACAGTCCGGTCATCCATCTGGCCGCACACACCGGCCGTCGCCCGGTGTGGCGCGACGACCTGCTGGGCTTCGTGTCCGGTGGCGTGCCCGGCCAGATTGCGGCCGGCGGCGCCAATGGCCGGTGGACGCTGCGCGATGCGCTCGCCGACGGCTTCGAGGCCGGCGTGCGTGCGGCGGCCGAAACCGGCCTCACCGCCGCCAGCTTCGTGCTGCCGACAGTGGCGCCGGTGCGCGAAGGCAAGCCGGTGGCGCTGTACCAGGTGCCGCACACCAAGCCGGCGATGCGTGCGCCCAAGCAGTTCGTCGATCAGCAGAACGACGTCACCGCGGCCGGCATCGAACTCGCCACGCGCGAAGGCTTCGAGTCGATCGAGCACGTCAAGCGCTACACCGGCCTGGGCTTCGGCACCGACCAGGGCAAGCTCGGCAACATCAACGGCATGGCGATCGCCGCCCGCGTCACGCAGCAGACGATCCCGGACACCGGCACCACCGTGTTCCGCCCGAACTACACCCCGATCACCTTCGGCGCGATCGCGGGCCGTCATTGCAACGAGTTCTTCGATCCCCGCCGCTACACCGCCCTGCATGCCTGGCATGTGGAGCGCGGCGCGAAGTTCGAGGAAGTCGGGCAGTGGATGCGGCCGTGGTACTTCCCGCGCGGCAACGAGTCGATGCACGACGCCGTGCAGCGCGAGTGCCGTGCCGTGCGCGAAGGGGTCGGCATTCTCGACGCCTCGACGCTGGGCAAGATCGAGATCCAGGGCAAGGACGCACGCGAGTTCCTCAACCGCCTGTACACCAACGCCTGGACCAAGCTCGAACCCGGCAAGTGCCGCTACGGCCTCATGTGCAAGGACGACGGCATGGTGATGGACGACGGCGTGACCGCCTGCCTGGCCGACAACCACTTCCACATGACCACCACCACCGGCGGCGCCGCAGGCGTGCTCGACTGGATGGAGATGTGGCACCAGACCGAGTGGCCGGACCTCGAGGTGTACTTCAACTCCACCACCGACCACTGGGCGGCGATGACGGTGACCGGCCCCAATGCGCGCAAGCTGCTGGCCGAGCTGGCGGACATCGACATGTCGGCCGAAGCCTTCCCCTACATGGACTGGCGCGAAGCCAAGGTGGCCGGCGTGCCGGCGCGCATCTTCCGCATCTCCTTCACCGGCGAGCTGTCGTACGAGATCAACGTCCAGGCCAACTACGCGATGCACGTGTGGAAGGCGCTGTTCGACAAGGGCGCCAAGTACGACCTGACGCCCTATGGCACCGAGACCATGCACGTGCTGCGGGCGGAGAAGGGCTTCATCATCATCGGCCAGGAAACCGATGGCTCGGTGACGCCGGAAGACCTCGGCATGCAGTGGTGCGTGGGTTACAAGAAGCCCTACTCGTGGATCGGCCGGCGTGCGCTGGCACGACCCGACACCAAGCGCAGCGACCGCAAGCAGCTCGTCGGCCTCAAGCCGCTCGACCCGCAGCTCGTGCTGCAGGAAGGCGCCCAGATCGTGCTCGACAAGGAGATCAGGATCCCGATGCCGATGGTGGGTCATGTCACCTCCAGCTATTTCAGCCCGACCCTGGGTCATGGCTTTGCCCTCGCCCTGGTGAAGGGCGGCAACGAGCGCATCGGCCAGACCGTCTATCTGCCGATGGCCGATGGCAAGGTCCATGCCGCCGAAGTGGTCAGCCCCGTCTTCTACGATCCCAAAGGAGCCCGCCATCATGTCTGAGTTCGCAACATTCGATGCCCACCCGACGGCGGCATTCCGCGCCGAGTCGCCGCTGTCCATCTGCCGCGTCACCGTGGCCACCCAGCCCGCAGCGCAGGGCGCAGGCGTGGTGCTGTCCGAGCGCGCCTTCCTCGGGCACCTGATCCTGCGCGGCAATGCCGCGGACGAGGCCTTCCGCGCCGGCGTCGAGGCTGCCCTCGGCGTGCCGCTGCCGCTGAAGGTGGGGCCGGTGTCGCGCGACGATGCGCGCGGTGTCAGCGTGCAGTGGATGTCGCCGGACGAGTGGCTGGTCGTCGTGCCGCAAGGCGAGGACCACGCCACCGAGCTGCGCCTGCGCCAGGCGCTCACCGGCCACTACGCGGTGATGCAGGTCAGTGGTGCGCAGACGATGCTCGAGCTGAGCGGCCCCAGCGCCCTCGAAGTGCTGAAGAAGTCGGCAGGCTACGACTTCCATCCGCGCAACTTCCCCGTGGGCAAGGGCATCAGCACCACCTTCGCCAAGAGCACGGCGGTCATCCGCCGGGTGGGCGAGGCGCAGTGGGAGCTGATCATCCGGCGCAGCTTTGCCGACTACCTGTACCGCTGGCTGCTCGACGCCAGCGAGGAGTACGGGGTCTTCGTCGCGCGCTGAACGACTGCGGTCGGGGTGGCAGACGCTCGCCCCGACCGCAGCACCTTCAATTCGGAGCTGTTTGACCGAGGATGATCACCATGAAGACCGAATCGGTCGAGTTCCTTGCCCGCATCGCCCACCAGGCCACCGATACCGCGCGTTCGCGGCCGGTCGGGGACGATCGCATCTTCATTCGCGGCTTGCGTGTGGATGCGCTGATCGGCGTGTATGAATACGAGCGCCAGCAGCGCCAGCC
>CAZYPM010000131.1:0-2933 GCA_964649205.1 uncultured Steroidobacteraceae bacterium
GCTCGCTGCAACGGCAGCGCCCGCTGGGATCGCCGGCGTAGCCGCAGGGACAGGGATTCATCGCCGCGACCAGCTGGAACCGCGCCGGGAACTGGCCGCGCCAGGCCGCGCGCGCAATGCTCACGAATCCGGTCTCCAGCGGTTCGCGCAGGGCCTCCAGCACGTCGCGGCGGTACTCGGGCAGTTCGTCCAGGAACAGCACGCCGCGGTGCGCGAGCGAAATCTCGCCGGGGCGCAGGCGCCCGCCGCCACCGATGACGGCCGCGGCCGAGGTGCCGTGGTGCGGCGCGCGGTACGGCCGCCGCCGCCATTCCGCCACCGGCGGCAGCGGGCGCACCAGCGAATGCAGCATCGCGCATTCCAGCGCTTCCGCATCGGACAGCGCGGGCAGGATCCCCGGCAGCCGCTGCGCCAGCATGCTCTTGCCGGCGCCGGGCGGGCCGATGAGCAACAGGCTGTGGCCGCCGGCCGCGGCGATTTCGAGCGCACGCTTGGGCCCGAGCTGCCCGCGGACGTCCGCGAGATCGGGTGACGCGGGCCGGCAGTCCGGCAGCGGCGATCCCGCGGCGAACTCGAGCCCGACACTGTCCTGCAGCGCATGGCGCACGGCGTCGAGCGATTCTGCGCCCGCGACCACGGCGCCCTGCGCCGCGCGCGCTTCGTCCAGGTTCGCGCGCGGAACTACGATCCGGTGCCCATCGCCCGCCGCGTGCGCGCTCGCCGCCAGCGCGCCGCGGATCGCGCGCAGTTCGCCCGAGAGCGAGAGCTCGCCGTAGAACTCGGTGCCCGCCAGCCGCTCGCCGGGCAGCCTGCCCGCGGCCGCCAGGATGCCGAGCGCGATCGGCAGGTCGAAGCGCCCGCCTTCTTTCGGCAGGTCCGCGGGCGCGAGGCTCACGGTGATGCGCCCGGGCGGGAAATCCGCGCCGTCCTTGACGATGGCCGCGCGCACGCGCTCGCGGCTCTCGCGCACCGCGACTTCCGCGAGCCCGACCACGGTGAGTTGCGGCAGTCCGCCGCCACAGTGGACCTCCACGCGCACCAGCGGCGCATCCAGCCCGAACTGGGCGCGCGACAGCACGGTCGCCGGGTTCACGGCGCGCTCCGGGGCGATCCGGGTTTCATGGCGCGCGCCCGCGCGCCGCGGCGCTCAGCCCTTGGGCTTGCGCGCTTCCAGCGCGGCGAGGCGCTTTTCGAGCTCTTCGAGCCGCTCGCGGCTCCTGCGCAGCACGCCCGCCTGGATGTCGAATTCCTGGCGCGTCACGAGGTCGAGCTTCGCGAGCCCGCTCTGCAGCACGGCCTTGAAGTTCTGCTCCAGGTCGCTCTTGAGCGCCGCGAGGCCGGGCGGCACCGAGTCCGCGAGCTTGCGGGCGAGTTCGTCGAGCGACTTCGGATCGAATGCCATGCGCGACCTCCGGTGAACCACAATCTTGCAGCAGCCGGTCACGGCTGCGCCACGACGGTGCAGCCGCGGGCCGCCGGCCGGCCGGCGTCGATTGTAACCCCATGATTCCCATGCGTTCCTTCCTTGGCACGGATGCTGCAGAGCCAGTTCAGACGCTAACCGTTTCCGGCCGCCGGCGGCCGCGGTGAATCTGGCCCGTGGCGGCAGTTTTCGACCGAAGGGAGGCCCGACGTGCAAGAAGCCCTGCCAGCCATCGACAGCGGCGACACCGCCTGGATGATCGTCGCCACTGCGCTCGTGCTGCTGATGACGATCCCGGGTCTCGCGCTCCTCTACGCCGGCATGGTGCGGGTCAAGAACGCGCTCTCGGTGCTGATGCAGTGCTTCGCGATCGCGGCGCTGGTCTCGGTGCTCTGGGTGGTGTACGGCTACAGCATCGCCTTCGACACCGGCGGCATGACCGCGGGCGAGGTCGGGCTGCGCTCCTTCATCGGCGGGCTCGGCAAGGCGTTCATGGCAGGCGTCACCGTGGAATCGGTCGTCGCCACCATCCCCGAGTCCGTGTTTGCGACCTTCCAGCTCACCTTCGCGATCATCACGCCCGCGCTCATCGTCGGCGCCTTCGCCGAGCGCATGAAGTTCGCGGCGCTGCTGGTGTTCACCGCGCTCTGGTTCACCTTCGTCTATGCGCCGATGACGCACATGGTCTGGAGCGGGCCCGGCGCGCTCATGTGGGACTGGGGCGTGCTCGATTTCGCCGGCGGCACGGTGGTGCACATCAACGCGGGCGTCGCGGGTCTCGTCGCTGCCCTCGTGTTGGGACGCAGGCAGGGGTATCCGGGCACGGCCATGCCGCCGCACAACCTGCCCTTCACGGTGATCGGCGCGGCATTGCTCTGGGTCGGCTGGTTCGGGTTCAACGCCGGCAGCGCCGTCGCCGCGAACGGCACGGCCGGCATGGCGATGCTGGTCACGCAGGTCGCGACCGCCGCGGCCGCGCTCTCCTGGATGAGCTTCGAATGGGCCGCGCACGGCAAGCCGAGCGCGCTCGGCATCGTCTCCGGCGCAATCGCAGGCCTGGTCGCGATTACGCCGGCCTCCGGCACCGCCGGCCCTGCGGGTGCGCTCCTGATCGGCATCGGCGCCGGGGTGCTCTGCTTCCTGGCCGCCACGCGCCTGAAGCGGCTGCTGGGCTACGACGATTCGCTGGACGTGTTCGGCGTGCACGCCGTGGGCGGGATTGTCGGCGCCATCCTGACCGGTGTGTGCGCGGGCTCCCTCGGCGGCGCCGGCCTCGCGGAGGGCGTCTCGATCGGCGGCCAGGTCTGGATCCAGCTGAAGAGCGTGCTGTTCACGATCGCCTGGAGCGGCATCGGCAGTTTCATCATCCTCAAACTTCTCGATGTCACGATGGGCCTGCGCGTGTCGAAGGAGCAGGAAACCGAGGGCCTCGACCTCGCGCTGCACGACGAGCGGGCCTACAACCATTAGCCCGGGGGCCACCGCCGTCTGAACCCCACGGTGGGCCGTT
>CAZYPM010000131.1:3033-5660 GCA_964649205.1 uncultured Steroidobacteraceae bacterium
GGCCAGATCCACTACACCGACCTTCCCCCGCGCCAGGCGGACGCCAAGATCCTGGGCATCGTCCACCAGGCCGGCGTCGTGGATGAAGAAGAGTCCGGCGACGATTACGACGAGGGTGACGACTACGACTCCGGCGCAGGCGCCACGTCCACGCCCTCCGGCATGGCCACGACGCCCGAACCGCCCGTTTCGCGCGAGGCGATGCAGGCTGCTGCGAACGACGCCGAGAAGGCCAAGGTCGAGCAGTGCAAGGCCGCGCAGGATCGCTACCAGCGCTACGTCGAATCGCGCCGCCTGTTCCGCGAGGAAAACGGCAAGCGCGTCTATCTCTCCGACCAGGAGCTCGCCGAAGCCCGCGCCCGCGCCAAGCAGGCCGTGGACGATTACTGCAACTGAGACGCCGTTGCGGGCACAATGAGGCCCGCCATGAACGTCGGATTCATCGGACTCGGCGCGATGGGCCAGCACATGGCCCGCAACCTGCACCGCGCAGGGATGCTCGCCGGCGCCTGGAACCGCACCGCCGCCAAGGCCGAGGCGCTCGCCACCGAGACCGGCTGTCGCGCGTTCGCATCCCCGGCTGAACTCGCCTCCACCTGCGACGCCATCGTCAGCTGCGTCTCCGCCGACGACGACCTGCTGGCCGTGGTCGGTGCCCTGCTCGGCGGCCTGCGCCGCGACGCCATCGTCATGGACTGCTCCACGGTCGGCGCGAACACGGCGCGCCAATGCGCTGCGCTCGTCGCGGGCGCCGGCGGCAGCTTCCTCGACTGCCCGGTGAGCGGCGGCGTGGAAGGCGCGAAGAACGCGACGCTCGCGATCATGTGCGGCGGCGACGAGCAGGCATTCGAGCGCGCGCAACCGGTGCTGGCGGCGCTCGGCAAGGTTGCCGTGCTGATGGGCCCGTCCGGCGCCGGCCAGGCCACCAAGGCGACCAACCAGATCCTCTGCGCGGGCGCGATCCAGGCCGCGGCCGAGGCGATGGCTTTCGCCCAGGCCGAGGGCCTGCCGCTCGAGCAGGTGATCGACATCCTCGGCAAGGGCGCGGGCTCGTCCTGGTATTTCGTGAATCGCGCGCCGTTCATGGTCCGCGGCGAGTACCCCGCCGGGTTCCGCGTGCGCCATCACGACAAGGACCTGCGCATCTGCCGCGAGATGGCGGCGAAACGTGGCGCGAAGCTCCCGGTCGTCGAGGCGACGATCGAGGATTACGAGCGCCTGCAGGCCGCGGGCCACGGCGAGGAGGACATCTCGACGATCTTCCGCCTGAAGGCGCCGCTGTTCACGCGCAAGGGCTGAGGCCGTGGATTCCACCGGCACCTACCTGATCCGCCGCGAGCGCCCCGGTTTCTACCTGCCCGACTTCTGCCGCGCGCAGAGCGTGCTCGCAGTCGTGCTGATCGCGGAACTGATCGCCGTGCTGCTGACACTCGCGCGCCACGGCATCACCGAGGCCTTCTGGCCCTACCTCGCCCGGACATCGCTGTTCCTGCTGTGGACCGGACTCGGCATCGCTGCGCTGCTCTGCGCCTTGCGCGGCGTGCTCGGCAGGATGGACGTGGCGAAGGGCTCGACCCTGGCGCTGGTGCTGATGCTGGCCGTCACGGCTGCCGTGACCGAGGGCGCCTGGTGGTTCAACGACCGCACCAACCAGATGCTCGGCCTCGCGGCTGCGCCGCTCGTCGATCACCTGAAGTTCCTGCTGCGCAACCTCGCCGTCTGCGCCATCGCCGGCGGGCTCGCGCTGCGCTACTTCTACGTCTCGCAGCAGTGGCGCGCGAACGTCGAGGCCGAGGCGCAGAGCCGCGTGCGCGCGCTGCAGGCGCGCATCCGCCCGCACTTCCTGTTCAACAGCATGAACACCATCGCCTCGCTCACGCGCAGCAACCCGCGCCTCGCCGAGCAGGCGATCGCGGACCTGTCGGACCTGTTCCGCGCCTCGCTGCGCGAGCACCGCGAGCGCATCCCGCTCGCGCACGAGATCGAGATCGCACGCGCCTACGAGCGCGTCGAACGGCTGCGCCTCGGCGACCGCCTGAAGGTGGACTGGCAGATCGAGGGCCTGCCGCTCGACGCCCAGGTCCCGGCGCTGATCCTCCAGCCGCTGCTCGAGAACGCCGTCTACCACGGCATCGAGCCGCTCGACAAAGGCGGCACGATACGCGTCACCGGCAGGCGCGAGGAAGCGACGGCGGTCATCACCATCGGCAACCCGGTGCAGCCGAAGCTGGTGGCGCGCCGGCCCGGGCACCAGATCGGCCTCGAGAACGTGCGCCAGCGGCTCGAGCTCATGTTCCACGGCGAGGCGGGGCTGGAGGTCATCGAGACGCCGGAGCACTTCCTCGTCACGCTGCGCTTCCCTGCGGGCGGGCCGCCGCAGTGAACCTGCGCGTGCTGGTGGTGGACGATGAGCCGCTCGCCCGCGAGCGGCTGTCGCACCTGGTGGAGGAGCTGCCGGACACGGAACTGGCGGGCGTCGCCGCCAACGGCGAGGAGGCATTGCTGCTCGCCGGCAGGCTGAAGCCCGAGGTCGTGCTGCTGGACGTGCGCATGCCGGGCATGGACGGGCTCGAGGCCGCGCGCCACCTCGCGCGCATGCCGGAGCCGCCCGCCGTGATCTTCACCAC
>CAZYPM010000132.1:0-5641 GCA_964649205.1 uncultured Steroidobacteraceae bacterium
CTGCGATCTCGGCCTCCACGGCGGCGGCGTCGATCGCCTCGCCCTCCGGCGGCTGCTCCTGCGCCTCCTGCCCGGACGACTCCGCAGCCGGCTCCTCGGCCTCGGTCTCGGGCTGCTCGTCCTGTGCGATGGAGACGGTCGCGAAGCCGCAGAGGCAAAGCGCAGTCATGATTCGGAAGACTTTCAGACGGGGCTCCGGAGTGGGAAACGGACCGGCCAGTAGCTCTGGCCTTGCCTGAATCTTAAGGTTCCCGCGAGATTGTCCGGTCGCTTGCTCGCCGCCTCAAGCTCAGACTCATCCCTGACGCTGGTGCGCGGCAACTGCGGCCACCGCTGCCCGGGCCGGTTTGCCAGTTGCACTTCATCGCATTACAATGCATTACATCATGGAATCGCAGCTTACGGTACGCTTGCCTGCGGACCTGACCGACGCCCTGGCCCGCGCCAGCCGCAAGTCCGGCCGCAGGAGTTCCGACATTGTCCGTGCCGCATTGCGCGACTATCTGAATGCGCCTGTGGCCGCCCGCGCTCGCCCGGCAGAACGAGTCCGGGCGCTGATCGGTTCGCTGGATTCGGGCATCGCCGATCTCGCCGAACAGCACCGCGAGTATCTGATCGAATCGCTGTCGCGTGGCCGCTGAACTGCTGCTGGATACCGGAGCGATCGTCTCCGTGCTCGACCGCGCCCAGCGGCGCCATCGTGAATTCGTCGAATTCTTCTCAGCGTGGACTGGCCAGGTTGTCACCACCGAAGCCGTGCTGACGGAAGCGACGCACCTGCTGGGGCGCGTCCCTGGCGGGGCGTTGGCCTGTCTCGATTTTGTACTTGGGGGCGGCGCGCTGCTCATGCCTTCCACGCCAAATTCGCTGCGTCGCGCCCGGGACCTCATGGAGCGCTATGCGGACCAGCCCATGGACTTTGCCGACGCGACACTCGTCGTTCTGGCCGAGGATCTCAAGACTGATCGGGTGCTGACGACCGACCAGCGCGGGTTCACTGCCTACCGGATCGGCGGTCGTGGCAGGTTCCGGCTCTGCGTTTGAGGCGCGCAGCGCCGATCATTCTCAGATAGCTATAGCCATCCGGTTTGACGGTAACACCAGCCCGAGGCTGCGAAATTGCGGCGGGGCTTGCTCAGGCGCCCGTCAGCTCGCCGTTCTGGTAGTCGCGCACCGCGCGCTCGATCTCCTCGCGCGTATTCATCACGAACGGGCCGTACTGCACGACGGGCTCGTGAAGCGGCTTGCCGGCGAGCAGCAGCAGGCGCGCGCCGTCGTGGCCGGCCCGCAGCTGCACGCGGTCGCCGTCGGTCAGCAGGCCGGCGGCGCGATTCGGCAGCGGCTTGTCGCCGATCGCCGCCTGGCCTTCGTACACGTACAGGAATGCGTTGTGCCCGGCCGGCACCGGCGCCTCGAACTCAGCGAGCGGCGGCAGCCGCAGGTCGAAGTACAGTGGCTCCGTCGAGAGTCCCTGGATCGGACCCGCCGTTTTGGCCGCACCCTGCTGCAGTGTTCCGGCGATCACTTTCGCCTCGCCGCCGCCGGCGAGCGCGGCGGTCGGGATTTCCGCCGCGGGGATGTCGCGGTACGCCGCCGGCTTCATCTTCTCTTTCGCCGGCAGGTTGATCCACAACTGGAAGCCGCGCATGCGGCCCTCGGCCTGCTGCGGCATCTCGGAGTGGATCACGCCACGGCCGGCTGTCATCCACTGCACGCCGCCGGGACCGAGGTCGCCGGTGTTGCCCATGTGGTCCTTGTGCTGCATGTGGCCATCGAGCATGTAGGTCACGGTCTCGAAGCCGCGATGCGGATGCGGCGGGAAGCCGCCGATGTAGTCGTCCGGGTTGTCGGTGCCGAATTCGTCGAGCATCAGGAACGGGTCGTGGCGCAGCGCCTGGCTGGCGCCCAGGCTGCGGCGCAATTTCACGCCGGCGCCGTCGGATGACAGCACCGAAGGAACGACTCTCTGCAAGGTGCGAACGGTCATGATGGTCTCCGATTGATCCAGTCTAAGACTTCAGGCGCGGGCCCGGCGCGCATCCAGGCTCCAGCTGCCTGCGCCATTGACCGCCAGGAACAGGAAGCCGCCCGCGATCGCGACGTTCTTCAGGAACATGATCTGCTGCATCGGGTCGGCGAAATTGCCGTGGAACAGGATGCCGGCGATGAGCGAGAACGCGGCCAGTGCGAGCGCCACGGGCCTCGTCCACCAACCCGCGATGATGGCGAGCGCCCCGCCGATCTCGAGCACGATGGTCGGTAGCAGCAGTGAACCCGGCACGCCCATGGACTCCATGTAGGCGACGGTGCCGGAGTAGCCGGTGATCTTGCCGACCCCCGAGATCAGGAAGATGGCCGCGATCAGGGTACGGCCGGTGAGGTGGGCTGCATGGTTCAGAGTCGTCATGGCGGTCTCCCGTGTTCAGGTGGGGAGATATTCGTATTGATGCCGTAGATTAAAAAGCGCATATTTTCGGCGTTATCGTTCGAATTGTTAGAACTGATGGCCAAGCCAAAAGTCACCCTGGACCAATGGGCTGCGCTGGTTTCCGTCGTGGAATCAGGGGGTTACGCGCAGGCCGCCGCGGCCATCCACAAGAGCCAGTCCACCGTCAGCTATGCCGTGCAGAAGCTGGAGCAGCTCGCAGGCGTCAAGGTGTTCGAGGTCCAGGGCCGCAAGGCCGCGCTGACCGCGGCCGGGCAAGTTCTGTATCGGCGCGGCAAGGCGCTGATCGAGGAGGCCGCGCGACTGGAGCGCGCGGCCGCAGACCTCGCCCGGGGCTGGGAGCCCGAGCTCCGGCTGGCGGTGGACATCGTGTTCCCGACCTGGCTGCTGCTGCGCTGTCTCGAGAAGTACTCGCAGGAGCGCCCGGAGACGCGGATCGAGCTCATCGAGGCGGTGCTCGGCGGCACCGACGAGGCGCTGCTGGAAGGCCGCGCCGATTTCGTGATCGGCTCGCACGTGCCGGCGGGATTCCTGGGCGACCCGCTGATGCGGCTGCGGTTCGTGTGCGCGGCCCACCCGGAGCATCCGCTGCAGCGGCTGGGGCGGCCGCTCACGCTCGACGACCTGCGCCCGCACCGCCACCTCGTGATCCGCGATTCCGGCGTCATGCACACGCGCCCGAGCGGCGCCTGGATCAACGAGCTGCGCTGGACTGTCTCGCACAAGGCGACCTCGATCCGCGCGGCCTGCATGGGGCTCGGTTACGCGTGGTTTCCGGAGGAGTCGATCCGCGAGGAACTCGACCGCGGCCGGCTCAAGCCGCTGCCGCTGGTCGAAGGCGGCGTGCGCGAGGCGACGCTCTATCTCGTGTTCGCGGATCGCGAGGCCACCGGCCCCGGCGCGCGGCGGCTGGCGGAAATCGTGCGCGAGCAGGTCGCGGAGACCTGCCGGGCGATCGAGAAGGGTGGGGACGTCGAGACCGCTTGAAACTGGGCTTTCAGCCGAGTTATTCCGCTTGCCGGATTGCACTCGTCGCCGCACGCTTTCGTTGTTGTGGTCATACCCGTGGTGATACCATGTCCGGCATGAAAGTCGCCATTTCCCTGCCCGATCCGGTATTCCGGGCCGCCGAAAGGCTGGCCCGCAGGCAGCGCAAGCCTCGCAGCCAACTGTATGCCGAGGCCATCGCTGCCTACGTCGGCGCGCACGGCGCCAGCGCGCTGACGTCGAAGCTGAATTCCGTGTATGGGAAGCAGTTTTCAGGCGTCGACCCTGCGCTCAGCCATGCCCAGCTGGAGCGGCTGAGTCGTGAAGCGTGGTGAAATCTGGTGGGCGGTTCTGCCGCCTCCCTCCGGCTCCGGGCCGGGGTTCCGGCGCCCGGTCCTCGTCGTTCAGTCCGATCCGTTCAACGACAGCCGCATCTCGACCGCAATCGTCGCGGTGATCACTTCGAACCTGGCGCTCGCGGTTGCGCCGGGCAATGTCGCGGTCAGCAAGAAGGATTCGGGCCTGCCCAAGCCGTCGGTCGTGAACGTCTCCCAAGTCGTGACGATCGACAAGTCGTTCCTGACCGATCGTGTTCGGGCGTTGCCGCGAGCGGCCATGATGCGGGTCGACGACGGACTCCGATTGGCCCTTGGCCTGTAGCAGGACCGAGCCGATAGCGATCCTCTCCTTGAGTCTTATTGATAAACGATATATATTGTTTATCGATAAGGATGGGAGAGCTTCCATGAACCTGCTGCTGCCAAGGCTGTTCCGCGTCACTTTCACGGTGCTGACCGTCTGCGCGGCGCTCGCGGCCGTTTTCATCCTCGCGACTCTCCTGGTCGATCCCGAGCTGCCGCCCGACGCACGCCTCGGGCCCGCAAACGGCATATTCCTCGGGCAGCCTGCCAGCATCGAGCTGCGGCCGGCCGCCGAAGGTGAGGTCGGGCCCACCCTGCGCATGCAGGCGTTCAGCGGGAACGTGGCGATGACCGTCAAGCAGCCGGCGGCGGCCGTCGAGGTGTTCAAGGCCTACGGCCTGCCGGTGCTTCTGATCTATGCGCTTTTCTTCGTGGCGCTGTTCGAACTCCTGCGGCGACTGTTCCGCAATGTCGGCCGCGGCGAGAGCTTCACCGCCCAGAGCGTGCGGCTGGTGCAGATCGTCGGCGTCTCGCTCATCGTCTATGCGCTGGTGTCCGCCGTCGCCGAGGGCTGGTTCGCCTACGCGATGTACGGCCACCTGGCGGAGCACACGGAGATCCTGATTTCCGGCACGCCGGTGCAGCTGCCGCCGGCCCAGCGCCCGCCGTTGTTCGGTTTCAACGCCCCCATCCTCAGCAACGGATTTCTCGCTGGCCTGCTGGTGCTCGCACTGGCGGAGGTGTTCCGGCAGGGGCTCGCGCTCAAACGCGACAACGAGCTCACGGTCTGAGCGCGACCTTGCCCATCCGGATCAATCTCGAACAGGTGATGGCCGAGCGCGGGATCAGCCTTACGGAGCTTGCCGACCGCATCGGCATCACGCTCGCCAATCTCTCGATCCTGAAGACCAACAAGGCGCGCGCTATCCGCTTCACAACGCTCGAGGCCTTGTGCCGCGAGCTGAAGTGCCAGCCGGGAGACCTGCTCGAATTCGTTTCGGGCGAGACCGGATCGGCCGAGGCGCGTTCGCGCCGGGACCGGCGCGGCGGTTGACAACCGGCGGGGCGGAACCCGGAACCCGACTCAACCGCCCGGGCACGACCCCACGCCGCAGTTGCGGATCTTGTCCAGGATTTCCTTGTTCTCGCTCTCGGCGCGCAGGATCTCCTCGACGCCGGCTTGGTCGTAGCACTTCTCCGCCTTGAAGCGCGATCCCAGCACGGTCTCGCGCCGGCAATAGAGCGTGATGTCGCCGTGCTTCTTGGCCCTGAATCCCGGGGGCTTGAACTCGGCGGCTTCCTCGGCGGCAGGTTTCGTCTCGGTTTCGGTGGCAGCCGGCTTTGCCGCGGGATCCACCGGCTCTTCACTGGCGGCGGCTGCAAGGCACACCCAGAACAGGAACATCGCCGGCGTTTTCGCTGGGCGTGGGGAGAGCATCATTTTCCTCCCTCCCGATCGGATTCCTCCGGCGCAGACCGCTTCGGAGGTATCGGCAACAGGATCCGCCACGACTGCGTCGGGTGCAGCAGCGCCCAGAATGGCGCCGCAACGCCGCCCCAGACGTCC
>CAZYPM010000133.1:0-5604 GCA_964649205.1 uncultured Steroidobacteraceae bacterium
CGGATCAGGTACAGCAGCAGGTCGAGCGGGCCCTCGAACGCCTCGAGGAACACCTCGAGCGCCTGCGGCGGGATGTAGAGGTCGCGCGGGATCACCGTGACCGGCTCGCCGTCGACGATGGCGAACGGCATCTCCGCCTGCTGCGGCGGCGGCGGCGCCGGACCTGTGGCGCCCTCGACCACTGCGGTGTCGGCAACCTCGTCCATCAATAGTCGAGACCCACGGCTGCGCGGACGTCCTGCATTGTCTCATGCGCCGCCTCGCGCGCGCGCTTGCAGCCGGCATCCAGGATCTCGGCGACCCGCGCGGGATTGGCTTCGTAGGCCTTCGCGCGCTCGCGGATCGGTGCCAGTTCCGCCAGCACCGAGTCGATCAGCGGCTTCTTGCACTCCAGGCAGCCGATGCCCGCGGTACGGCAACCATGCGCCGCCCAGGCCTGGGTCTCCTGGGTCGAATAGATCCGGTGCAGGCTGAAAACCGGGCACTTGTCGGGATCGCCAGGATCGCTGCGCCGTACGCGCGCCGGGTCGGTCTGCATCGCCTTCAGCTTCTTCTCCACGCTCGCCGGCTCTTCGCGCAGGCGGATCGTGTTGTCGTACGACTTCGACATCTTGCGGCCATCCAGCCCCGGAACCTTTGGCGACCGGGTCAGCAGCACCTCAGGCTCCGGCAGGATCGCGCGGCCGCCGCCGGCCAGGTCCCCCAGCAGCCGCCCGCGGTCCTCGCCCGACAATCTCGGGCCTGACTCGATGAGCTCCCGCGCCCGCGCCAGCGCCTCGGTGTTGCCGTGCTCCTGGTACTGGCGCCGCAGGTCCGCATACTGCGCGGCGCCCTCCGCGCCCAGTCTCTTGACTGCGCTCTCGACGCGAGTCACCGAGTCGGGCTCCCGGCCGCAGATCCTGTTGAAACGGCGCGCGATCTCGCGCGTGATCTCGACGTGCGCGACCTGATCCTCGCCGACCGGCACGTACTGGGGCCGATACATGAGGATGTCGGCGCTCTGCAGCAACGGGTAACCGAGGAAGCCGTAGGTGCTCAGGTCCCGATCCTTGAGCTGCTCCATCTGGTCCTTGTAGGTGGGCACGCGCTCCAGCCACGACACCGGCGTGACCATGGACAGGATCAAGTGCAGCTCGGCATGGTCCGGCACACGCGACTGCACGAAGATCGTGCAGGCACCGGGATCGAGCCCCGCCCCCAGCCAGTCGATGACCACCTCGCGGGTGTTGGCCTTGAAGGTCGCCGTGTCCTCGTAGCCGGTGGTGAGCGCGTGCCAGTCGGCCACGAAAAAGAAGCATTCGTAGCGGGCCTGCAGTTCGAGCCAGTTGACCAGCGCGCCATGGTAGTTGCCGAGGTGCAGCTGCCCCGTCGGCCGCATGCCGGAGACCACGCGACGCTTCTGCCCTGACCTGGCCGACATGCCGACGCTCCTAGGGGTTCAGCCCGAAAATGGCCGCCAGCAGCCCGCGAAGATAACCGATCGGCGGGCCGATGAGCGCCGACAGCAGCCCCGGGATCGCCACCATCGCGAGCACGATGAAGAGGCCGAAGGGCCGGATGGCCTCGAGCAACTGGACGACCGGCCCGCGCGGCAGCAAGTTCGACAGCAGCTGCCCGCCGTCCAACGGCGGAATTGGCAGCAAGTTGAAGATTGCGAGCAGCAGGTTGATCGTGATGCCGACCGAGGCCATCGATCCGATCCACGCGCCGGCCACGCCGAAATCGAACCGCTGGCTCAGCATCATCAGGAACGCCCAGCCGACCGCCATCGCGATATTGGCACCCGGGCCCGCGGCGGACACCCAGACCATGTTGCCCCTGGGGTCGCGCAGGTTGCGCGGATCGACCGGGACCGGCTTCGCCCAGCCGAACAGGAACCCGCCGAGCCAGAGCAGCAGGGCCGGCACCAGCACGGTGCCCACGGGATCGATGTGACGGATCGGGTTCAGGCTAAGGCGGCCCTGCGCCTCGGCGGTGCGATCGCCGAACAGGCGCGCGACCCAGCCATGCGCGACTTCGTGCAAGGTGATCGCAAACAGGATCGGAATGGCGGCAATCGACACGATCGTCAGAAATGCCGCTACGTCCATGGATCGTCCCATCGGGCGGCAATTATACGGCGCGCCGTGCAGCGCTGCCGGTCATTGGAATGGCCGGGGATCGCCCTTGCCGGCGCGCAGCAGCACCGGTGCATCGCCGGACAGGTCCACGATCGTGCTCGGCTCGAGGCCGCAATTGCCGGCATCGAGGATCAGCTCAACCGCATGCCCGATGCGCGCCTCGATCTCACGGCCGTCGGTCAGCGGCACTTCGTCGCCCGGCAGCTGCAATGTCGTGCTCATGAGCGGTTCCGCCAGTTCCGCCAGCAGCGCGCGCACGACCGGATGGTCCGGGAGCCGGATGCCGACCGTCCTGCGGCGCGGCTCGAGCAGCCGGCGCGGCACTTCGCGGGTTGCGCGCAGCACGAACGTGTACGGCCCGGGCGTGAACGCCTTCAGCAGGCGGTATTGCCAGTTTTCCACGCGCGCAAAGCGGGAGATGTCCGAGAGGTCGCGGCAAATGACCGTGAAGAAGTGACGCTTGCCGGTCTGCCGGATGCGCTGGATGCGCTCCATCGCCTGCTTGGCGCCGATCGCGCATCCGAGCGCGTAACAGGAGTCCGTCGGGTAGGCGATCACGCCGCCGTCGCGCAGGCAATCGGCCGCCAGGCGCAGATGCCGCACCTGGGGCGTGGTCGGATGCAACTCCAGCCGCTCGGCCATGGTCCATTATGGACCGGGGGCGGATCAGCGCCCTTTCGGCTATCATTGCCGCCCTCTTTCGACGGTCCCGCGCATGCAGCTGCTGTTCGATTTCCTGCCGGTCATCGCGTTTTTCGTCGCCTACAAGCTGGCCGACATCTACGTGGCGACGCTGGTGATCATCGTCGCGACCGTCGTGCAGGTCTCGGTCCACTGGCTGCGCACGCGCCGGGTCAATCCGATGCACCTCGTCTCCGCGGGCCTGGTGCTGGTGTTCGGCGGCCTGACGCTCGCGATCCGTGACGCCGCGTTCATCATGTGGAAGCCGACCATCGTGAACTGGCTGTTCGCCGCGGCGTTCTTCGTGAGCCCATGGCGCTGGTTCGGCGGCCAGCCGCTGGTGCAGCGCCTGATGAGCTCCGGCGACGCGCAGCTGGGCCTGTCGCCGGCGCGCTGGCGGCGCCTGAACACCATGTGGGTCGCGTTCTTCGTGGTCATGGGTGCGGTGAATGTCGCCGTATTCCGTTATTTCGACGAGGAGACCTGGGTCAATTTCAAGCTGTTCGGCATGCTCGGCCTGACGCTGGCCTTCATCGTCGCGCAGGGATTCTGGATCGCCGCACAGGCCCGCCAAGATGGAACTGCCGCGGGTTGAGCGGATCCGCGCCACGCTCGAGGCCGCGTTTGCGCCGGCCGTCGTCGCGGTGGACGACGACAGCGCGCGCCACGCCGGCCACGCCGGTGCGCGGGGCGGCGCCGGGCACTTTCGCGTCCGGATCGAGTCTCAGGCCTTCAGCGGGCGGGGCCGGCTCCAGCGGCACCGCATGGTTTACCAGGCCCTGGCGGCGATGCTGCCGGGCGAGATCCACGCACTGAACATCGACGCACGATCACCCGACGACGACCAACCATCGAGGAACTCATGAGACACATGCAGGCAATCGCGATCACCCTGGCGGGTTTGCTGCTCGCCGTCGGCTGCACCAAGGCCGAGACTCCCGCGGAAGGTGCGGCCAAGCCGGTCGCGATCGTGGACGGCAAGCCGATTTCGACAGAGGTGTGGCAGCTCTACGTGAAGACGCGCCACCAGGGCAAGACCGTCGACCAGCTCTCGCCCGAGGAAAGCAGCGAGGCGCTCGAGGAGCTGATCGGCATGTACGTCGGCGCCGCGGAGGCCGAGAAACAGAAGCTCGCCGAAGGCGAGCCGGGCGCCCGCCTCGAGCTGGTGCGCAACAGCGCGCTCGCGGAAATGCTCTTCCGCAAGGTTTCGGAAGGCAAGGAGCCCACCGAGGAGGAGCTGAAGGCGGAGTACGACGCCCGCGTCGCGGAAATGCCGAAAGCCGAGTACCACGCGCGGCACATCCTCGTCGACGACGAGGCGAAGGCCAAGGACCTGATCGCGCAGATCGACAAGGGTGCGAGCTTCGAGACGCTGGCCAAGGACAATTCCTCGGATGGCTCCGCCGCCGAAGGCGGCGACCTCGGCTGGTTCAGCCCCGGCCAGATGGTCAAGCCCTTCTCGGATGCCGTGCAGCAGCTCGAGGTCGGCAAGTACACCGCCACGCCGGTGAAGTCCGAGTTCGGCTGGCACGTCATCAAGCTCGAAGGGACGCGCCCGACGACACCCCCGCCCTACGACGCAGTCAAGGCGCAGCTCGGGCCGCTGGTGAAGCAGAAGCAGTTCGAGGCCCACCTGAAGGAACTGGTCGGAAAGGCCAAGGTCGAGCGCACGCTCTGAACGCGTTCAATCCGCAGGTCGAAAGTACCGTGAGTAGGTCCGGTTCATCGGATTGATGGGCGGCGCCTGCACCCACGGCTGCACCAGCCGGCGGGTGACATAGAAATAGACCGGCAGCAGCGGATAGTCCTGGAGCATCAGGGCTTCCGCCTGCTGCAGCGTCTCGCGCCGGCGCGCAGCATCGGCCTCGTTCGCGGCGGATTCCAGCAGCCGCGCATAGCTGGCATTGACCCAGCGGCCGAAATTCTGCGGGCTGCCCTCCAGCATCGTATCCAGGAAGGACGAGGCGTCGTTGTAGTCAGCGGTCCAGCCCACGCGGACGACGTCCCACTGTCCTGGATCGGCGCGCGCGGCCAGGTATGCCTTGAACTCCATCTGGACCAGCTCGGTCTCCACGCCAAGCGACTCCTTCCACATGGCGGCGATCGCAACACAGACTCTCTGCACCAGTTCGTTCTCGTTGTAGAGCATGCGCAGTCGTAGCGGGCGCTGCGGCGTGAATCCGGCCGCGGCATACAGCGACCTGGCGCGCGCCAGGAGTTCGTCGCGTTCGGCGCCATGCCAGTCGTAGCGCGCCGGCGCGTAGTTCCACACGCCGTCCGGCACCAGGGAATACGCGGGCACCTGCCCCGCTCGCGCGATCGCCGTGGCGATCGCTTCGCGGTCCAGCGCGAGCGACAGCGCCTCGCGCAGTGCCGGCCTGTCGCGGAGCGGGCCGCGATCGGTGTTGAACGAGAAGTAGAAAGTCGCCAGCCAGGGGCGGTGCTGCAGCCCCGAACCGGGATCGCGCACGAGCTCCTCGAAGCGCTGCTCGGGGACACTGTTCGTCACGTCGAGCTCGCCCGCCCGGAAGCGTGCGAATTCGGCATTCTCGTCGGGCACGAACTCGTACCTGACCGCGTCGTAGGCGACCGTCGCACCATTCCAGTAATGCTCGTTGCGTAGCAGTTGAAGGCTCGAGCCGGGCACGAGCTCGGCCAGCCGGTATGGCCCGTTGGTCACCGTAGACCCCGGCTTTGAGAAGCTCCCGTCGGCGGAGAGCGTCGACGCATGCACCGGCGAGACCACCGTATTCGTCAGGATGTCGGGAAAGTACGGAACCGGTCGCGACAGCCTTATCTCGAG
>CAZYPM010000134.1:0-5575 GCA_964649205.1 uncultured Steroidobacteraceae bacterium
GTGTCCACTTCCTTGCGCGCCACCTTGAACTCGGTCGAGAACCACTCGTTCCAGTCCGAGAACAGCTGCAGCGAGGTCGACTCCAGCAACGTCGAACGGTTGTACCAGTTCGATGGCGCCGAGATGCGGTTCTGCGAGGTGCTGTTATTGGAGGTCACCACGACGTTGCCTTCGGTGCGCTGCCAGGCCAGCGACGCGCGGTGGCTGTCGTTGATGTTCCAGTCGATCTTGGCGAGGATCTTCTCATCCTCTTCGGGCAGCGTTTCGGTGCGCGTGCCGACGTCGAATCCATAGACGTTCTGCGCGATGGCGACGATCTGGTCGTACTCGGCCTGCGTGATGCCCGACACCTCGACCGGGAAGCCGGAGCCCGCCGGGCCGAACTCCTGTGGCGCGATCTTGTCGAGCTTTTCGTAGCTGCCGAAGAAGAACAGCTTGTCCTTGATGATCGGGCCGCCAAAGGTGCCGCCGTAGGTCTCCTCCTCGAAGATGAAGGTGAGATCGCGGTCTTTGCTGCGGTCGCCGACCAGGCCGTCGTCGCCCTTGTAATAGAAGGCGGAGCCGGTGAATTCGTTGGTGCCGGACTTGGTCACCACGTTGATGGTCGAGCCGCGGAACGCCGAGTACTCGACCGAGAACGGCGCGCTCAGGATCGAGACCGCCTCGATGGCGTCCACCGACAACGGGCTGCGCTCGGTCGGGTAGCCGTTGTTGTTGAGGCCGAAGTCGTCGCTCTGGCGCACGCCGTCGACCGTGATCGTGTTGTAGCGGTTGTTGACGCCCGCGATCTCGAGCGCGTCCACGTTGGTCGGATCGATCCAGGCCTTCGGGTCCAGGCGCACGACGTCCTTGATGTCGCGGCTGATGGACGGCAGCTGCTGCACGTCCTGGGAGCCGAAGCGGCTGCCCGCGCCGATCGTGACGTCGCGCTCGGAGGCGCCCGTCACCTCGACGCCGGCGAGCTGCGTGATCGGCTGCGCCACCAGCGTCACCGAGCTGCGCTGCGCGAGCTGGGTGTAGAGATCCTCGACCACGGCGTCCTGGTTGCCCTCGGACTTCGCCGTCACGCGGTACGGGCCGCCGACACGCAGTCCGGTCGCCGAGAACTGGCCCGACGCGTTGGTCGTCGCGCTCGAGGTCGTGCCGGAGGGCACGTGCAGGATCTCGACCTGCGCGCCCGCGATCGGCTGGCCGTTGGCACCCACGACGAAGCCGGTGACCTGCGCGGCGGTTTCCTGCGCCTGCGCCAGCGGCGCAGTGGTGAGCGCGATCACGAGCCCCGCGCCCACGGCGATGGCCGGAGCGGAGAGGATGGACGAGACGGCGGCGGCGAGACGGACCGAGCGGCGACGATCGGACATGGATGTGGCTCCCCTAAATTTCCCTAAACGCAACAGATACCGGCATTGCGCCGGCATCACGTTAGTGCCGGAATGTTACAGCCTGTCGGCCGCAGATGGCGACACCAAAAGCGCCTTGTTGCGCGCGATCCACACCCGCGCGAGGCCCCGCAGGCACGATCCCTGTAACGACAACAGCTTGGCGCTTCTTCTTGAGCGCGTCTCGATGTCCGCGGCGGGCCGGTACCTCAGGCGGCGAGGCGCTGGGCGGCCTTCTCCGCGATCATGATGGTGGGGGCGTTGGTGTTGCCGCCCGGCAGCATCGGCATCACGGACGCATCCACGACCGAGATGCCCTCGATCCCGCGCAGGCGCAGCGACGTGTCCACGACGGCCATCTCGTCGAGGCCCATGCGGCAGGTACCGACCGGGTGGTAGATCGTGTCGGCGCGGCGGCGGATCCGTCGCACCAGCGCCTCGTCCGACTGGCCTTCCTCGGCGAACATCTCCTCGCCGCGGAAGCGGTCGAGCGGCGCCGAGTGCAGGATCTCGCGCGCCGCCTTGACTCCCGCCAGCAGCGCCTGCAGGTCCGAGTCCTCGCCGAGGAAATTGGGGTCGATGCGCGGCGCATCGCGCGGGTCGGCGGAGCGCAGCCGCAGGCTGCCGCGGCTCGCAGGGCGCAGCGCCGCGACGTGGCAGGAAATGCCGTAGCCGTGGTGCAGGCGCCGGGCGTGGTCGTCCACCAGCCCGTTCAGGAAATGCAGCTGGATGTCGGGGCGCTCGAGCTCCGGGCGCGTGCGCAGGAAGGCGCCCGCCTCCGCGAAGTTGGTGGTCAGCAGGCCGCGGCCCTGGCGGCGCCAGCGGAAGTAGCCCGGGATCGCGCGCAGCGCGGTGCGCAGCGTGATGCCCATCAGGGAAGGATCCGAGGAGCGATACACCAGCGCGAGATCCACGTGGTCCACGAGGTTCGCGCCGACGCCGGGCAGCTCGTGCCGCAACGCGATGCCGTGGCGCTCGAGTTCCTCGCGCGGCCCGATGCCGGAGAGCAGCAGCAGCTGCGGCGAACCGAACACGCCCGCGGACAGCACGACCTCCCGCCCGGCGGCGATGCCGAGGCGCTGTCCGCCGCGCAGCACTTCGACGCCCGTGCAGCGGCGGCCCTCGAGCAGCAGCTTCGTGGCGAGGGCGCCGGTCAGTACCGTCAGGTTCGCCCGCGCGAGCGCGGGATGCAGGAACGCGACCGCCGCGGAGCAGCGCCGGCCGCGGCGCTGCGTCACCTGGTAGAGCCCCGCGCCTTCCTGCCGTTCGCCGTTGAAATCATTGTTCGGCGGCAGGCCGCGACGGACCGCGGCCTCGACGAAGGCGTAGGAAGCGGCCACCGGGCTTGCCAGGTCGGAGACCGTGAGCTCGCCGCCGGTGCCGTGGAAGCGGTCGGCGCCGCGCTGCTGGTCCTCCGAGCGGCGGAACAGCGGCAGCACTTCCTCGTAGGACCAGCCGGGATTGCCCGCGGCCGCCCAGTCGTCGTAGTCGCCGCGATGCCCGCGCATGTAGACCATGGCGTTGATCGAGCTCGAGCCGCCGAGCACGCGGCCGCGCGGCTGGTAGCCGCGCCTGCCATTGAGGCCGGGCTGCGGCTCGGTCTGGTACGCCCAGTTGATGCGGTGGCCCGGCACGGTGCGCAGCAGGCCGGCGGGAATGTGGATGAGCGGCGAGCGGTCGCGCGGGCCGGCCTCGACCAGGCAGACGCTGCGCGACGGATCGGCACTGAGGCGGTTCGCGAGCACGCAGCCGGCCGAGCCGCCGCCGACGATGACGTAGTCGAACCTCACAGGCGACAGCTTGGCGGCCGTGCGCGGAATTGCAACCCCCGGCATCCCACTACGGGCCGCGATGCGACTTTGGGTTGTTCACCCCAAAATCCGCGCGACAGCGCCTGCTAGATCAGGCCGTTCCGCTTCAGCACCGCGTCGACCTCGGCGAAGAAGGCCTTCTTGCCCTCGCGCGAGCGGATGTCGATGCGGTCGACCGGAAACTGGTGGATCGGGATCGAATACTTGCGCTCGCAGACCTGCGGCAGCGTCGTGTAATAGGCATTGAGGCCGGACAGGAAGCCGGCGTCGATGCCCCGCTCCTCCTTGCGCCCGCGCTTGTGGATGCGCTTGAGCAGCGTGCCCACGTCCTCCACGGTCAGCATGAAGATGAGATCCGGATGCTGGATATTGCGGTTGAGCCGGTCGAAGTACTCGAAATAGAGGTCGAGCTCGCGGTTGTCCATGTGGCCGAGGCCGTGCAGGTACTTGGCGAAGATCTCCGGGTCCTCGTACAGCGTGCGGTCCTGGATGCAGCTCTTCGGCACGGTCTTGATCAGTTCGTGGTGCTCGACCCGGCGGATCAGGAACTCGAGCTGCAGCGTGAACGACCAGCGTTGCATCCCGGCGTAGTAGTCGCGCAGGAAGCGGTTGTCGATCACCGGCTCGTCGAACAGCTCGAAGCCGTAATGCTGGCTGATCAGCTTGGCCGCGGTGGTCTTGCCGGCGCCGATGTTGCCGGCCATCGCAAGGAAGATCTTCCGGTCGGACGTCGCCATGGGCGCGGTCACTGGCGGGACGGATTCCGCTCTGGGTGGACGAACGCCGAGTCTGCCAGAAACAATGTCGGCCCATGAACCCGCACCCGCTGCTCGCCCATCCCTCCGCCCCGCCCGCCGCGGACTGGCAGCTCGAGGCCGAGGCCCGGGTCATCCCGGGCGGCCTCGGCCTGCGCTTCCTGCTCGAGGGCGAGGCCCGGCGCCTGCGTCTCGGCAGCGGCCGCGGCCGCGCGCATGAGCTGTGGAGGCAAACCTGCTTCGAGGCCTTCCTCGCAACCGAGGGCAAGCCGGGATACCTCGAGTTCAACGTCACGCCCTCCGGCGCCTGGGCGGCCTATGGTTTCGATGCGCGCCGCCAGGGCATGCGGTCCCTCGACTTGCCGCAGCCACCGGAAATCGCGACGAACCGTGGCGACCGGAGCCTCGAGGTCACCGTACAATTCCTGCTGCCCTTCGCGGCGCCTGCGTGGCGGCTGGGGCTCGCGGCCGTACTGGAGGAGGTAGAAGGCACGATGAGCTACTGGGCGCTCGCGCATCCCGGCCCGCTTCCGGACTTCCACGATCCCGCGGGTTTCCTGCTGGACATCGCCGCGGCATGAAGTTCGGCATCGACCGCCTGCTCGCCGACCGCGCCGTGCGGAAGCCGCTCGACGGCCGGCGCGTCGCGCTGCTCGCCCATCCTGCTTCGGTCACCGCGGATCTCACGCATGCGCTGGACGCGCTGGCTGCGGTCGAGGACTTCAGGCTGACCGCCGCCTTCGGCCCTCAACACGGTCTGCGCGGCGACAAGCAGGACAACATGGTGGAGTCCGAGGACTACACCGACCCGGTGCACCGCATCCCGGTGTTCAGCCTCTACGGCCAGCTGCGCCGCCCGAGCGCGGAGATGATGCAGCACTTCGACGTGCTGCTGGTGGACCTGCAGGACCTCGGCTGCCGCGTGTACACCTTTACGACCACGCTGCGCTACGTGCTGGAGGCCGCGGCGGAACATCGCAAGGCCGTGTGGGTGCTCGACCGGCCGAACCCCGCGGGGCTACCGGTCGAGGGGCTGCTGCTGCAAGCCGGCTGGGAGAGTTTTGTCGGCGCGGGACCGATGCCGATGCGCCACGGCCGCACGCTGGGCGAGCTCGGCGACTGGTTCGTGAAGACGCTCGGCCTCGACGTCGAGTACGTGCATGTGGGCATGGAAGGCTGGCGGCCCGCACAGGCGCCGGGCTTCGGCTGGCCGGCCGGCGAGCGCGCCTGGATCAACCCGAGCCCGAATGCGCCCAACGTCTCGATGGCGCGCTGCTACCCGGGCACGGTGATGCTCGAAGGCACGACGCTCTCGGAGGGCCGCGGCACGACGCGCCCGCTCGAGCTGTTCGGTGCGCCGGACATCGATGCTGTGGCATTGCTTGCGAAGATGCAGGCGCTGGCGCCCGACTGGCTCGCCGGCTGCCGGCTGCGGCCCTGCTGGTTCGAACCGACCTTCCACAAGCACGCCGGCAAGCTCTGCGCCGGCATCCAGATCCACGTGGACGATCCCGGCTACAACCACTCGAAGTTCCGGCCGTGGCGGCTCATGGCGCTCGCGTTCAAGGCGCTGCGCGCACTGCGCCCGGACTACCCGCTGTGGCGCGACTTTCCGTATGAATACGAGACT
>CAZYPM010000135.1:0-3651 GCA_964649205.1 uncultured Steroidobacteraceae bacterium
TTCGTGGAGAAGCTGGCCGAGGGCATCGCCTGCATCGCGGCCGCGTACGCGCCGCAGCCCGTGAACGTGCGGCTCTCGGACTTCAAGACCAACGAGTATGCGAACCTGATCGGCGGGCGCGGCTACGAGCCGCACGAGGAGAACCCGATGCTGGGATTCCGCGGCGCCTCGCGCTACACGGACCCGGCCTTCGGCCCCTGCTTCGAGCTCGAATGCCGCGCACTGCTGCGCGTGCGCGAGGAGATGGGCCTCGACAACGTGCAGGTCATGGTGCCGTTCGTGCGCACCGTGGACGAGGGCCGACGCGTGGTCGAGCTGCTGGCCGCCAACGGGCTGGTCCGCGGCGAACGCGGGCTCAAGGTCATCATGATGTGCGAGCTGCCGACCAATGCGCTGCTCGCCGACAGCTACCTCGAGCACTTCGACGGCATGTCCATCGGCTCCAACGACATGACCCAGCTGACGCTGGGGCTCGACCGCGACTCCGGCGTGATTGCGCGGCTGTTCGACGAGCGCGACGACGCGGTCAAGGCGCTGCTCGCCATGGCGATCAAGGCGTGCCGCGCGCGCGGCAAATACATCGGCATCTGTGGCCAGGGCCCGTCCGACCATCCGGACCTCGCGCGCTGGCTCGTCGACCAGGGCATCAGCAGTCTTTCGCTGAATCCCGATACCGTGGTCGAGACCTGGGTGTACCTGGCGAACGGGGCGAAGAAATAGGATTCAGGCTTGCGTGCCGGGCGATGCGCCCTCGCGGGCTCAGGCCGGCGACCGGATTCGCCCGCTCGGGCCATCGCCCGGCACGCTAGCGGGAGTCCAAGTTCTTTCGCGCGGCATCCCAATCGCGGCCGTCGAAAGGCTTTACCACCGTGGAGCGCACTGTTCCCTGGTCGAGGCAGCGGGCGTTGACGCTGTAGCCGTCGGGGTGCGAGCGCGGGACGTAGAAGGACTTCACGCCGCAGTGGCGGCAGAAGAGATGGCGCGCAGCGCCGGTGCCGAAGCGGTACTCGACCAGCGCCTCCTCCCCCGCAAGGAGCCGGAACTGGCCGCGAGGGACGATCAGGTGCAGATAACCCGAACGCGAGCACATCGAGCAGTTGCAGTCGAGCAGCTCGAGATCGGCGGGCGCCTCGACCTCGAACCGGACGCGGCCGCAGTGGCAGCCGCCCGCGTGGCGCATTGCCGCCGGGCCGCTCACCCGCGCGGCACGTTCCACGGCGCGGCGAAAAGCGCCACCCGGTAGTGGCGCAGTTCCGCGATCGACTCGTGGATGTCGGCGAGCGCCGTGTGGCGCGATTCCTTGGCGACGCCTGCGAGCACTTCGGGCGCCCAGCGGCGCGCGAGTTCCTTGACCGTGCTGACGTCCAGGTTGCGGTAGTGGAACCAGCGCTCGAGCGCCGGCATCCAGTGCGCGAGGAAGCGGCGGTCCTGGCAGACGCTGTTGCCGCACATCGGCGAGCGGCCGGCATCGACGTGCGCGGCGAGGAACGCCAGCGTCTCGCGCTCGGCGGACGCCTCGTCGTGGCCGCTCGCGCGCACGCGGGCCGTGAGCCCGCTCGCGCCGTGCGTGCGCGTGTTCCATTCGTCCATCGCGGCGAGCACGGCGTCCGCCTGGCGCACGGCGATCACCGGCCCCTCGGCGACGACCTGCAGGTCGGCGTCGGTCACGACCGTCGCGATCTCGATGATTCGGTCGGTTTCCGGCGCCAGGCCCGTCATCTCGAGGTCGATCCAGATCAGCCGGTCGTCGCGCGCCATGTTGCCCGGGATATTAGCAGAGGCTAGAGTCGCTCCCGCCGCCGCACATGCCTCCCAACCGTATCCCGCGCGCATGACCGTCCACGCTCCCGCATCCGCCGGCGGCCGAGTGGTCGCAAGCCATGGGCGCGATGCGGTCGTCGTGGACGACTCCGGAGCGCGCATCCACTGCCGCCTCCAGGGTCGCCGCCTCGCGGTGGTCTGTGGCGACCGCGTGCGCTGGACCCCCGGCCGGACCGAGGGTGGAGGCGGGATCATCCTCGAGGTACTGCCTCGGGACACCGAGCTGGTGCGCATCAACCTGCGCGGCGAGCGCGAGCCGGTCGCCGCCAACCTCACGCAACTGCTGGCCGTGGTGGCGCCGGTGCCGGCGCCGGACTTCGGGCTGTGCGACCGTTACCTGGCCGCCGCCGAATGGGCCGGCATCAAGGCCTGCGTCGTGGCGAACAAGAGCGACCTGCCGGATGCGGAGGGCCGGCTTGCGGCCGGGCTGCTCGACTTTGCGGGGCTGGGCTACCCGGTGGTGCAAGCCAGCAAGCGCGCGGCGGACGGCGCCGCCGCGCTCGCGGTCCGCCTCGCGGGCGAGACCAGCGTGCTGGTCGGCCAGTCCGGCGTCGGCAAGAGCTCGCTCACCAACCTGCTGGTGCCCGGCGTGGAGGCCGCGGTGGACGAGGTCACGCGCGCGAGCGAATCCGGCCGGCACACGACGACCACGGCATCGCTGTACCGGCTGCCGACCGGCGGCGAACTGATCGATTCCCCCGGGGTGCGCGATTTCTCCCCGCCCCTGCCCGCGCCGCGCGAGGTCGCGGGCGGCTACCGCGAGATCGCGGCGCTCGCGGGCCGTTGCCGCTTTCGCGACTGCATGCACCGCCGCGAGCCGGGTTGTGCCGTGACCGGGGCGGTCCAGGCGGGCGCGATTTCCGCGCGCCGGCTCGCCAGCTACCGGCAGCTGCTGGGACTGGCGGAGGACTTTGCGCGGCGCACGCCGGGCGTCAGGCGATGAGCTGGCGGCCGGCGAGCGCGTGCGCGAGCGTGCCGCCGTCCACGTACTCGAGCTCGCCGCCGACCGGCACCCCGTGCGCGATGCGCGAGGCGCGGATGCCGCGCCGCAGGACCAGCTCGCCGATGTAATGCGCGGTCGCCTCGCCCTCCACCGTCGGATTGGTGGCCAGGATGACCTCGCGGATCTCACCCTCGTCCAGCAGCTTCTCGAGCGCGGGAAGCCCGAGCTGCTCCGGCCCGATGCCGTCGAGCGGCGACAGGTGGCCCATCAGCACGAAGTAACGGCCGCTGTAGCCGCCCGACTGCTCGACCGCAACCACGTCGGCCGGCGACTCGACGATGCACAGCGCGGTGGCATCGCGGCGCGGCGAGGCGCAGATCTCGCACAGCTCGCCGTCGGTCAGCATGCGGCAGCGGCGGCAATGCACGGTCAGCGCCACCGCGTCCTCGAGTGCGCGCGCGAGCGCGCGTCCGCCGTCACGGTTGCGCTCCAGCAGGTGGAAGGCCATGCGCTGCGCCGACTTCGGGCCGACGCCCGGCAACACCCGCAGCGCCTCGATCAGCCGGGCCAGACCGGGGGAGTACTTCACGGTGGCGCCGTCAGAACGGCAGCTTCATGCCCGGCGGCAGCTGCATGCCGCCCATCGCGCCCGCCATGTGCTGCTGCACCGCCTCGCCCACGCGGCGCACGGCGTCGTTGCAGGCGGCGGCGACAAGGTCTTCGAGCATCTCGCGGTCGCCGGTGTCCACCGACGGGTCGATCTGGACGCGGCGCACCTCGTGCCGGCCGTTCATGACGACCTTCACCATCCCGCCACCGGCCTCGCCGGTGACCTCGAGCGCGCCCAGCTGCTCCTGGGCCTTCTGCATGTTGGCCTGCAGCTGCTG
>CAZYPM010000135.1:3751-5567 GCA_964649205.1 uncultured Steroidobacteraceae bacterium
CATTCTACCCGACGGGCCTAGCCGACAGGCTTGATCGAATCCGGCTGGACCACCGCGCCGAACCGGTCGCGCAGCGCACGCACGTTCGGGTCGCGCTCGATCGCGGCGCGCGCCTGCTCGAGGCGCTCGTCGCGGGCCTGCTCCTCGCGGCGCGCCGGCGTGTCCAGGGTGCCGCCCACCTCGATCTCGAGGCTCACGGCGGCGCCGAGCAGCCTGCCGAGCGCCGCCGCAAGCCGTTCCTCCTGCTGGCGGGTGCAGAGCGACTGCGCGCGCGGGTCGAGCAGGAAGCGGAAGCGGTTGCCGTCGCGCTCCACGAGCTGGCAGTTGCCGGCGAGCTGGCGCGCGGCGCCCTGCAGGTCCAGGCGCGCGAGCAGCTCCGGCCATTCGCCGGCCGGCGCCGCCGGCGGCGGGGCGGTTGCCGTCGCGGTCGCGCCCGGAGCCGCCGGATTCCGCGCTAGGGCGGATTCCGCGGCGCGCGTGCCGCCCTCGGCGCCCGCCGGCCGGAACGCCAGCATGCGCAGCAGCGCCATTTCCATGCCGGCGCGCGGGTCCGGCGCGAGCTCGAGGTCGCGCCGCGCCAGGATCGCGATCTGGTAGCAGAGCTGCAGGTCCTCCGCCGGCATCCGCGAGGCAAGTTCCGCGACCAGGCCCGGGTCGTCGCGCTCGTCCTCGGGCAGGTCGGGCACGGCCTGGCGCAGCGCGACTTTCTGCAGCAGCGCGGCCAGCGCAGCGAGCAGGTCGGCGTAGTCGGGAGCGAATTCGTCGATTTCCGCGACTGCCTGCATCAGACCGCGCGCATCGGACGCGGCGAGCCGGTCCGCGAGCCGTGCCACGTCCTGGCGCGCCACGGTGCCGAGCATCGCCCGTGCATCCGTCTCGGTGACCCGGCCCGCGCCGAAAGCGAGCATCTGGTCGAGCAGCGACAGCCCGTCGCGCAGGCTGCCGTCCGCCGCGCGCGCCAGCAACTGGACCGCGGCCGGCTCGGCGGCGACGCCCTCCGCCCCCAGGATGTGCTGCAGGCGACCGGCGATCAGGGCCGCGGGCAGGCGCTTGAGGTTGAACTGCAGGCAGCGCGACAGGACCGTGACCGGCAATTTCTGCGGGTCGGTGGTCGCGAGCAGGAACTTCACGTGCGGCGGCGGCTCCTCCAGCGTCTTGAGCAGCGCATTGAAGGAGTGCGCCGAGAGCATGTGCACCTCGTCGATGAGGTACACCTTGCAGCGGCCGCGCGTCGGCAGGTACTGGACGTTCTCCAGCAGTTCGCGCGTGTCGTCCACCTTGGTGCGCGACGCGGCGTCCACCTCGATCAGGTCGACGAAGCGCCCCTCATCGATCTCGCGGCAGGCGCCGCATTCGCCGCAGGGCGTGGAGGTCACGCCGCGCTCGCAGTTGAGCGATTTCGCGAGGATGCGCGCGATCGTGGTCTTGCCGACGCCGCGCGTGCCGGTGAACAGGAAGGCGTGGTGGATGCGGCCGGAATCGAGCGCGTTGACCAGCGCCTGGCGCACGTGCTCCTGGCCCACCAGCTCGCCGAAGCTGCGCGGTCGCCACTTGCGTGCCAGTGCCAGGTAGCTCATCGATGCCCTTGCCGCCCTCGCGCGGCGCCGTGCTGCGTTCCGGAACCGGAGGCGGCCCGCGCCGGCACCCCTCCGTCACCCGATGCCACCGCTACCGTTGCTCCCTTCCGGGCCTGGCGGGGTTCACGGCTGATCGTCGCGGAGGAACCGACGCGAGCCACCATCGGAATGACCGGGCCGGGCATCGTAAGTGCCGCGATCCGTGAGCGTCAACCGCGCAAAAGTGGCGGAGAGGGTGG
>CAZYPM010000136.1:0-5544 GCA_964649205.1 uncultured Steroidobacteraceae bacterium
GCAGCTCGCGCGTCACCGGCCCGAAGATGCGGGTGCCGATCGGCTCGAGCTTCGGCGTCAGCAGCACGGCAGCGTTGCCGTCGAAGCGGATCAGCGAGCCGTCGCCGCGGCGCACGCCGCTGCGGGTGCGCACCACGACCGCGTCGTAGACCTCGCCCTTCTTGACCTTGCCGCGCGGGATCGCGTCCTTGATGCTGACCTTGATCACGTCGCCCACGCCGGCGTAGCGGCGGCGCGTGCCGCCCATGACCTTGATGCACATCAGCTCGCGTGCGCCGGAGTTGTCCGCCGCCTGCAAGCGAGTCCTGAGCTGGATCATCGTCCTGCCCTCCCGGCGCTCATGCCGCCGGCGCGCGTTCGATCACGCGCACCAGCGTCCAGGCCTTGTGGCGCGACAGCGGCCGGCACTCGGCGATCGCCACCGTGTCGCCCTCGCGGCACTCGTTGTTCTCGTCGTGCGCCAGCAGCTTGGTGGTGCGCCGCACGTACTTGCCGTAGGTCGGGTGCTTCACCAGCCGCTCGACCGCGACCGAGATCGTCTTGTTCATCTTGCTGCTGACCACGGTGCCGGTCAGCGTCTTGGCCTCGCTCATTTCGCGCTCCTGCGTTCGTTCAGCACGGTCTTCACGCGCGCGATGTTGCGGCGCACCTTGCCGTGCTGGTCGGGCCGCGCCGGCTGGCCGGAGGCCGCCGCCATGCGCAGCTTGAACTGCTCCTTGCGCAGCGCCAGCAGCTCCTCGCGCAGCCCGGCTGCGTCCTTCTTGCGGATCTCCGCGGTCGTCTTGCCCATCAGCGCACCTGCCGCTTGACGAAACTGGTGGCGACCGAGAGCTTGGCCGCCGCCAGGCGGAACGCCTCGCGCGCGGTCGCCTCCGGCACGCCCTCGATCTCGAACAGCACCTTGCCCGGGGTCACCTTGGCGACCCAGTACTCGACGTTGCCCTTGCCGCTGCCCATGCGCACCTCGAGCGGCTTCTGCGTGATCGGCACGTCGGGGAACACGCGGATCCAGATCTGGCCGCCGCGCTTCACGTAGCGCGTCATCGCGCGCCGCGCCGCCTCGATCTCGCGCGCGGTCATGCGCGCGCGGTCCACGGCCTTGAGCCCGAAGTCGCCGAACGCGACCGTGCTGCCGCGGTGCGCGCTGCCCGCGAGGTTGCCCTTGAACTGCTTGCGGAACTTGGTCCGCTTCGGCTGCATCATGCCGGCTGCTCCTGCGGCTTGTCGGCGGCGGGCTCGGCGGCGGCCGCGGCGGCCTCCGCGGCCTCCGCTTCCTGCTCTTCCTTGCCAAACACCTCGCCCTTGAACACCCAGACCTTGACGCCGATGACGCCGTAGGTGGTGCGCGCCTCGGCGGTGCCGTAGTCGATGTCGGCGCGGAAGGTGTGCAGCGGGATGCGGCCCTCGCGCGTCCACTCGGAACGCGAGATCTCGGCGCCGTTCAGGCGGCCGGCGATGCGCACCTTCACGCCGAGCGCGCCGCTGCGCATGGTGTTCGTGACCGCGCGCTTCATGGCGCGGCGGAACATCACGCGCTTCTCGATCTGCTGCGCGATGCTCTCGGCGACCAGCGTCGCGTCGAGCTCGGGCTTGCGGATTTCCGCGATGTTCAGGCGCACGTCGGCCACCGGCATCTTCAGCAGCTTCGCCACCTCGACGCGCAGCTTCTCGATGTCCTCGCCCTTGCGGCCGATCACCACGCCCGGCCGGGCCGTGTGGATCGTGATGTTGGCCTTGCGGGCGGCGCGCTCGATGTGGATCCGGCTGACCGACGCCTCGGCGAGCTTGCGGCGCAGGAACTCGCGCACCTTCCAGTCGCCCAGGAGGTGCGACGGGAAACTCTTGGTGTCGGCGTACCAGCGCGACGCCCAGTCGCGCGTGATGCCGAGCCGGATGCCGATCGGGTTGACCTTCTGGCCCATGTGCTCTCCCGTCCCCTTACCGCGCCCGGTCGGCCACGATCACGCGGATGTGGCTGTTGCGCTTGATGATCCTGTTGCCGCGGCCCTTGGCGCGCGCGTGGAAGCGCTTGCCGACCGGCGCGGCGTCCACCTCGATCCGCGCGACTTTCAGCGCGTCGATGTCCGCCTCGTGGTTGTGCTCGGCGTTCGCGATCGCGGACTCGAGCACCTTGCGCACCAGCTTGGCGCCCTTCTTCGGGGTGAACTGCAGCACGGCGAGCGCCTTGCCGACCGGCTGGCCGCGCACCAGGTCCGCGACCAGGCGGCACTTCTGCGGCGAGATGCGCGCGTGGCGCAGCGTGGCTGATACCTGCATGGCTTACTCCGGCGCCGCCGCGGTCTCGACCTTCTTGGCCGAGGAATGGCTCTTGAAGATGCGCGTCGGCGCGAACTCGCCGAGCTTGTGGCCGACCATGTTCTCGGTCACCAGCACGGGCACGTGCTGGCGGCCGTTGTGCACGGCGATCGTCAGCCCGACCATGTCGGGCAGGATCATCGAGCGGCGCGACCAGGTCTTGATCGGCCGGCGGTCGTTCTTGTCGCGGGCTGCCTGCACCTTCTTCGCAAGGTGCAGGTCCACGAACGGGCCCTTCCTGAGGGAACGCGACATCTGCTCGCTCCTTACTTGCGCCGACGCACGATGAATGCGTCGGTCCGCTTGTTCTTGCGCGTCTTCTTGCCCTTGGTGTGCCAGCCCCAGGGCGACACGGGGTGCGGGTTGCCCTGGCCGGAGCGGCCCTCGCCGCCGCCGTGCGGGTGGTCCACCGGGTTCATGACCACGCCGCGCACCGTCGGGCGGATGCCGCGCCAGCGCTTGGCGCCGGCCTTGCCGAACACGCGCAGATTGTGCTCGTCGTTGCCGATCTCGCCGATCGTGGCGCGGCACTCGACGCTGACCTTGCGCGTCTCGCCCGACTTCAGGCGCAGGATCGCGTTGCCGCCCTCGCGGCCGCTGTACTGCGCGGCGTTGCCGGCGGCGCGCGCGAGCTGGCCGCCCTTGCCGGGCTTCAGCTCGATGTTGTGCACCAGCGAGCCCACCGGGATGTGGCGCAGCGGCATCGCGTTGCCGGTGCGGATCGGCGAGTCGGCGCCCGACTGCAGCTCGTCGCCCGCGGCGACGCCCTTCGGCGCCAGGATATAGCGGCGCTCGCCGTCCTTGTACAGCAGCAGCGCGATGTACGCCGAGCGGTTCGGGTCGTACTCGAGGCGCTCGACCTTCGCGGCGATGCCGTCCTTGTCGCGGCGGAAGTCGATCATCCGGTAGTTGTGCTTGTGGCCACCGCCCTTGTGGCGCGTGGTCAGGCGGCCGAGGTTGTTGCGCCCGCCGGTCGTCTTGTGGCCGGACACCAGCGCGCGCACCGGCTCGCCCTTGTAGAGGTGCGAGCGGTCGGGGCGCAGCTGGAACCGCGTTCCCGGAGAGGTCGCTTTCAGTTTCTTCAGTGCCATGACCCGATTCCCGTTTGCTGACGCTTACGCGCGCTCGGCGCCGCCGAGCTCGATCTGCTGGCCCGCGGCGAGGCGCACGTAGGCCTTCTTCCAGTCCTGGCGGCGGCCCGGCGTGCGCCCGAAGCGCTTCGCCTTGCCGGCCTGGTTCACGACGCGCACCGCGTCCACCTTCACCTCGAACAGGTACTCGACCGCGGCGCGGATCTCCGGCTTGGTCGCGTCGGTGCGCACGCGGAACACGTACTGGTCGCCCAGCATCCCGATGCGCGCGCTCTTCTCGGACACGTGCGGCGCGATCACCACGCCCGCGAGGCGATCCTTCGAAAACCCGCTCATGCCAGCTTCTCCTCGAGCATGCGCAGCGCGCCGACCGTGGCCAGCACCTTCGGGTAGCGCGCCAGCGACCAGGGGTCGAGGCTCGCGACCGGCATGACGTCCACGCCCGGCAGGTTGCGCGAGGCGAGGTGCAGCTTCTCGTCGTAGGCCTCGATCAGGATCAGCACCTGGTCGAGCCCCAGCTCGGCCAGCTTGCCGACCAGCATCTTCGTCTTCGGCGCCTCGAGCTCGAGGCCGCCGGTCACCAGCAGGCGCTCCTGGCGCGCGAGCTCCGACAGCATCGAGCGGATCGCGCCGCGGTACATCTTGCGGTTGACCTTCTGCGCGTGGCTCCTCGGCTTGGCCGCGAAGGCGCGGCCGCCGCCGACCCAGATCGGGCTGCGGGTCGAACCCGCGCGCGCCTGCCCGGTGCCCTTCTGGCGCCACGGCTTCTTGCCGCCGCCGCGCACCTCGGCCTTGGTCAACTGCGCCTTGGTGCCCGCGCGTCCCGCGGCCGCGTAGGCGGTCAGCACCTGGTGGACCAGCGGCTCGTTGTATTCACGGCCGAAGGTCGCGTCGCTGACGTCGATCTCGGAGCCCTTGGGCCCGCCACTCACCAGCTTGAGTTTCATCGGCAGCCTTCTCCGCTCACTTCTTCACGGCGGCGACGGACTTGCGTCGCGCGCGGGCCGCGGCCTTGACCGACGGACGGATGACCACGCGGCCGCCCGGGGCCCCGGGCACCGAGCCGCTCACCAGCAGCAGGTTGCGCTCGAGATCCACCTGCACGACCTTCAGGTTCTCCTCGGTGCGGCGCGTGCCGCCCATGCGGCCGGCCATGCGCTTGCCCGGGAACACGCGGCCCGGCGTCTGGCGCTGGCCGATCGAGCCCGGCGAGCGATGCGACACCGAGGCGCCGTGGCTCGCGTAGCCGCCGGCGAAGCCGTGCCGCTTCATGACGCCCGCGTAACCCTTGCCGATGCTCGTGCCGGTGACGTCCACGTCCTGCCCGGCCTGGAAGATGTCGACCTTGATCTCGGCCCCGGCCTTCAACTCCGCGCCCTCGCCCTCGGCGAGGCGGAACTCCACCAGGCCCTCGCCCGGCAGCACGCCCGGCTTGGCGAAATGCGCGGCCACCGGCTTGCTCAGCCGGGAGGCGCGACGATTGCCGAATGTGACCTGGATGGCCCGGTAGCCTTCGGCCTTCGAGTCCTTGACCTGCACGATGCGATTCGGCAGCGCCTCGATGACCGTCACCGGCAGGGCGTCGCCTGCGTCGGTGAAAACCCGAGTCATGCCGGCCTTGCGGCCGACCAGACCTATGGTCATGATTTATATCCTTTTTTCACTGCGCCGGCTGCAATTGGCCGACGCTGTCCCAACCCAAAATCCGCTAGCCCCGCAAAAAGCCGCCCAGTATAGCGGCCGGGGCCATCAATTCAACTTGATCTGCACGTCCACGCCGGCCGGCAATTCCAGGCGCATCAGGGCGTCCACGGTCTTGTCGGTCGGGTTCAGGATGTCCATCAGGCGCTTGTGGGTGCGGATCTCGTACTGGTCGCGCGCGTCCTTGTCCGCGTGCGGCGAGACCAGCACCGTGAAGCGCTCGATCTTGGTCGGCAGCGGCACCGGGCCGCGCACCGTGGCGCCGGTGCGCCGCGCGGTCTCGACGATTTCGCGCGCCGAGGTGTCGATCAGCTTGTGATCGAAGGCCTTCAGGCGGATGCGGATGTTCTGACTGGTCGCCATCGCCGACTCCTTGGAGGATTACTTGAGCACCTTGGAGACGACGCCGGCGCCGACGGTGCGGCCGCCCTCGCGG
>CAZYPM010000137.1:0-1870 GCA_964649205.1 uncultured Steroidobacteraceae bacterium
CGCGCCAGATGCCGACGATGAAGTCCGGCACGAAGCCGCTGCGATGGATTTTCGCCGCCAGCCGGAAGGAGTCCTGCAGCAGCGCGGATGCGGTGATGAATATCTTGTCCATGGAGTGACTCAGGCCAGGGTGTGGTACACCTTCTGCACGTCGTCGTCCTGCTCGAGCCTGTCGATCAGCTCGAGCGCCTCGTTGGCCTGTGCCTCGGGCAGTTCCACCGGCGTCGTGCACACGTATTCCTGCTCGGCGGACAGCGGCACGATGCGCCGCTCCTCGAGCCGCTTCTGCAGCAGGCCGAAGTTCTCGAACAGGCAGCGCACCACGAGCTGCGGCTCGCCCTTCTCGCCGGTGCTCTCGCCCATCTCCTCGAGCCCGTGGTCGATCAGGTCGAGCTCGAGCTCGTCCGGATCGATGCCGGCGGGATCGAGCCGGAACACGCCCATGCGCCGGAACAGGAAGCTGACGCTGCCGTTCGCCGCCAGGTTGCCGCCGTGCTTCGAGAAGACGTTGCGCACGCTGGCGACCGTGCGCGTCGGGTTGTCGGTCGCAGTCTCGACCAGCACGGCGACGCCGTGCGGCGCGTAGCCCTCGTAGAGCACCTGCTGGTAGTCGGCCGCGCCCTGGCCGGAGGCCCGCTTGATCGCGGCCTCGATGCGGTCCTTCGGCATGTTGATCGCGCGCGCGTTCTGGATCACGCGCCGCAGGGCGGGGTTGTTGGCGGGCTCGGGGCCGCCGGACTTGACCGCGATGGTGATGTCCTTGCCGATGCGCGCGAACTGCTTCGCCATGCGGTTCCAGCGCGCGAACATCGCATGCTTGCGGACTTCGAAGATCCTTCCCATGCCCGAATTATCGCATCCGGCACGTACCTGCGGGTAGGATGCCGCCATGCGCGAGGCCCTCGAACGCTGGGCGATCAAGCGCGCGCTGAACGTCGCGCGCACCGCGCTCGACCGCCGGCCGACGCCGGAACGCGTGCGCGCGCTCGTTGCGCGCAGCGGCAGCCTGCTGGCGCGGCGCGAGCGCTTCGAGGCCTCGGTGCCGTTCGCGGTCGGGGAGGCGAGTGCCTGGTGGGTGCAGCCGGCGGGCGGCGCATCGGGCGCGGTCATCCTCTACCTGCACGGCGGCGGGTTCGTGGCCTCCTCGCGCGCGATCCACGAGCCGCTGCTGGCCGCGATCTGCCGGGAAGCGGGCGGCCGCGGGCTGATGGTGGACTACCGGCTCGCGCCGGAGCATCCGTTCCCGGCGGCGCTCGACGACAGCTTCGCCGCCTGGGAATTCCTGCTGTCCTCCGGCGTGGACCCGGGGCGCATCGTGATCGCGGGTGACTCGGCCGGTGGCAACCTCGTCGTCAACACCGCCATCCGCGCGCGCGACGAAGGGCTGCCGCAGGCCGCGGCGCTGGTGCTGATGTCGCCGCTGCTCGACCTGTCGTTCAGCGGCGGGTCGGTGCGGCGCAACGACGGCTTCGACCCGATGTTCAGCGCCGGGACCGTGCGCGCGCTGCAGTCGTACTACGGCGCGGGCATGGACCCGCAGGACCCCAGGCTCTCGCCGCTGTTCGGGCGGCTGTCCGGGCTGCCGCCGTCGCTGGTGCTGGTGGGGAGTTCGGAACTGCTGCTGGACGATTCACTGCGGTTCGCGGCGCGCGTGCCGGGCGCCAGGGTGGACGTCTGGCACGACCTGCCGCACGTGTTCCCGGCATTCCGCGGCCTGTCGGCCGGCGACCGTGCGATCCGCGAGATGGCGGCCTTCATCCGCGAGCGCACCGCGGAGGCGACGACGGGCGCCGGCTGAGCCGGCGCCCGTCGCCATCCGTCCCGATCACCAGCGCGTCGGCCGCGACTGCGGGTCGTGCTTCTGGCGGTA
>CAZYPM010000137.1:1970-5473 GCA_964649205.1 uncultured Steroidobacteraceae bacterium
CCACTGCGAATGTCCTGAACATGTTGAGTCTCCCGTGCGAATCGCTCACGATCTGTGGCGTTCGCTGACACAAACGGCCCGCGCCCGCGGGCGTTGACGGGGAAGCCATGCATCCGCTCGCGCGCCATGTGGTTGACGTGCCGGACTTTCCGCAGCCGGGCATATTGTTCCGCGACATAACGCCCTTGCTCCGTTCGCATTTCGCGGCGGTGGTCGAGGCGCTGGACGCGCTCTGGAGCGAGGCGGAGTGGCGCGAGACCGACGCCGTCGCGGGCGTGGAATCGCGCGGCTTCATCCTCGCGGCCGCGCTCGCGGATCGCAGGCGCAAGGGTTTCGTGCCGATCCGCAAGAAAGGCAAGCTGCCGCCGCCCGTCGTCGACCGGACCTACGACCTCGAGTACGGCTCGGGCACGCTCGAGATGCAGCGCGGCCACGGCGCGCTGCTGCTGGTGGACGACGTGCTGGCGACCGGCGGCACCCTCGGCGCCTCGGCGGCGCTCGCGGTGGACGCGGGATTCCGCGTCGCGCAGGTCGGCGTGCTCATCGACCTCGGCATCGCGCGGGATTTCCGCTGGCAGGGGCAGCCCGCCCGCACCGTGATCCGCTATGGCGGGTGAGTTCCCCCCGGTGCTGGCCGCGATGGCGCTGCCGGCCGAGGGGGCGGGACGCTTCGAGGCCGCGGGCATCCCGGTGCTGTACACCGGCATCGGCAAGGTCAATGCGGCGGTCGCGCTCACGCGCGCGCTCGCCCGCTACCGCGAGGCCGGGCGCGCGCTGCCGCTGGTCGCCAACTTCGGCACCGCCGGCAGCGCGCGCATCGCGCCCTGCACGCTGGTCAGCTGCCGGCGTTTCGTGGACCGCGACATGGACGTCGGCGCGCTCGGTTTCGCACCCGGCGTGACGCCGTTCGATCCCCTGCCGCCGATGCTCGAGTTCGGCACGCACTTTCCGTCGCTGCCCGACGCCGTCTGCGGCAGCGGCGATTCCTTCGCCACGCGCGCGCACGACGAGGCCTGCGACGTCGTGGACATGGAAGCCTACGCGCTCGCCAAGGCCTGCCGCATCGCCGGCGCGGAATTCGCCTGCGCCAAGTACGTGAGCGACAGCGCGGACGCGGAGGCGGCGCGGCACTGGCAGGACAATGTCGCCGGCGCCGCCGGCGAATTCGTGAAGCTCTACCTGGGGCTCGTCAGCCCGGCTTCAGGCGCGAGCCGCGCTTGAGGGCCATGTAGCCCCGCACCATCTCGAGCGCGCTCTGCGTGCAGGGTGGCAGCTCCGCGTCGCTGCTGCCGAGCGGCGTGGTGCGTTCGCCCCAGCGCACGACCTGCGCGGCCCACGACAGTCCGGCGCCGAAGCCGGTCAGCAGCAGGTTGCAGCCGGGCGCGACGCGCCCTTCCTCGAGCGCCTCGACCAGCGCCACCGGCACCGTCGCGGACGACATGTTGCCGTAGCGCTGGATGTTGACGAAGCAGCGCTCCATCGGGACGCCGGTGCGCTTCACGACGGCCTCGATGATGCGCAGGTTGGCCTGGTGCGGCACGACCAGGTGGACGTCGTCGGGCCCGAGGCCGCGCGCGGCCAGCACCGCCTCGCAGGCGCGGCTCATGCCGACCGTGGCGCGCTTGAAGATCTCCTGCCCTTCGAATACCCAGTCGGTGTCGCCGAGCACCCAGCCCTGGTTGGCGTAGCGCGACCCCATGCCGTGCACCTGCAGGATCTCGCGCACCTCGCCGTAGCAGCCCAGGCGGTCGGCGAGCACGCCTTCCTCGCGCTCCGTCGCCTGCAGCACGACGGCCGCGCAGCCGTCGCCGAACAGCACCGAGACGTTGCGGTTGCCCCAGTCCATCAGCGGCGAGATCAGCTCGCCGCCGATCACCAGCGCGTTCCTGACGACGCCGGCCTTGATCATCGAGCTGGCGGTGGTCAGGCCGTAGAGGAAGCTGGTGCAGGCCGTGTTGACATCCATTGCGCCCGCAGCGCGCGCGCCGAGCCGCTTCTGCACCCAGGAGGCCATGTTCGGGACCTGCTCGTCCATGCTGCAGGTGCCGAACACGATCAGCTCCAGGTCGGCCACGGGAAGGCCGGCGCCCGCCAGCGCGCGGCAGGCCGCCACGTAACCCATTTCGCCCAGCGACACGTGCGAGACGCGCCGCTCGTGGATGCCGGTGCGCGTGCGGATCCACTCGTCGTTGGTGTCGAGGAAGGTTGCCAGATCGGCGTTCGAAAGCACGGCCGGCGGCATGCACTTGCCCCAGCCGGTGATCGTTGCAAACTGCACGTATGCCCCTCGGCGATGCGGATCGGGGATTGTACGCTGCCAGGGCGGCCGGCCGGCCGCCCGCGGGCGATTCCAACCTTTGGGGCCGCCGGCGCGTCCAAGTGCATGAATGGCAGGGGGCTTCGTGACCGGACTGGCGGACGTGACAGCGGCAGGCGAGCCGGAATGCGTGGCCCGCGCGAGGAGCGGCGACGTCGCCGCCTTCGAGAGCCTGTATCGCGAGCATGTCGGGCGCGTCTACGGCCTTTGCCTGCGCATGACCGGGCAGCCCGCGGCGGCGGAGGACCTGACGCAGGACACCTTCGTCAGCGCCTGGCGCAGCCTTCCGGGATATGAGGGCAGGAGCAGTTTTTCGACCTGGCTGCACCGCATCGCGGTCAACGCGGTGCTCGCGGCGAGGCGCAGCCCGAGGGGCCGCGGCGAGACCAGCCTGACGGGCGAGGACGGCGAGGACATGGAACTGATGGCCGAGGCAGCGATGGACGAGGCGACGCCGATCGACCTGGAGCGTGCGATCGGCTCGCTGCCCGCGGGCGCGCGCGACATCGTCGTGCTGCACGGCATCTACGGCTACAGCCACGAGGAGGCGGCCTCGATGCTCGGCGTCGCGGTCGGCACCTGCAAGGCGCAACTGCACCGCGCGCGGCAGCTGTTGCGCGCGCGCATGCGGATGGAGGCGGCGACATGACCACGATTCCCTTCGGGCCGCGGCGCGACCAGGACGAGCTGATGACGAGGGCGTCGGAACTGCCGCAGGAAGTTGCGCCGGCGCGCGACCTCTGGCCCGGCATCGCGGCGCGGCTCGGCGAGGAGCGCCGCGCGACCGCGTCGCGGGGCATGGGCTGGCCGGCCGCGCTGGCAGCGGGGTTCCTGGTCGCGGCCGTGTCGGCGCTGCTGACCTGGGGATTGCTGCGTGAACCGACTGCGCCCGCGGACGTCCTGGCCGGCGGCGACGCCGTGCCGGTGGCGGTCGTGCCCGTGAGCTACGGCGCGAACTCGGCGCTCGGCGCGCCGCAGCTGGCGGCGCGCGACACGTTGCTGGCGGAGTTCCAGGCGCGCTTCGCCGGGCTCGCGCCCGAGACGCGGGAGGCCGTGCTTGCGAACCTCGCGATCATCCAGAAGGCGGCCGACGAGATCGATGCGGCGCTCGCGCGCGACCCGGCGAGCGGGCTTCTGAACGAGCTGCTGGTCGGGACTTACCAGCAGGAACTGCAACTGTATTCGA
>CAZYPM010000138.1:0-5413 GCA_964649205.1 uncultured Steroidobacteraceae bacterium
CGCGATCGCGAGGATCGACGCCACTGCGAGCAACCCGATCAACAGCGACGCCGGCATCCGCCTCATGCCGGCATTATCCGGAAAAAAGGTGTCTGACACCTTTAGAATTGCGGCATGGACCGCGAGACGGATTACATCGACGCCGACGGCTACCGGGCCAATGTCGGCATCGTCATCATGAACGCGGATCGCCAGGTGTTCCTCGGCGGCCGCGCGCGTGCGCGCGGCTGGCAGTTCCCGCAGGGCGGCATCCGCCGCGGCGAGCGGCCGGAGCAGGCGCTGTACCGGGAGCTCGCGGAGGAAGTCGGCCTCGGTCGCGAGCAGGTGCGGGAGGTCGCGCGCACCAGGAGCTGGCTGCGCTACCGCTTGCCGCCGCAGTTCGTGCGCCGCGACTCGAGCCCGCTGTGCATCGGCCAGAAGCAGCGCTGGTTCCTGCTGCAGCTCGACGCCGAGGAGTCCGCGCTGCGCTTCGACTCCACCGAGCAGCCGGCCGAATTCGACCGCTGGCGCTGGGCCGGCTGGTGGGACGCCGTGCGCGACGTCATCTATTTCAAGCGCCGCGTGTACTCGCGCGCGCTGCACGAACTCGGCTCGCACGCGTTCCCGGACGGGTTGCCGGCCTACCCGGAATGGTGGGAGGAGCGCATGGGCTCCGCCCGGCGCGGGCCGCCGCAGCGGCCGGCCGCCTAGAAGGGCCTGGCCACCGCAAGCAGCACGATGGCGATCAGCAGCAGCGACGGCGCCTCGTTGAACAGGCGGTACCAGCGCTCGCTGTGCGCGTTGCGGCCGGCGGCGAAATCGCGCAGCAGCGCCCAGCACCAGGCGTGATAGGCGATGAGCAGCACGACCAGCGCGAGCTTCGCCTGCAGCCAGCCGCTTGCCAGCAGCGCGGGGTTGCGCAGCAGCAGCCAGAGCCCGAACGTAGCGGTCGCCGCGCCGCCAATCGTCATGATCATGAACAGCCGCCGCTCCATCACGCGGAATCGCGCGATGCCGGCGGCGTCGGTCGCCGAGGCGTGGTATACGAACAGCCGCGGCAGGTAGAAGAGCCCCGCGAACCAGGTCACCATGAAGATCACGTGCCAGGCCTTGATCCAGAGCATGCACCGCCTCCCCGTGGGCGACGCCGATTCTAGCGGGGGGAACTGCGCTTGAGGAAACGCCGCCGCAGGACCGACGCCCGCTGGTTCATCGCCGTCGCCGCGGTCGCCGCGCTCGCGCTCGCCTACGGCAGCTTCGAGCTGGGGCGCGCCGTCTCCGGCTATTCGATCGTCGCGTCCATGCGCCAGGGCATCGCGCTGCGGCACGAGAACCGCGCGCTGACCGAAGAGAACGAGGCGCTCGAGCGGCGCGTCGCGACCGCGGAGCTCGGCCAGCGCGTGGACCGGCAGGCGCAGGCGGACGTGCAGCGCATGATGGGCGAACTGCAGGCGGAGACGGCGCGCCAGCAGCAGGAACTGCAGTTCTACCGCGGCCTGGTCGCGCGCCAGTTCGGCGCAGGCACGCTGCGCGTGCAGGAACTGCGCATCCGGCCGGAGGAGGAGCGGCAGTTCCGTGTGCTGATCACGCTGGTGCAGGCGGCGACGCGGGATGCGGTCGCGAACGGCGCCGTGACCTTCACGGTCGGCGGCACGCAGGCCGGCGAGGCGCGCCAGCTGCCGCTCGCCGAGATCGAGCCCGGCAAGCGGCGCGAACTGCCGTTTTCTTTGCGCTTCTTCCAGCAGATCGAGGTGCCCGTCGAGCTGCCGGAGGATTTCCAGCCGGCCGAGCTCGTGATCGAGTACCGGATCGGGCGCAACGAGGAGCCGCGTCGGCAGACGTTTCCGTGGCGCGTCGAGGCGGAATCGGAGCCGGTCGTTCTTTGACCGGCCCGCAGCGCGGGCCTAGAATGAACCCGCCGGAATTCCCTTGTTCAATGAAGGATTTATGTCTGACGCCGCGACGCCGACCGAGGGTCTGATCTTCACCGACGCCGCCGCCCGCAAGGTCGGCGAGCTGATCCGTGAGGAGGGCAACCCGAACCTGCGGCTGCGCGTGTTCGTCTCCGGCGGCGGCTGCTCCGGGTTCCAGTACGGCTTCACCTTCGACGAGAAGATCGAGGAGGGCGATGCGGAATTCCCGAACCAGGGCGTCACGCTGGTGGTGGACCCGCTCTCCATCCAGTACCTCGCGGGCGCGGAGATCGACTACCGCGAGGACCTCGAGGGCGCACAGTTCGTGATCCGCAACCCGAACGCCACCCCCACCTGCGGCTGCGGCTCGTCCTTCTCCACCTGAACTAAAGGGGCCGCGTCCCTTTACTCCCAGTAAAGGGACGCGTCCCCTTTATTTCAGCGGCCGGCGCGGGCGACGCGGATCGCCTGGTCGGCGGGTGCGGCGTCCAGGCGCGCGAGCAGCGGCTCGGTCTTGGCCTTGAAGTCGGCCATCAGGCTGGCGGGAATCGGGTCGGCCTTGGGCACCGTCACGCGCGCCGGATTCTTGTGCACGCCGTTCACGCGGTACTCGTAGTGCACGTGCGGCGCGGTCGCGAGGCCGGTCTTGCCCACATAGCCGATGACGTCGCCCTGCGCGACGCGGTCGCCGACCGAGAGGCCCTTCGCGTACCGCGACAGGTGCCCGTACAACGTCGTGACGCCGCCGGCGTGCGCGAGCACGACCGCATTGCCGTAGCCGCCGTTCCAGCTGCGGCTGACGACGCGTCCGGCGCCCGCCGCCTTGATCGGCGTGCCGGCCGGTGCGGCGAAATCGATGCCGCGGTGCGCGCGCACGCGGTTCAGGATCGGATGGCGGCGCGCCAGGCTGTAGCCCGAGCTGATGCGGCCGTAATCGACCGGGTAGCGCAGGAAGGCCTTGCGCACCGGCCGGCCGTCCGGCGAGTAGTAGTCGGCGCGCCCGTTCGGGCCGACATAGCGCACGGCGCGATGGGTCTTGCCCGCGTTCACGAACTCGGCGGCCAGGATGTCGCCGTCGCGCACGAACTCCCCGTCCTGCCACTGCTGCTCGTAGGCGACGGTGAAACGGTCGCCCGGCTGCACCGAATTGACGAAGTCGATGTCGTACTTGAAGACGTCGGCCAGCGACACCGCCAGCCGGTCCGTGCCGCCGGCGTCGTTCACCGCGAGGTACAGCGAGCTCTCGACGGTGCCGGCGAGCTTGCGCTCCTCGACCTCGAGCGGGTTCTCGACGATGTTGGCGTTGAAGCCGTCGTCGGCGCGCGTGACCGAGAGCGTCGCGGTCTCGTCGATGCGCCGCGTGAGCGACTTGATCTCGCCGTCCAGGTGCGTCAGCTGGATGACGTCGCCCGGGCGGATCATGTCGAGGCTCCGGCGCACGTCCGGCAGGTTGCGCAGCGCCGCCAGGTCGGAGAGCTTCAGCTGCAGGCCGCGGAACAGCTGGTCGAGGGTGTCGTTGCGCCCGATCGTGATGGCCACGAACTCGAACGGCCCGACTGGCGCGCTGTTCTCGACCGGTGCCGCCTGCTCCGCGGGCGCCAGCAGCTCGTCGGCGAGCGTTTCGGGCAGCGGGTTCTGGATCTGCGAGCCGGCGGCCGAGAAGATCGCGCCCGCGACGATGCAGGACGCGACCACGCCGAGGCGGCGCGGTGGCGCAAGGGCGGCGGAGTCAGTGCTCGAACCGGTGCGGTGGGGTCGTGACACCCGGGGTATCCCCAAGCAGGGCAGGGAAGCGACGGTAGCCAACCCGGGGTCCCTGCGTCAACCCGTTGATTGCCAGCGTTTTGTGGTCCATCACAGATATGTCCCGGAAAGCCCGTCGGGGCGTTTGCCAAGGCGGCGCCCGGCTCCCAGAATTGGAGCCTGCCGCAGCCCGCTGACGGCAGGGGGAAGGATGCTGCCGCCGGCACGACAAATCGACGAACTGCGCCGCGGCGCCGCGGAACTGCTGACCGAACCGGACCTGCTGAAGAAGCTCGCGCGCGGCAAGCCGTTGCGGGTCAAGGCCGGCTTCGACCCGACTGCGCCCGACCTGCACCTCGGCCACACCGTGCTCATCAACAAGATGCGCCAGTTCCAGCAGCTCGGCCACGAGGTGATCTTCCTGATCGGCGACTTCACCGGGATGATCGGCGACCCTTCGGGCAAGAATGCGACCCGGCCGCGGCTCTCGCCCGAGGAGATCCAGGCCAACGCGCGCACCTACGAGAAGCAGATCTTCAAGATCCTCGATCCCGGGCGGACCGTGATCGACTTCAATTCGCGCTGGTTCGCGCCGATGAACGCGGCCGGCATGATCGAGCTGGCCGCGAAGTACACGGTCGCGCGCATGCTCGAGCGCGACGATTTTGCGAAGCGCTACAAGTCCAACCAGCCGATCGCCGTGCACGAGTTCCTCTATCCGCTGGTGCAGGGCTACGACTCCGTCGCGCTCAGGGCCGACGTCGAGCTCGGCGGCACCGACCAGAAGTTCAACCTGCTGGTCGGGCGCGCGCTGCAGGCCGACTACGGCCAGGAGCCGCAGGTCGTGCTCACGATGCCGCTGCTCGAGGGCACCGACGGCGTGCAGAAGATGTCGAAATCCCTGAACAACTACATCGCGATCGACGAGCCCGCGGCGGACATGTTCGGCAAGCTCATGTCCATCTCGGACGGGCTGATGTGGCGCTATTTCGAGCTGCTCTCGGCGAAGAGCCTCGGCGAGATCGCGAAGCTCAGGAAATCCGTCGCCGACGGGGCCAACCCGCGCGATGCCAAGTTCGAGCTGGCCGTCGAGATCGTGGACCGCTTCCACGGCGCGGGCCAGGGCGCCGCCGAGCGCGACCAGTTCATCGCGCGCTTCCGCGAGGGGGCGCTGCCGGAGCACATTCCGGAGGCTGCCATCGCCTGCCCGGGCGCCGAAATGAAGCTGGCCAACGTCCTGAAGGAGGCCGGGCTCGCCGCCTCGGCCTCCGCGGCCTACCGCCTGATCGAGCAGGGGGCCGTCCGGGTCGACCAGGAGCGGGTTTCGGCCCGGGACGCGGCCCTGAAAGCCGGTTGTACCTACCTGATTCAGGCCGGAAAACGCGGCATCGCCCGGGTGACGCTCCGGGAGCATTGACACCCCCGGGAGGGTCGCTATACTGCCCGCCCCCGACCTCGGGCGGCCCCAGAAAGGTGGCCCGGGCGGGTTCGTGTCGTACTCGTTTTCGTACGGCGCGCCCCCTGGACCGGGGGTGACACCGGGTCCTCCCCGTCGCAGATGCCGCCGGGGCGCTCTTTAAAAATTTGCAGGTAATTTGTGTGGGGACTCGCGTCAGGTGTCCATTCATGGGCGCCACTGCGAGTAACCAAGCGTCCAGCCGTCCGGGTAACACCGGACATGTTTGGAGTTTGGGGTCTCGCTTTTCAGCTCAAAAAATTGAACTGAAGAGTTTGATCCTGGCTCAGATTGAACGCTGGCGGCGTGCTTAACACATGCA
>CAZYPM010000139.1:0-1661 GCA_964649205.1 uncultured Steroidobacteraceae bacterium
GCGCTGGGCGACCGCCGACTTCGCCGCGGCGCGCGACGCGGGCGCCGCCGCGGCGCAGCGCTTCTCCGTCGAGGACTTCAAGGCCGCGGCCGCGGGCTGGGCGGAAGCCGGCAAGGGGCTCGCCGCGATCGAGGCGCGCCAGCCGCAGGCGCTCGCGGAAGCGCTCGCCCGCGGCGAGGCGGCGTTGAAGGACGGGCAGGTCGCCGCGGCGCGCGACGCCTTCGGGCTCGCGCTCGGCATCGAGCCGGAGCACGCCGCGGCGAAGGCGGGCATCGCGCGCGCGTCCCGCATCGAGCAGACCTTCCCGGTCGTGGATGCCGCGCTCGCCGACGAGCGCGCCGGGCGCCTGTCCGCGGCCGAGCAGGGGTTCCGCCGCGCGCTCGCGATCGACCCGGCCGCGCCGGGCGCGGCCGAGGGGCTGGCGCGCATCGGCGGCCGGCGCACGGCCGAAGCCTACGCCGCCGCCATGTCGCGCGGACTGGCGGACATGACCGCGGGCCGCGCCGAGTCCGCGCGCGCGGCGTTTCGCGAGGCGCTGGCGCTGCGGCCCGGATCGCAGGAAGCCTCGGATGCGCTCGTCGCTCTCGACCAGGGCCAGCGCGCGGGCACGCTGAAGATGCTGGAATCGCGGGCCCGCGCGGCGGAGGCCGATGAACGCTGGGGCGAGGCGCTGGCGGCCTGGAAGGAAGCCGCGGCACTCGAGCCCTCGCTGCAGTCCGTGCGCGAGGGCGTGGCGCGCGCCGGCCCGCGCGCGGAACTGCAGGACCGGATCGAGGCTCTGAACCGGGAGCCGCAGCGCCTGTGGGACCCGGCCGGGCGTGCCGAGGCGCGGCAGCTGATCGCGGCCGCGAACGCCGCCGGCAACCCGCGCCAGCGCCTGGCGGCTGCCGCCGCCGAGCTCGGGCGGCTCGCCGCCGCGGCGCAGACGCCGGTGCGGCTGCGCCTGCAGTCGGATGGCGTCACGAGCGTCACGATCTACCGCGTCGGCCAGTACGGGTCGTTCTCGGTGCGGGAAGTGGAGCTGCTGCCGGGCCGCTACACGGTGGTCGGCACGCGGAACGGCTATCGTGACGTGCGGCAGGAAATCGTGCTGCCCCCGGGGGCGCCGGCGGCCGCGGTCGTGGTGAAGTGCGAGGAACCGATTTGAAGGAACTGTGGCTCGACGATCCGCTGGGTGAACGGCCGCTCGCGCCGTCGGACCTGCCGCTCTCGGTCGGCGGGCCCGGCGCGGACGTCGTGATCCCCGGCTGCGCCGCGGGCGAGCTGCGCGCGCGCGTGGCGGTGACGGCCGCCGGCCTCGCGGTGAGCCCGGAGCCCGGCACGGGCAAGGACGCGCTCGACGGCGTGAGCATCGCGCTCGAGGAGCGCGATGGCAGGCGCGTGATCGTCGTGCGCCACGGCGGCGTCGCCAACGTCACGCTGCCGCCGCAGTTCGAGGGCCGCGGCGAGGACGATGCGGGCGCACAGGGCGACCGCCTGCCGATCGCGGTCGTGGACTGGGAGCCGCCGGCGCAGCGGCCCGCCCGCAAGGCGCGGGGCGCCGCGCCTGCGTGGCTCGGGCCGGCGCGCTGGGCTGCGGTCGCGCTCGTTGCGGCGCTGCTCGCCTACCTCGCGACCGCGACCTCGGTGCAGGTCGTGACCAGCCCGGAGGCGGACCTCGA
>CAZYPM010000139.1:1761-5346 GCA_964649205.1 uncultured Steroidobacteraceae bacterium
GTGCTGGGCGGCGGCGAGCGCCAGGAACTCTCGGTCGCGCTCGAGCCGCAGTTCGCGAAGCTCACGGTGACTTCGGTGCCGGAGGGCGCCGCCGTCTGGGCCGACGACGTCGAGCTCGGCCGCACGCCGCTCGAGACCGAGCTGGACGCGGGCCGCTACACGATCGCGATCCTGCATCCGGAGTTCCGCCGCTACGAGAGCCCGGTCACCGTGCGCGCCGGCGAGCCGCTGGTGATCGGCCCGGTCGAGCTCGGCATGCCGGATGGCCGGCTCATCGTGCAGAGCCGTCCCGCGGGTGCCGACGTCAGCATCGGCGGCAGTTACCGCGGCCGCACGCCGATCACGATCGGCGTGCCGCCCGGCATGCCGCAGGAGCTGCTGGTGTCGCTGGCGGGCTACGCGCCGGTGACGCAGAACGTCGCGGTCGAGAGCCGCGCCGAGCGGCGCGTGGCGGTGGAGCTGGTGCCGCAGCTCGGCGAGCTGCGCATCCAGGGCGAGCCCGCGGACGCCGTCCTCTACGTGGACGGCGCCGCGCGCGGTCCGGCGAACCAGGTGCTGTCGCTGCCGGCCGCGCCGCACCTGATCGAGGTGCGCAAGGCCGGCCTCGAGACTTTCCGCGCCACCGTGACGCCGCGCGAGGGCCAGTCGCAGCTCGTCGAGTACCGCCTGATGACGGCCGGCGAGGCGCGTGTCGCCACGGTCCCGGCGCGGCGCACGACGGCGCTCGGCCAGGAGCTGGTGCTGGTCAAGGGCGGCCGCTTCACGATGGGCAGCGCGCGCCGCGAACCGGGCCGGCGCTCGAACGAGACCGAGCGCGCGGTGCTGCTGCAGCGCCCGTTCTACCTCTCCCGCCACCAGGTGACGAACCGCGAGTTTCGCGAGTTCCGCGCCGACCACCTCTCCGGCATCTTCAAGGACGAATCGCTCGACCTCGACCGCCAGCCGGTGGTGCGCGTCGGCTGGGAGGACGCGGCGGCGTTCTGCAACTGGCTCTCCGAGCGCGACAAGCTGCCACCCGCCTACGAGCGGCGCGGCGACCGCCTGGTGCTGGTCGAGCCGGTCACCACCGGCTACCGCCTGCCGACCGAGGCGGAATGGGAGTTTGCCGCGCGCTTCGACGGCGCCGCCGCGAGCCGCAAGTACCCCTGGGGCGACGCCCTGCCGGTGCCGGCGAAGTCCGGCAACTGGGGCGATTCGACCGCGATCTACCTCACGCCGGTGACCATCACCGGCTACACCGACGGCTTCCGCGTCGCGGCGCCGGTCGGCAGTTTTCCGGCGAATCCGCTCGGCCTGTTCGACATGGGCGGCAACGTGCAGGAGTGGACCACCGACCGCTACTCGATCTACGTGGTCGGGCCGGAGCACGTCTCGACCGACCCGGTCGGCCCGCGCGCCGGCGAGCAGTACGTGATCCGCGGCGCGGGCTGGCTCACCGGCAGGATCGCGGAGCTGCGCGCCGCGGCGCGCGATTCCGGCGCGAGCGGCCGCCACGACCTGGGCTTCCGCATCGCGCGCTACGCGGAGTGAACCATGCGCATCTCCTTCATCGTCGCCGCCGCCCTCGCCGTCACCGCAGCGCTCGCGATCGAGCCGCCGAAGGACCGGCCTGCTGCACCCGCGGCCTCCGGGCCCGCGGCTCCCGCACCGGCGCCTTCGACGCCGGCGCCGCAGGCCGATGCGCCCGCGGAATCTCCGGCCCCCGCCGCGGAGCCGGAGGTCGACGAAGAACTGCCGCCGCTGTCGCCCGGGGCCGCGGAAGCCGGGCCGCCGCCGCAGCGGTTCACGCCGACCGAGAAAGTGCGCGCCGACTTCCCGGTCTCCTACCCGATCGACATCTGAGGACCCCATGAAGACCCGCTATCCGAAGGAACTCCTGTTCAGCCTGGGCTCGCTGCTGGCGGCCGTCGTGGTCGTGCACTCGATCTGGTCCTTCTGGGTCCGGCCGAACGCGCAGGCGGTGATCACCGCGCAGTACGAGCAGATGCGCAAGGACCCGAACTACGTCCCGGAGCGCTCGCTGTTCGTGATCATGAAGGACTTCGAGCAGGAGAGCTGCGTGATCCTGATGATCTGGGCGCTGGCGATGATCGGGTACAAGTACCGCACCGCGCGCGAGGAACAGGACGAACTCGAGCGCGACCCGGTGCGCGTGCCGGAGGGCATGCGCATCCTGCCGGAGGACACGCGCGAGTACGTGCGCCAGCTCGAGGCGCTGCCGGGCCCGCAGCAGCAGTCGCTGGTGGTGCGCGCCGCCAAGGCCGCGCTCGCGCGCTTCGGCGCCACCCGCAACGTCCAGGACGTGTCGGAGGCCGGCCACGCGGTCTGCGCGGCGGAGGCGGAGCGGCTCGACTCCGAGCTGTCGATGATCCGCTACATCGCCTGGGCGATCCCGGCCATCGGCTTCATCGGCACCGTGCGCGGCATCGGCAACGCGCTGGCCGAGGCGCACAAGGCCGTGACCGGGGACATCTCCGGCGTCACCGAGGGCCTGGGCGTGGCTTTCAACTCGACGCTCGTGGCGCTGCTGCTGTCGCTGCTGCTGATGTTCCTGCTGCACTACCTGCAGCTCGCGCAGGAGCGCCTGGTGCTGGACGCCGAGACCTATCTCGACAACCGGCTGCTGCGCAACCTGCAGGTGCGGTGAGGAAGGCGCCATGGCGGTCATCGGCATCGAGCTGGTGGATGCGGCCGTCGTCGCCGTGAAGGACGGCGAGTGCCTGGCGGCAAGTCCCGGGATCGCGCTGCTCGAGGCCTCCGGCGTGGTCGTGGGCGACGCCGCGGCGGCGCAGGCGCGCCTGAAGCCGGTGCTCGCGGCCGACCGTTTCTGGTCGGACCTCTCGGCGGAGTCCCAGGCGCAGGGCGCCGCGGCGCCGGTGTCGCACGCCGAGCTCGCCCATGCGCACCTGGCCTCGCTCTGGCGCGCCGTCTCAGAGCCGGGCGACGCCGCGGTGTTCGCGCTGCCGGGCGCGATGCGCCTGCACCAGGCGGGGCTGCTGCTCGGCATCGCGCGCCGCGCCGGCATCCCGGTGGCGGGCACGGTGGACGCGGCGGTCGCGGCCTGCGCCGGTCTCGCGGCGCGCGGCACGATCCTGCACCTCGACGTGCAGCTGCACCAGGCGGTGCTCACGGAGCTCGCGGGCGCCACGGTGCTGCGTCGCCGGCGCGTGGACATCGCGCCGCACGCGGGGCTGAAGGCGATGTACTCGGCCTGGGCGCAACTCGTCGCCGAGGCGATGGTGCGCCGCACGCGCTTCGATCCGCTGCACCAGGCGGCGACCGAGCAGCAGCTCTACCAGCGCCTGCCGGGATGGCTGGCGGAGCTCGGGCGGGCCGAATCGCTGGACGCGGTGATCGAGACCGAGGCCGGCGCCTTTGCGGCCACGCTGCGCCGCGAACAGCTGACGCTCGCGGCGGAGGCCTGGTACGCGCAGCTCGCCGAGCTGGTGCACGCGGGACACCGCGCGGACGAGGAGGCGACGCTCGCGCTGTCCGCGCGCGCGGCGCTGTTGCCCGCGCTCGCCGAGCGGCTCGCCGCGCTGCCCGGGCTCGGACCCGTGACGTTGCCCCTGGAGGCGGCTGCCG
>CAZYPM010000140.1:0-3578 GCA_964649205.1 uncultured Steroidobacteraceae bacterium
ACGCGCCGCTGCTGCCGCACCAGCTGAAGCGCATCGCGCGCCGCGCGGGCCTGGGACTCGCGCGCATGGGCTCGATCGCGGGCAACGGCTCGGGCGACATCTTCATCGCCTTCTCCACCGCGAACGCGCAGGCGATCGCGAGCGATACGCGTGCCGCCGCGGATTTCCTCGACAATGGCGCGCTCGATCCGCTGTTCGCCGCGACCGTGGAGGCGACCGAGGAGGCGATCGTCAACGCACTGGTCGCCGCGAAGGACATGCACGGCCAGGACGGGCACTACGCGATCGCGTTGCCGCACGACCGGCTGGTCGAACTGCTGAAGCGCTACGGGCGCTGGTCGCCGCCCAGGTAGCGCCCGTACCAGTCGAGGTGCCGCTGCATGCGGTCGCGCAGGTAGGAGGGCACCGTTACCGGGTGCCACTCGCCCGGGTAGATCACGAGCTGCGTCGGCACGCCGAGCGAGCGCAGCGCCTGGTACATCTGCTCGCTGCCGTGGCAGGGCACGTTGACGTCCAGTTCCTCGCAGTAGAACAGCGTCGGCGTGCGGATGCGGTCCGCGTTCAGGAACGCGAAACTGTTGCGTTCGTAGGCCTCGCGGTCGCGCCAGGGCAGGCCGAGCTCCAGCTCCACTTCGCGCGTGTACTGGTCGTGGCCGTACATGGCGGTGGCGTTCGCGGAACCGGCGCCGCTGACTGCGGCCCTGAAGCGTCCGTCGCGCGCGATGACTGCATTCGTCAGGATGCCGCCGTAACTGCGCCCGCCGATGCCCAGGCGCTCCGGATCGGCGATCCCGAGCCTGACGACGTGATCCACCGCGGCCAGCACGTCGGCGGCGTCGCGATTGCCCCAGTCGGCGTAGATCGCATTCGCGAACTCGTAGCCGCGGCCCGAGCTGCCGCGCGGGTTCGGCGCGACGACCGCGTAGCCCGCCGCCGCATAGACCTGCCAGTCCTCCATGAACTCGTGGCTGAACTGGTATACCGGCCCGCCGTGCAGCCGCAGGATCGTCGGGTAGCGGCGCCCCGGCTGGTAGCCGACCGGCCTGACCAGCAGTCCGTGGATGACGACGCCGTCGCCGCCCTCGAATTCGATCGGCTCGACCGGCGCGAGCCGGCGCTCGCCCACCCACTCGTTGTGATCCGCGATCGTGCGCAGGCCCCGTCGTTCCACCGCCTGCAGCCGATACGGATGTGCGTCATCGCCGCCGAGAACCGCAATCCTCCCGTTTCCGGCGACGTCGAAATCCACGTCGAAGCGCAGGCCCGAGGTCAGCGGCGTGACGCGGCCGCTTTCCAGATCGATGCGCGCGAGATGCGTCACGCGCGACTGCTCGATCAACGCGAGCACCGACTTCCCGTCGGCCGAAAACTGCGGTTGCGTGAAGCAGCGGTCGATGTCGGCGGGTATCCGCGATTCGCCGGTCGCGACGTTCACGACGGCGAGCTGCCACGGCTTGTAGGCGATGTGCCGGTCCTCCCCGCTCTGGAGGTAGGCAATCAGCCTGCCGTCCGGGCTCCAGGCCGGCCGCGACTCGAGGTACGGGTCCGAGTCCGCGCCCGCGAAGCTCGTGAGCCGCCGCTCCGGGGCGCCGGCGCGCGGCTCGACCAGGTAGATGTCCCAGTTCGAGTGGCGGTCCGGGTCGGCGCCGCGCTTGGTGACGTAAGCAATGCGCGTGCCATCGGGCGACCACGCGGGCAGGTGTTCGTCATGAGGGCCCGAGGTGAGCGGTGTCGCTTCGCGCGAACGCAGATCGATGACGTAGAGATGCTGGCGCCGGTCCGTGAGCAGGCCCGCGAAGTCCTCCTTGAACTGGTAACGGTCGATCACGATCGGCGCCGGCTTCGGCGGCGCCTTCTCACCCTCGGGCCGCTCCGGATCGGTCGCGATCACCGCGAGGCGCGCGGAGTCCGGCGACCAGGCGAAATCCACGACGCCGCCCGGGAACCGCGTGACCGCCTCCGCCTCGCCGCCCGCCGCCGGCAGCAGCCAGACCTGGGTGACGGCGTCTTCGCCGCCGCGATCCGACAGGAAGGCGATGAAGCGGCCATCCGGGCTGTAGGACGGCTGCCATTCGCTGTCCTGCGGCGTGTTCGTCAGCGCGCGGCGGTCGCTGCCGTCCCAGCGCACGCGCCAGACGTCGGAAACCGGCGCGTCGGTTTCGACATTCGCGGCTTCCACGCTGTAGACGATGAACTCGCCGCCCGGCGAGAAATCCGGCCCCGAGACCGCCGCGAGCCGCACCAGGTCGTCCACCGTGAACCGGGCATCCGCGCCGAATGCGCCCGCGCACAGCAGCAGGCCGGCCAGCAGGCCGGCGGCGCGGCTCATGCTTTCGCCGCGAGCGCTTGGTCGAGCGCCCCGCGCAGGTAGCCCATCGCCTCGTCCACCTCCGCTTCGCTCACGCACAGCGGCGGCATGAAGCGCAACGTCGAGACCCCGCAGGAGAGCAGCAGCAGCCCGTTGCGCCAGGCCGCGTGCAGCAGCCGGTCCACCAGCGCGCGGGCCGGGGAGCCGTCGTTCTCGATCAGCTCGAGCCCGATCATGAGGCCGCGGCCGCGCAGGTCGCCGATGCAGGGATAGTCCGGCTTGAGTGCGGCCAGGCGCTTCATGAAGTGCGCGCCCACCTTCGCCGCATTGGCTGCGTACTGCTCTTTCACCAGGTCGAGCGTGGCGTTGGCGGCCGCGCAGCACACCGGATTGCCGCCGTAGGTGTTGCCGTGCGCGCCCTTCTTCCACTTCTTCATGATGCTGTGCTTCGCGACCACGGCGCCGATCGGCATGCCGGAGCCGAGGCCCTTGGCCAGCGTCATGATGTCGGGCGTGACGCCCTCGTGTTCGGCGCAGAACATCTTCCCGGTGCGGCCGACGCCGCACTGCACCTCGTCGAACACCAGCAGGATCCCGTGCTCGTCGCAGATCCGGCGCAGGCCCGCGAGGAAGCCGGCCGGCGGCACGAGATAGCCGCCCTCGCCCTGCAGCGGCTCGACCACGATCGCCGCCACTTCCTGCGGGGGGACGTTGCGCTCGAACAGCATGCGGATGTAGTCGAGCACGGCCTCGCCCTGGTCGGCGCCGGCGAACAACGGGCGGTAGCTGTTGGGGTAGGGCACGTGCGTGACGCCCGGCATGGTCGGGAAGAATCCCGCCTGCTGCGTGTACTTGGAGGACGTCAGCGCGAGCGAGCCCATGGTGCGGCCGTGGAAGCTGCCGAGGAAGGCGATGATGCGGCCGCGGCCCGTGGCATAGCGCGCGAGCTTCAGCGCGCCCTCCACGGATTCCGTGCCGGACTGGCAGAAAAAGCTCATCCCGGGCTCGCCGAGCGGCACGAGCGCGGACAGGCGTTCCGCGAGCGCCGTCATCCCCTCGTGCCAGTAATCGCTCGAGATGTGCAGGAACTTCGCGGCCGCTTCCTGCACGGCGGCGACCACCTTCGGGTGCGCGTGACCGGTCGAGCAGACCGCGATGCCCGCGGCGAAGTCAAGGAAGCGGTTGCCGTCCACGTCCCAGACCTCGGCGCCGCGCCCGTGCGATATCACGAACGGGTAGTCGCGCGGGTAGGAGGGCGAGGCGACCCTGG
>CAZYPM010000140.1:3678-5340 GCA_964649205.1 uncultured Steroidobacteraceae bacterium
AGCAGTCGCGCCGCCGCGATCGTCATCATCTCGTCGCGGGTGTAGCCGCTCACGTTGGCGGCACCATCGGCGCGCGCTGGCCGTTCATGCCGCCAGCCTGAGGCTCGCGAGGAACTCGCGGTGATCGCGGGTGCCGCGGATGTGCCGGTCGATCCAGGCCGTGAACTGTTCGCGGTCGCGCGAGATCGCGTCCCAGCGCAGGTAGAAGTCGTTGTCGCGCGCATAGTGGCCCTGCGCGTACGACGGCCAGGCGCCGCCCGGGCAGTGCGACACGGCCGTGACCACGAAATGCGGCAGCACGACGTCGTTCATCGCGGCCGGCAGCGCTTCGACGACCTCCTCGACCGTGACCAGCAGCCGCGCTGCCGCAAGCCCCGCTTCGCGCGCCGCGCCGGTGATGCCCGTGATCGCGACGTTGCCGCGCCGGTCCGCGCGCTGCGCGTGCAGGATCGTCACGTCCGGATTGATCGCGGGGACGGTCGCGAGCTCCTCGCCCGTGTAAGGGCAGCGGACGCTCTGGATGCGCGGGTTGTGCTGCGGCAGGTCGGTGCCGATGTAGCCGCGCAGCATCCCGAACGGCAGCCGCGCCGCGCCCGCGCGGTAGCTCGCCGCCATGCCGGCGTGCGTGTGCTCGTCGAGCTCGAGCGGCCGCGGCCAGTCCTTCTCGACCGCGTCGCGGATACGATGCGCGGAGCCGACGCCGGGGTTGCCGCCCCAGGAGAAGCTCAGCCTGCGCGCGCAGCCGGCGCCGATCATCTGGTCGTAGATGAGATCCGGCGTCATGCGCACCAGATGCAGCTCGCGGCGACCCTGGCGGATGATCTCGTTGCCCGCCGCGAACGGGATCAGGTGCGTGAAACCCTCGAGCGCGACGCAGGCGCGGTCGGCGACGTACTCGCGGATCGCATCGTGCAGCGAGAGGAAGCGGGTCACTCAGTCCACCACGGTGCGGGACTGCTCGCGCAGGTACAGCGGCAGGTAATACGCCGAGGCGATCGCCTTGCCGGAGGAGCCGGATCCCTTCCAGCCGCCGAAGGGCTGGTATCCCGGCCACGCGCCCGTGGTCGCGCCCTGCGCGCGGTTGGCGTAGGTGACGCCGGCCTCGATGTTCTCCTGGAACCACGCGACCTCGTCCGGCGCGCCGTAGAAACCCGCGGTCAGACCCATGTCGGTGTCGTTGGCGAGCCGCATCGCGTCGTCGCGCGAGCGGAAGCGCTGCGCCATGAGGATCGGCAGGAACATCTCGTACTTCCACAGCGGATGCCCAGCCGGCGCCTCGGCGAGCACGGGCTCGACGTAGTAGCCGCGCGCCAGCGCGCCTTCCTTCCTCTGGTTGCCGCCGCGGCGCAGCCTCGCGCCACCCTCGCGGAGCTCTCCGACGAAGCGCGCATAGTTCTCGTATGCGCGCGCATTCACCACCGGGCCGAGCCAGTTCTCGCGCGCGGTCGGGTCGCCGATGCGGATTGCGTCGATCTGCTTTTCGAGGCGTACGAGCAGCTCGTCCGCGACCTTCTCGTGCACGTAGAGGCGCGAGGCCGCCGAGCACTTCTGGCCGCCCATGCCGTAGGCGGAGCGCAGCAATCCGCTGGCGGCGCGGTCGAGATCCGCGCGCTCGGTGACGATGACCGGGTTCTTGCCGCCCATCTCCGTGATGCAGGGCCG
>CAZYPM010000141.1:0-5305 GCA_964649205.1 uncultured Steroidobacteraceae bacterium
CCATCCTTAATACGAATAAGAATGATTCTCATTAAGCATACCGCGTCTTCCTGCGTTTGCCAACGGGCCCGTATCCGTATTCGCACGTATGCCAATTCCGGGCCGGAAGCCTGACTGTTGCCGGTGAAACCGCGCGAGGGACCCATGTTTCAGGTGCGCATCCACGGTCGCGGCGGCCAGGGGGTGGTGACCGCCGCTGAGTTGCTGTCGGTGGCAGCCTTCCGCGAGGGTCGCCACGCTCAGGCCTTCCCGAGCTTCGGCTCCGAACGCACGGGTGCGCCGGTCGTCGCCTTCTGCCGCTTCGACGACCGGCCGATCCGGCTGCGCGAGCCGATCCTGGAGCCCGACGCCCTGCTCATCCAGGACCCGACCCTGCTGCACCAGGTGGATGTCTTCGCGGGTCTCGTCCCGGACGGTTACGTGCTCATCAATACCACGCGCTCCCTCGATGAACTCGGCCTCGCGGAATTCCTGGGCCGCTTCCGGCGTGACCGCATCCGCACGGTCGCCGCGACCGAGCTCGCGCTCAAGCACGTCGGCCGCCCGGTGCCGAATGCCGCGTTGCTCGCCGGGTTCGCCGCGATATCCGGGCGCATCTCGCTGGACTCGGTGGTCGCCGCGATCCGCGACCGCTTTCCGGCGAAGGTCGCGGACGCCAACGTCGCCGCTGCACAGGAAGCGTACGATTCCGTCATGCGCGAAATGCAGGGAGCCGCTCATGCTGAGGCAGATTGAAGGCTCCGCCGCGGTCGCCGAGGCCGTGGCGCTCTGCCGTCCCGAGGTGATCTGCGCCTACCCGATCTCGCCGCAGACCCACATCGTCGAGACGCTCGGCCGCATGGTGACCGCGGGAACGCTGGCGCCCTGCGAGTTCATCAACGTCGAATCCGAGTTCGCCGCGATGTCGGTCGCGATCGGCGCCTCCGCCGCGGGCGCCCGCGCCTACACCGCCACGGCCAGCCAGGGACTGCTGTTCATGGCGGAGGCGGTCTACAACGCCGCCGGCCTGGGCCTGCCGATCGTCATGACGGTCGCGAACCGCGCCATCGGCGCGCCGATCAACATCTGGAACGACCACACCGATGCGCTCAGCCAGCGCGACTGCGGCTGGATCCAGCTGTTTGCCGAGGACAACCAGGAGGCGCTGGACCTGCACCTGCAGGCCTTCCGCCTGGCCGAGGAACTGTCGCTGCCGGTGATGGTGTGCATGGACGGCTTCATCCTGACCCACGCCTTCGAGCGCGTGGACCTGCCGACGCAGGAACAGGTGGACGCCTACCTGCCGCCCTACGCGCCGCGCCAGGTGCTGGACCCGGCCGAACCCATTTCGATCGGCGCGATGGTCGGTCCCGAGGCCTTCATGGAGGTGCGCTACCTGGCGCATGCCAAGCAGCGCCAGGCGCTCGAGCTGATGCCGTCCTGGGCCGACGAGTTCAGGCGCATCTTCGGCCGCGAGAGCGGCGGGCTCACGCATGCCTACCGCACCGACGATGCCGAAACCGTGGTCGTGGCGCTCGGCTCCGTGCTCGGCACCATCAAGGACACCGTCGACGCCATGCGCGCGCAGGGCACGCGCATCGGCGTGCTCGGCATCACCTGCTTCCGCCCCTGGCCGACCGCGGCGGTCCGCGAGGCGCTCCGGCAGGCAAAGCGCGTGGTCGTGCTGGAGAAGAGCCTCGCCGTCGGCCTCGGCGGCATCGTCTCCAACAACGTCGCGGCATCCTACGCGGGCTCGCCCGATCTGGTGCATACCGTGATCGCGGGACTCGGCGGCCGCGCCATCACGCGCCAGTCGCTGCACACGCTGTTCAGCCAGGCGATCGAAGGCCGGCTGGCGCCGCTGACCTTCCTGGACCTCGACCACGCCCTGGTCGAGCGGGTGCTGGCGCGCGAACGCGAGCAGCGCCGTTCGGGCCCGATCGCCGAAGGCATCCTGCGCGACCTCGGCGTGGTCGCGGCCCGGGTCGTATGAGGAGCATGGGATGAGCTACCAGCCGATCCGCTTCTACCAGACCGGCACCTTCACGGTCGGCAACCGCCTGTTGCCCGACGAGCAGCGCTCGGTCCAGGCGAACATGCGCCGCACCAATTCGCTGAACTCGGGCCATCGCGCCTGCCAGGGCTGCGGCGAGGCGCTAGGCGCGCGTTACGCGATCGATGCGGCGATGGAGGCGACCGAGCGCCAGCTCGTGGCCGCGAACGCGACCGGCTGCCTCGAGGTGTTCTCGACGCCTTATCCGGAGACCTCATGGCAGATCCCCTGGATCCATTCGCTGTTCGGCAATGCCGCGGCGGTCGGCACGGGCATCGCCGCGGCCCTGCGCGTCAAGGGGCGGCACGACGTGCGCGTGATCGCGCAGGGCGGCGACGGCGGCACCACGGACATCGGATTCGGCTGCCTGTCGGGCATGTTCGAGCGCAATGACGACGTGCTCTACATCTGCTACGACAACGAGGGTTACATGAACACGGGCGTGCAGCGTTCCTCGGCGACCCCGCCCGCCGCCCGCACCGCCACAACGATGCCGCTTGGGCAGTCCGCCGGCAACCCGTTCGGGCAGGGCAAGTACCTGCCGGCCATCGCCATGGCGCACGAGATTCCCTATGTTGCGACCGCGACGGTGGCCGAGCTGCGCGACCTCGAGGCCAAGGTCCGCCGCGCCATGGAGTTCCGCGGCGCCCGCTACATCCACATCTTCGTGCCCTGCCCGCTCGGCTGGGGTCACGACTCCGCGGCGACGATCCGGATCGCGCGCCTGGCCAAGGAGACCGGCCTGTTCCCGGTGTTCGAAGCCGAGGGCAGCCGGGTGACCCAGGTCTCGAAGATCAAGCACAAGCTGCCGGTCGAGGAATACCTGCGCCCGCAGCAGCGCTACGCCCACCTGTTCAGGGACCCGCCGCGCCGCGACGTGATCGACCGCATCCAGGAGCTGGCGGACCGCAACATCCTGCGCTACCGGCTGCTCGACGACGTGGAACGCCGCGCGTGAAGACCAAGCCCTTTGCCATCACGCTCGACCCGGGCTCGAGCCTCGCCAACCGCACCGGGTCCTGGCGCACGGTGCGCCCCGAGTATGTCGACCGGCTGCCGCCCTGCAACCACGCCTGCCCCGCCGGCGAGAACATCCAGGGCTGGCTGTTCCACGCCGAGTCCGGGCACTACGAGGAAGCCTGGCGCGTGCTGGTGAAGGACAACCCGCTGCCCGCCGTCATGGGCCGGGTCTGCTACCACCCCTGCGAGACCGCCTGCAACCGCGGGCAGCTCGACGAGAGCGTCGGCATCAATGCCATCGAGCGCTTCCTCGGCGACGAGGCGCTGCGTTGCGGCTGGAAATTCGCGAGGCCCGCAGAGGCGACCGGCAAGCGCGTACTGGTCATCGGCGCCGGACCCTCGGGCCTGTCGGCCGCTTACCAGCTCGCCTGCGCCGGCCACGCCGTGACCATCCACGACGCCGGTCCGGCGCCGGGCGGCATGATGCGCTTCGGCATTCCCAAGTACCGCCTGCCGCGCGAGGTGCTGGACGCCGAGATCCGCCGCGTCCTCGACCTCGGCGTCTCGCTCGCGCTCAACTCGAAGGTGACGAACGTGCTCGAGGCCATGCGCGGGGGCGGCTTCGATGCCGTGTTCCTGGCCGTCGGCGCGCACATCGCCAGGCGCGCCTACATCCCGGCGGGCAGCGCGGCGAAGATGCTGGATGCGATTTCACTGCTGCGCAGCATGGAAGGCGGCGAGCAGCCCCTGCTCGGGCGGCGCGTCGTGGTCTACGGCGGAGGCAATACGGCGATGGACGCCGCGCGCACCGCCAAGCGCCTCGGCGCCGAGGAGTCGGTCATCGTCTACCGGCGCACGCGCGAACGGATGCCGGCGCACGAATCGGAGCTCGAGGAGGCGCTGCAGGAGGGCGTGCTGGTCAAGTGGCTCTCGACCATCCGGCAGGCCGGCGAATCGTCCATCACGGTCGAAAAGATGCAACTCGACGCGAAGGGCAACCCGCAGCCGACCGGCGAGTTCGAGACGCTGGCGGCGGACTGCGTGATCCTCGCGCTCGGCCAGGACGTGGACCTCTCGCTCCTCGACGGCGTCCCCGGGCTCGAGATCCAGGGCGGCGTGGTCAAGGTCGGTCCCGACATGATGACCGGCCATCCCGGCATCTTCGCGGGCGGCGACATGGTCCCCGGCGAGCGCACGGTGACGGTCGGCATCGGCCACGGCAAGCTCGCCGCACGCCACATCGATGCCTGGCTGCGGGGCACCACCTGGGTGCACCCCGCCCAGCACGAGCTCGCCAGCTACGACAAGCTCAACACCTGGTACTACTCCGACGCGCCGAAGTCCCGCCAGCCCGTTCTCGACACGATCCGCCGCCAGTCCACGTTCGAGGAAGTGGTCGGCGGCTTCGACGAGGTGACGGCGCAGTTCGAGGCACGGCGCTGTCTCTCCTGCGGCAACTGCTTCGAGTGCGACAACTGCTACGGCGTCTGTCCCGACAACGCCGTGATCAAGCTCGGGCCTGGCCAGCGTTACCAGTTCAACTACGACTACTGCAAGGGATGCGGGCTGTGCGTCTCCGAGTGCCCCTGCGGCGCGATCCGCACGGTGCCCGAGGAAATCTGAGGTCCCGGCCTACACGTAGCTCGGGTAGCGGGGGTCGTACATCTGCGACTTGACGTCGGCCTGCACGTCGCCGGGGCGCGGCTTGCCGGCGAGACCGTCCGCGTAAGCGGATTCGGCGACGGCGGTCGCGATCGCGGCGGAGACCTCGCGGATCCGCGACAGCGCGGGATACAGGCTGCCCTGCGCCAGGTCGGACTCGTCCACGAGGCCGGCGAGCGTGCGCGCCGCGGCCATGAACATGTCGTCGGTGACGCGCCGCGCCTTGCTGACGATCACCCCGAGCCCGACGCCCGGGAAGATGTAGGAGTTGTTGCCCTGGCGCGGCACGAAGTTGCGGTTGTCGACCTTCACCGGGTCGAACGGGCTGCCACTCGCGAACAGCGCGCGCCCTTCCGTCGCCCGGTAGGCCTGCTCTGCCGTGCACTCGGCCTTCGAGGTCGGGTTGGACAGCGCGAACACGATCGGCCGTGCGTTGTTGCGCGCCATCTCCGCGAGCACTTCCGGCGTGAACGACCCGCCGACCGCAGCCACGCCGATGATCGCGGTCGGCTTCAGGGCCCGGACGGCGGCCGGGAAGTCGGCGATCGCCGCGTGATCGTGCGCGTACGGCCGCTTGTGCGTGGCCAGGTCGCCGCGCGACTTCACCACCAGGCCGCGCGAGTCCACCAGCCAGCAGCGCTCGCGCGCCGC
>CAZYPM010000142.1:0-5058 GCA_964649205.1 uncultured Steroidobacteraceae bacterium
GCGCGAGCAGGACCACGATCGTCGTGCGCCTCGCCCCCAGCAGCGCGCCGGTCAGGTCCTGGCGCTCGCGCCACGCGGGGAACAGCCGCATCAGCAGCGGCATGACGATCTCGTTCGACACCATCGTCGAGAGCGCGACCGAGGCGACGATCACCATGCCGGTCGCGGCCGACAGCCCGCCGATGAAGGCGAAGAGCGCGAGTCCCTCGGCCCCGGCCTCCAGCGGCAGGCCGAGCACGAACAGGTCCGCGTCGCCGCTCCCGCGCACGAGGCCGGCGTTCGCGAGCGGCAGGATGAACACGCTGATCGCGACCAGGTAGGCCGGGAACAGCCAGCGCGCCGTGCCGAGGTCCGCCGGGCCGCTGTTTTCGACCACCGCGACGTGGAACTGCCGCGGCAGGCAGAAGATCGCGAAGAAGCCGAGCACGGCGAGCGCGAGATAGTGGGCGGCGGAGGATTGCTCCGCGCGCAGCCCGGCGAGCCCCGGGACGGCCGCTGCCTGGCGTGCGATGTCGCCGAAACCGTCGAACAGCCCCCAGGTCACGAACGCGCCGACCGCCACGAACGCCACCAGCTTCACCAGCGATTCGAAGGCGACCGCGAGCATCATGCCCGGGTGGTGCTCGGTCGCATCCACGTGCCGCGTGCCGAACAGGATCGCGAACAGCGCCAGCGTCGCCGCGACGTACAGGCCCGTTTCCGCCACCGGCGCGCCGCCCTGCGCGGCGGTCAGCGCGCCGAAGGTCTGGTCGATGGCCTTCAGCTGCAGCGCCACGTAGGGAACGATGCCGCAGGTCGCGATCAGCGTGACCGCGACCGCGAGCGAGCGGTCGCGGCCGTAGCGCGCGGCGACGAAGTCGGCCACCGAGGTGATGCGCTCGCGCCGGCTCACGGCGATGAGCTTCGCGAGCAGCCGGGGGATCAGCAGGAACAGCAGGATCGTGCCGACGTAGGTCGGCGGGAACCACCAGCCGAGGCTCGCGGACTGCCCGACCGTGCCGTAGAAAGCCCAGGAGGTGCAATAGACCGCGAGCGACAGCGAATAGATCCACGGCCGCGGCACGGGCTGGCGTCCGGTGGCCGCCCAGCGGTCGCCGACCCAGGCGATCGCGAACAGCAGGCCGAGGTAGGCGAGCGCGATGAGTGCGAGCAGCCAGGGGCCGGGCATCGGGTCAGTGTACCGCCGGCGCGGACCGCCGGATCAGAGGCTGAACAGGATGACGGCGAGCGCCGTCCCGAGCGCCGGCACGACCACCGTCAGCGCGGCCATCGCCGGATAGGCCCCGGCGTACTTCTCGCGGCAGATGGCGCGGATGCAGGTGACGACGTAGCCGTTGTGCGGCAGGGAATCGAGCGCGCCCGAGGACAGCGCGACCACGCGGTGCAGCGCATCGGGGGCGACGCCGAGGCCGAGGTAATGCGGCGCGAGGATCGGCAGCGCGATCGCCTGCCCGCCAGAGGCGGAGCCCGTCATCCCCGCGATCACCGTCACCGCGATCGCGGCGCCCACCAGCGGCTGCCCCGGCAGGTGGGTGATGAACTCGACCGCCTGCTGGAACGCAGGCGTCAGCTTCGCGACGCCGCCGAAGCCGACGACCGCGGCGGTGTTGGCGATCGCCACCAGCGCGCCCAGCGCGCCGGTCGCGACCGGCTCGCTGAGGTCCGGGAAGAAGCGGCGGTGGATGGCGAGGCTCACCAGTACGCCGCCCGCGAGCGCGACGATCAGCGCCGATTCCTTGAGCGTCCCGTGCAGCGCGAACGACAGGCCCAGCACCGCGGCGAGCGGCACCAGGCTCGTCGCCGGGTGCGGCAGCGGGCGGTGATCGACCACCGGGTCCTCGGCCCGGCCCTCGAAGCGCTCGCCGTTCGCGGCCGCGCGGCGAATCATGAATCGCAGCCACAGCGCGCCCGCCACCATCATCGCCATCGCCACGACCAGCGATACCTGCCATCCCGCCCAGGGCGAGGTGCCGAGAAACTGGATCGGGATCCAGTTCTGGATCTCGGGCGAGCCTGCCGAGGTCATGGTGAAGGTCACCGAGCCGAAGGCGATGGTCCCCGGCACGAAGCGGCGCGGCAGGTCTGCCGCGCGGAACAGCGACAGCGCCATCGGGTAGACCGAGAACGCGACCACGAACAAGCTTACGCCGCCGTAGGTGAGCACCGCGCAGGCGGCGACGACCGCGAGCACGGCGTTGCCGGTGCCGAGGCGGCCGACGATCCAGCGCGCGACGCTCTCGGCGGCGCCCGAGGCCTCCATGAACTTCCCGAACAGCGAGCCCAGCAGGAACATGAAGAACCAGGCCGTCACGAAGCCGGTGAAGCCCGTCATGTAGGCGCCCGTGAAGGACGGCGCGCCCGCGGCGGCCAGCTGCGGGAACAGCTCGAAGCCGCTCGTGAGCGCGACCAGTAACGCGCACAGCGGCGCCGCGATCAGCAGCTCGACGCCGCGCATCGTGAGGTAGACCAGGAGGCCGAGGCCCGCGAGCAGGCCGATCAGGCTGAGCATGCATGTCCTCGCTTGGGCGGCGGGCCATGATTCGCCTCGGCGTGCGGGCCGGGAATGCTACTAACGTACAAGTGCCGGGCCGGGCCGCCGGGAGTACCTTGCCCCGCGAAGCTGGCCGCACTGACGCCGGCCGCCGCGCGCACAGGCCACACATGGGGAAACCGATGAACACCAGGCACTCTTCGACCCGCAATCTCCTGCTCGCCGCCGCCGTCGCAGCCGCGCTGCCGGCGCCCGCCTTTGCGCAGGACGAGCCCACCGCGCTCGGCGCGATCACGGTCACCGCGCGCAAGCGCGAGGAGAGCCTGCAGGACGTGCCGATCTCCGTCTCCGCTTTCTCGGGCGAGGCGCTCGCGGAACAGGGCGTGCCGGACCTGGTCACGATCGGCCAGTCCATGCCGAACGTGACGCTCGAAGTCTCGCGCGCGACCAGCTCGACGCTGACCGCCTTCATCCGCGGCGTCGGCCAGCAGGACCCGGTGGCGGGCTTCGAGGGCGGCGTCGGCATCTACCTCGACGATGTCTACCTGGCGCGCCCGCAGGGCACGGTATTCGACATCTACGAGGTCGAGCGCGTCGAGGTGCTGCGCGGCCCGCAGGGCACGCTCTACGGGCGCAACACGATCGGCGGCGCGGTCAAGTACATCACGCGGCGCCTGCCGGCCGAGTCCGAGTTCGCCTTCAAGCTGAACGTCGGCGAGTACCAGCAGGTCGACGCCATTGTGACCGGCTCGGCGGCGCTCAGCGACACGGTGCGCATCGGCGGCACGATTGCCGCGTTCCAGCGCGACGGCTTCGGAGAAAATCTCTTCACCGGCGCCGAGCAGTACGACAAGGACATCATCGCGGGCCGCATCAGCTTCGAGTTCACGCCGCGCGAAAATCTCTTCATCCGTCTCGCCGGCGACTACACCATCGACGATTCGACCAACAAGGACGGCCATCGACTGGTCGTCAACTCGGTCACCGGCGCCCCGGTGCTGCCCGACGTTTTCGACAGCCGCGGCGGCATCACGACCATTCCGTCCTCGATCACATCGCTCGATCAGGAAGTGAATCAGCGCGGCCTCGCGCTCACGGTCGAGTCCGGAGCCGGCGCGCCCTGGACCTTCAAGTCGGTGACCGCGCTGCGCAGGGACGAGTCCGACGCGCCGATCGACTTCGACAGCCTGCCGGACGACCACATGGACGTGCCGGCGGTGTACGAGAACCGGCAGTTCAGCCAGGAATTCCAGGTCAACTACGCGGGCGACCGCATGGACGGCGTCTTCGGGCTCTACTACCTGGACGCCAATGCCTTCGACGCCTTCGACGTGATCCTCGGTGACCTCGGCGTGACCTCGTTCACGCTTGGCGACTTCGACACGGAGGCCTGGGCGGCCTACGGCGACGTCAGCTTCGACCTGAACGAGCAGTGGGCGGTGTCGGTCGGCGGCCGCTATACCGAGGACAAGCGCGAGGGCCGCGTCTACCGCGAGACCTATCTCGGCCTCGGCTCGCCCTACTTCGGCAACACGTCGGCGGTCTCGATCACGGTGCCGGACCCCGACGGCGTGCCGGAATTCAACGGCAGCCGGACCGACACGGACTTCACGCCGCGCGTGAGCGTGTCGTTCAAGCCGGCCGCGGACCACAATCTCTACGCGTCCTGGAGCCAGGGTTTCAAGGGCGGCAGCTTCGACCCGCGCGGCGCCTACAGCACACCCGAGGTCGGCGAAGGCTTCCGGCCGGAGACGGTGGACTCCTACGAGCTGGGCTGGAAGGCCTCGTTCGCCGGCGGTCGCGCGCGAACCGCGCTCGCGCTGTTCTACGGCGACTACGAGGACGTGCAGGTCCCGGGATCGGTCGCGATCGACACCAACGGCGACGGCGTGGACGACAGCTTCGCGGGCGCGACCACGAATGCCGCGAAGGCGTCGATCCAGGGCGTCGAGCTCGAGGGCGTGTTCCAGATCACCGACGCGTTTTCGGCCCAGCTCGCCTTCGGCTACATCGACGCCGAGTACGACGAGTGGCTGGTCGCGATCGGCGGCGTGCTGACGGACATTTCCGGCATCCGCTCGTTCCAGAACACGCCGGAGACCTCGGGCAACCTCACGCTGCGCTACGAGTGGCCGATGGCGCTGTTCGGCTCGGACGGATCGCTGGCTCTGATTGGAGCGATCACGCACCGCGGCGATACCCAGCAGTTCGAGTACGCGAACCCGCTGCTCGACCAGCCGTCCTACGAGCTCTACGACGCGAGCATCGTCTGGACTTCCGACGACCGCCGCCTGCAGGCCGGCATCCACGGCCGCAACCTCGGCGACGAGGAGTACAAGATCGCGGGCTACGATTTCCCGACGCTCGGCGGCGGCACGGTCACGGCGTTCTACGGGAATCCGCGTCAGATCTACGGCAGCGTCAGCGTCCGTTTCTGAGGTAACCTGCCGCGCCATGGATGGCGCCAGGATCCTCGTCGTCTGCTGTGCCCTCGCCGCCTGCGCGGCCCCCGCTGCGCAGGCGGCGGAGCCATTGCCGCGCCTCAACATCCTGCCGGGCAGCCTGAC
>CAZYPM010000143.1:0-2659 GCA_964649205.1 uncultured Steroidobacteraceae bacterium
TGCGCTACAGCGAGGCCGATGGCGGCCGCACGATCGAAGTCCCCGCGCTCGGCCTCGATTTCCGCTTCCTGCGCGAGCGCGAGCAGGACTCGGTGCTACGCCTGACGCAGCCGCTCTACGACGCCCGCCTCGGCGCCCTGCGCCAGGGCGCGGCCTACGACTTCGACGCCGCGCAGCACGGCCTCGCCGCCTACCGCGCGACGCTGGCGCGCGACGTGCGCCAGGCCTATTACCGCTGGCTCGCCGCGCGCGAGGCGATCGGCGTGCTGGAAGCCACCGCCGCCCTCGCGCGCGAGAACGAGCGCGTCAACGACAGCCTGCACCGCAATGGCAAGGTCACGCGCGACCTGCTGCTGCGCGCCGAGGCCGAGCGCCTGGAGGTCGAGCAGCAGCTGCTGCGCGCCCGTGCGACGGAGTCGCTGGCGCGCCGTTACCTGAATCTGCTGTGCAACGCGCCGCTCGAGCGGGAGCCGGAGGCCGCCGCCGTGAGCGACGCCGACCTGCCGCAGCTCGCCGCCGCGATCCCCGCGCGCAACGGCGCGCGCCTGGCGGACGCGGCATTGTCCGCGCGCGCCGAATTGCGCCAGCTCGACTCCGGGCTCGCCGCGGCCGGGGCCTCCGAGCGCGCGGCGCGCGCCGCCTTCAAGCCGCAGCTTGCGCTCGCCGTGGATGCCGGCACCCAGGGCGCGGACTGGAGCTACGACGACCACGATCCCTACGTGATCGCCTCGCTGGTGGTGCGCTTCAACCTGTTCAACGGCGGCGGCGACCGCGCGGCGCTCGCCGGCGCGCGCGCAAGGAGCAGGGAGCTCGCGGCAGGCCGCGCGCTCGCGGAGCAGCAGATCCTCATCGAGGTGCAGGAGGCGCTCACCGACCTCGAGGTCGCGGAGGCCTCGCTCGCGACCGCCGGCCGGCGCGTCGAGGCGGCGGCCGCGGCCTACGCGATCGTCGCCAAGAAGCGCGACCTCGGCCAGGTCTCGCCGGCCGAGTACCTGGATGCGCAGCGCGCGCTCACCGAGGCGCGCCTGAACGGGAACGTCACGCGCTATGAAGCGCTGGCCGCATTGGCGCAGGTGGAATACGCCATCGGCGGCATGGAGCAGCAGCCATGATCAGGAACACTCTTGTCGGAATCGCCGCCGCGCTGGCGCTGGCCGGCTGCGGCGACGGCCAGCAGCCGGTCGCGGAAAAGGGGGCGGCGCCCGTGCGCGTCGCCGTGGTCGAAACCGCGCCCGCGGCCGAATCGCTGCGCGCCGTCGGCGTGGTGGCTCCCGCGGACGAGGTGCGCCTGTCCTTCAAGTCGGGCGGCGTGGTGCGCTCCATCGAGGTGCAGCAGGGCGAGCGGGTGCGCGCGGGCCAGCTGCTGGCGACGCTGATGCAGGATGAGGTCGCGGCCGCGGTCGCGCAGGCACGCGCCGTGGCCGAGCAGGCCGCGCGCGACCTCGAGCGGGGTCGCGCCCTGCTCGCCGACGAGGTCGCGACGCGCGAGCAGGTCGAAGGCCTGTCGACCGCGAATGCGGTGGCGCAGGCCCAGCTGCGCACCGCCGTCTTCAACGCGCGGCACTCGCGCATCGAGGCGCCGGCTGACGGCGTCGTGCTGCGCAAGCTCGCGGAGCCCGACGAGCTGGTGGCCGCCGGACAGCCCGTGCTCGTGGTCGGCAACACCGGCGGCGGCTGGATCGTGCGCGCGGCGCTCTCCGACCGCGACGTGGTGCGCGTCCAGGAGGGTCTCGTGGCGGAGGTGTCGCTGGACGCCTTCCCGGGCCGCAGCTTCACGGCGACGGTCACCGAGATCGCGGCGGCCGCCGACCCGCAGACCGGCACCTATGAAATGAAGCTCGCGGTGGATCCCGCCGGCGCGCGCTTCGTGCAGGGGCTGGTCGCCAAGGTCGTGATCACCGGTGACGAGACGGAAAGCGTCGCGGTCGTGCCGGTCACCTCGCTGCTGGAGGCCGATGGCCGCGAGGCGACGGTGTTCGTGGTCGCCGAAAGCGGCGTCGCGAGGCGGGTGGCGGTGCAGACCGGGCGCCTGCTCGGCGAACGGGTCGAAGTGACCGGCGGACTCGCCCCCGGCGACCGCGTGGTGACCGAGGGCGCCGCCTGGCTCGACGACAACGACGCCGTGCGCGTGCTCGACGGGGACTGAGCGTCCACCCATGAGCCTGTGGGCATTCTCGGTCCGGCGCTGGCAATTCACGCTGGTGGTGTTCGCCCTGCTGGTCGCCACCGGCCTGTGGGCGCTGTCGTCCATCCCGCGCGCCGAGGACCCGACGCTCAAGTTCCCGGGCTCGCTGGTGGTGGTGAACTACCCGGGCGCCGATCCCGAGGACGTCGAGCGCCTGGTCGTGGACCCGATCGAGGACGCGCTGGCCGAGCTCGAGGACGTCAAGCGCCTGAACAGCTCGGCGCAGGACGGCCTCGCGCTGATCGAGATCGAGTTCATCTACGGCAGCGATCCCGACCGCAAGTACGACGAGGTCATCCGCGAGGTCAACGCGGTGCGCGGCACGCTGCCGCCGGACGTGTTCTCGATCGAGGTGCGCCAGTTCACGCCGGGCACCGTCAACATCGTGCAGCTCGCGCTGGTCTCCACCGACGCCAGCTGGCGCGAGCTGCGCAAGCACGCCGAGGACCTCGAGGAGCTGATCGAGACCGCGCC
>CAZYPM010000143.1:2759-5050 GCA_964649205.1 uncultured Steroidobacteraceae bacterium
TACACCGGGCGCTTCAACGGCACCCGCGCCGTGTTCGTCACGGCGAGCATGAAGGACAACCAGAACGTCTTCGATGTGCGCGACGCGATCTACGCGCGGCTGCCGCAGTTCGAGCAAGGCCTGCCCGGCAATGTGCGCCTCGAGCGCGGCTTCGACCAGTCCTCGAACGTGGACCGGCGGCTGTCGCGGCTGCAGTTCGACTTCACCATCGCGATCACGCTCGTGATCCTGACGCTGCTGCCGCTCGGCCTGCGCGCCGCGGGCATCGTCATGATCTCGATCCCGCTCTCGCTCGCGATCGGCCTCGCGCTCCTGTACCTCACCGGGTTCTCGCTGAACCAGCTCTCGATTGCCGGCTTCGTGGTGGCGCTCGGCCTGCTGGTGGACGACTCCATCGTGGTCGTGGAGAACATCGCGCGCAACGTCCGCCAGGGCATGCCGCGCCTGCAGGCCGCGATCGCGGCGACCGACCAGATCTGGCTGGCGGTGCTCGGATGCACGGTGACGCTGCTGCTGGCCTTCGTGCCGCTGCTGTTCCTGCCGGAGGGCGCCGGCGACTTCGTGCGCTCGCTGCCGGCTGCGGTGCTGTTCACCATCCTGGCCTCGTTCTTCGTGGCGCTCTCGATCATTCCCTTCCTGGCCAGCCGCCTGTTGCGTGGCGGCCAGGCGCGCGAGCCGCGCCAGCCCTGGCTTGCCGGGTTGTCTGCCCGCCTGCGCGGGATGCTTGACCGCTCCGACGAGGCGGCCGACGGCCTGCTGCGCCGGCTCATGAACGCGATCCACCGCATCTACGGGCCGGCGCTGCGCTTCGGGCTGGCGCGGCCGCGCCGCACCCTCACCGTCGCGCTCGGCATCTTCGTGCTGTCGCTGCTCCTGGTGCCGCTCATCGGCTTCAGCCTGTTCCCGACCGCCGACATCCCGCAGTTCCGCGTGCGCATCGAGGCGCCCGACGGCGCCAGCCTGGAGGAGACCGACCGGGCGCTGCGCTTCGTCGAGGAGAAGCTGGCGGCGACCGCGGGCATCCGCTGGTGGTTCTCGAACCTCGGCCAGGAGAACCCGCGCATCTATTACAACGTGCTGTCGCGCCAGTCCGCGGCCAACGTCGCCGAGGTGTTCGCGGAGATCGAGGATTACAGCGCGGGGAAGGCGGAGCGCATGCTCGACGGCCTGCGCGCCGAGTTCGCCGGCTATCCCGCCGCCCGCATCAGCGTGCACCAGTTCGAGAATGGCCCGCCGGTCGCGGCGCCGATCGAGATCCGCGTGATCGGCCCCGACATCGGCACGCTGCGCCTGCTGGCCGCCGACGTCGAGCGGCTGATCGAGTCGGTGCCCGGCACGCGCGACGTCGTGAACCCGATGCGGCTGCAGCGCACCGACCTCGACCTCGGCATCGACACCGAGAAGGCGGCGCTGTTCGGCGTGCCTGCGATCGAGGCCGACCGCACGGTGCGTCTCGCGGTCGCCGGGCTTGCCGCCGGGCGCTTCCGCGAGCCCGACGGCGACGAGTACGACATCATGCTGCGCCTGCCGATCGGCGCGCGCCCGACCCTCGACCTGTTGCAGTCGGTGCAGGTGTCCTCGCTCTCCGGCCGCCAGGTGCCGCTCGCGCAGATCACGGACCCGGAGTTCCGGACCGCGCCCTCGGTCATCAAGCGCTACAACCGCGAGCGCGCGGTGTCCGTCACCGCCTGGCCCGCGACCGGCCATGCGACCGACGAACTGACGCGGCAGGTGCTGGCGAAGCTGGACGCGATGGCCTGGCCCGCGGGCTACCGCTGGGTCGCGGCCGGCGAGATCGAGGCGCGGGAGGAGAGCTTCTCGGGCCTGGGCGTGGCGATGCTGGTCGCCGTGTTCGGGATCCTGGCCGTGCTGGTGCTCGAGTTCGGCAGCTTCCGCTCGATGCTGATCGTGTTCGGCGTGGTGCCGCTCGGCATCACCGGCGCGCTGGTCGCGCTGTGGCTGACCGGCTACACGCTCTCGTTCACCTCGCTGATCGGGATGATTGCCCTGGTCGGCATCGAGATCAAGAACTCGATCCTGCTGGTGGACTTCACCAACCGGCTGCGCGAACAGGGCAAGCCGCTGGATGACGCGATCGCGGAAGCGGGCGAGGTGCGCTTCCTGCCGATCCTGCTGACCTCGCTGACCGCGATCGGCGGCCTGCTGCCGCTCGCGGTGCAGGGCTCCGGGCTCTACTCGCCGCTCGCGATCGTGATCATCGGCGGGCTGATCAGCTCGACGCTGCTCGCGCGCCTGGTCACGCCCGTCATGTACAAGCTGCTGCCGCCGGC
>CAZYPM010000144.1:0-2755 GCA_964649205.1 uncultured Steroidobacteraceae bacterium
TCGTCGTAGTCGTCGTTGTTGTGGAAGAACGGCACCTTGAGCGCGCCCGGGTCGGTCTCGAACGGCCGCGGCACGAAGGTGCAGACCACGAAGCGGCTGCCGAGGAAGGTGGTGTGCGCCGACGGCGGCAGGTGATAGCGGTGGCTCATCACCGGGCGGATGTCGCGCACGTTGATGCGGCACACCGAGAGGTCGCCGTGCCAGCCGACGGCGTCCAGCGGGTTGTACGGGAAGGTGACGGTCGAGACCGCGCCGCGGCGCTTCACCCGCACGCGCCAGGGCTGGTCGTCCTGCTGCGCGAGGAAGGCGTCGTCCACCGCGGGCGCGTCCAGCATCGCCGGGTCGAAGATCGCGTGCCCGCCCAGCAGGCCCTTGTCCGGCAGCAGGTAGGAGGCGTTGGTCGCCTCGATCATCAGGATGGCCGCGGGCGCCGCGCATTCCAGGCGCCACATCGTGCCGCGCGGGACCAGGATGTAGTCGCCGGCCTCGAACGCGAGCCGCCCGAAGTCGCTGAACATCGCGCCGCGGCCCTGGTGCACGAACAGCAGGTCGTCGCCGTCGGCGTTGCGCGCGAGCGCATCCATCTTCCCGGACGTGCGCCAGAAGCGGATGCGGCAGCTCGCGTTGTGCAGCACGTCGGCCGCGGCCCAGGGGTCCGCGCCGGAGGCGTCGAGCTTCGCCAGGTCGTAGGCATGCGGGCGCAGCGGCCCCTCGAACGAGCTCCATCCGGTCGGCGGGCGGCGGTGGTGGAAGAAGGCCGCGGGCCCGAAAAAGCCCTCCTTGCTCATCTCGCGCTCGTAGGTGCCGGGCGGCAGGTCGGCGTGCGCCTGGCGGCTCGCCTTGCCCTCGACGCGCGTGCGTCCCGGGTAGCGCTTCATGTCAGCGCTCCATGATCGCGGTCACGCCCATGCCGCCCGCGGTGCAGACCGAGATGAGCCCGCGCCCGGAGCCGCGCGTGGCGAGCAGCTTGGCGAGCGCGGCGACGATGCGCGCGCCGGTCGCCGCGAATGGATGGCCGACCGCGACCGAGCCGCCCTTGACGTTGAGCCTGGCGCGGTCGATGGCGCCGAGCGGCTTGGCGAGGCCGAGCTTCTCGCGGCAGAACTGCTCCGACTCCCAGGCCTTGAGCGTGCACAGCACCTGCGCGGCGAAGGCCTCGTGGATCTCGTAGAAGTCGAAATCCTGCAGGCTCAGGTTGGCGTCCGCGAGCATGCGCGGCACGGCCCAGGCGGGCGCCATCAGCAATCCCTCGCCGCCGACGAAATCGACCGCCGCGACCTTGCCGAACGTGAGGTACGCCTGCACCGGCCAGCCGCGCGAGCGCGCCCAGTCCTCGCTCGCGAGCAGCACCGCGGCCGAGCCGTCGGTCATCGGCGTGCTGTTGCCGGCCGTCAGCGTGCCGTCCTTCGCGAACGAGGGCTTGAGCTTCGCCAGCTTCTCGAGGCTGGTGTCGGCGCGCACGTTGTTGTCGGCGTTGAGCCCGAGGTAGGGCACCACGAGGTCCGCCATGAACCCTTCCGCCCAGGCCTTGCTCGCGCGCTGGTGGGAGGCGAGCGCGAGCTCGTCCTGCGCCTCGCGCGTGATCTGCCACTCGCGCGCCATGCGCTCGGCGTGCTGGCCCATGGAGAGCCCGGTGCGCGGCTCGCCGGTGCCGGGGTAGTGGGGCTTGAAATGGCGCGGCCGCAGGCCGAGGAAGGCCTTGACGCGCTCGCCCGCGGATTTCGCGCGGAACGCCCGCAGCATGAGCTGCTGGTAGGCCTTGCCGAACACGATCGGCGGGTCGCTGACGGTGTCCACGCCCGCGGCGATGCCGGCGTCGATCTGGCCGAGCGCGATCTTGTTGGCGACGGTGATCGCCGCCTCGATGCTGGTGCCGCAGGCGCGCTGCATGTCGAGCCCGGGGGTCTCGGGCGAAAGGCCCGAGTCGAGCAGAGACTCGCGCGCCAGGTTCCACTGGCTCGAGTGCTTCATGACCGCGCCGGCGACCACGTCGCCGAGGCGCATGCCCTTGAGGCCGTAGCGGTCCACGACCGCCTTGATCGAGGCGGTCAGCATTTCCTGGTTGCCGACGCTGGCGTAGGCGCCGTGCGCCCGCGCGAACGGGATGCGGGCGCCGCCGATGACGGCGACGCGCCTGGGCTGCGATCCGACCAGCATGGTGCTGCTCCGGTGAATTCTGGGTGCGTGCTTATCCGCTAGAATGCCAGCATCCACCGGCGCCCGCCACGGCGCGCCCGCGACGCGCCATGACCCAGCAAGCCCGTTTCAAGGACACGTTCCCGCGCGACGCGCGCGCGATCCTGACGCTCGCCGGGCCGCTCGCCGTCAACAACCTGGTGCTGGCCGGCATGATGCTGACCAACACCGTCATGGCCGGCCGGCTGGGACCGGGGCCGCTCGCCGGCGTCGCCGTCGGCAACAGCTACTACCAGGCGTTCTGGCTGTTCGGCCTCGGCGTGCTGATGTCCATTTCGCCGCTGGTCGCGCATGCCTACGGCGCGGGACGCGACGAGGAGGTCGGGCGCCGCTTCCGCCAGGGCGTCTGGCTGGCATTGATGCTCGCGGTGCCGCTGGTCGGCCTGCTCGCCTGCGTCGAGCCGGTGCTGCACTGGTTCGGCACCGACGCGCGCGCCATCCCGCACGCGGCCGGCTACGTCTACGCGATGTGCTTCGGCATGCCGGCCATGCTCGTGTTCCTCGCGCACCGCTACACCAGCGAAGGCATCGGCTGGACGCGGCCGGTCATGTACACGGC
>CAZYPM010000144.1:2855-5007 GCA_964649205.1 uncultured Steroidobacteraceae bacterium
TCGCTGCTGCTGTTCGTCGCCGTGTTCCAGATCCCGGACGGGCTGCAGGTCGGCGCCGCGGGCGCGCTGCGCGGCTTCAAGGACGCGCGCGTGCCGATGCTGCTCAACTTCACCGCCTACTGGCTGGTCGGCTTTCCGCTCGCCTGGTGGATGGGCATCCGCATGGGCGCCGGGCCGGACGGCATCTGGTCGGGCCTGATCGCGGGGCTCGTCACCTGCGCCGTGCTGCTGATCTGGCGCTACCGGAGGATCTCTCAGAGCTCGAGCAGGTAGTGCTGGTTGCAGCCGCTGTGGCCGGTCGAGCCGAGCGCCGCGGACAGCTTCCGGAAACCGGCTTTCTCGTAGAGCGCCCGCGCCGCCTGCATGGCGGATAGCGTCTCGAGGTAGCAGCGCCGGTAGCCGCGCCCGCGCGCCGCCGCCAGGCAGCGATCCAGCATCAATTGCCCGAGGCCGCGCCCGCGGGCCGCCGGCAGCAGGTACATCTTGCGCAGCTCGCAGGTTTCGGCATCCGCGCCATCGAGCGGTGCGATGCCGCCGCAGCCGACGACGCGGCCGTTCTCCTCGAGCACGAAATAGGCGGCGCGCGCGCCGTCGTAGGCCGCGGACATCGCGTCCACCTCCGCGTCGCTGCTGGAATAGCCAGGTCCGGTCGCGCCGAAGCTCGCCATGACGTCGCGGATGATCGCCGCGACCGCCGCATCGTCCTCCGGCCGGATCGGGCGAATGAGCGGCTCAGTCGTCACGGGGTTCGTGGTAACCGTGGCCGAGCGTCTCGACGTCCACCAGCAGCCCGTCCTCGAATTTGAGGCGGCGCATCAGCTTGCTGGGCCCGAGGTTGTAGGTCCAGTACTCGACCGGGATCGGCACCGGCTCCCAGGACGTGTAATAGGGACGTCCGCGATACCAGCGGATCGGGCGCGCGAGTATTTCCCTGCGCTGGATGCTGGCCGGCGGGCCGCAGAGTGCTTCCACCTTGTCCATGCTGTCGCCGTCGGTGACCAGGCGCGAGCCGCAGCGGAACGAGTCCGCGCCCGCCGCGCCGGTCCACGACAGGGCGGCAAGGGCGAAGACGGCGAGTGCATTCCGGTTCATGGCCGCAGCATCCGCCCTGGCGGATGAACGGCGTCTGAAGGCGGCTTCATGTCATTGAATCTACGCCGTCCCCGGCTCGGACACCAAGACACGGTTCCTTAAGTTTGCGGCGGGCCGCAGAATGGCGCGACCGATGCCCGCGCGCCGCCTGGACCGCCAGTTCGAACGCCGGCTCGCAGGCCTGGTCAACGCCCGCGAGCACGGCGTGCTGTCGGGCGGCCAAAAGGGCATCGAGCGCGAGGCGCTGCGCGTCACGGCCGCCGGGCGCATCTCGCAGGCGCCGCATCCGCCGGCGCTCGGCTCGGCGCTGACGCACCCGCACATCACCACCGATTACTCCGAGGCGCTGGTCGAGCTGGTCACGCCGCCCTTCACCGAGACCTGGGAGCTGACGCAATACCTCTGCGACATCCACCAGTTCGTCTACCGCCACCTCGGCGACGAGCTGCTGTGGGTGGCGAGCATGCCCTGCGTGCTGGACGGCGACGCCGAGATCCCGATCGCGCGCTACGGAACCTCCAACATCGGGCGCATGAAGCACGTGTACCGCGTCGGCCTCGACCTGCGCTACGGGCGCGTGATGCAGGCGATCTCCGGCGTGCACTTCAACTATTCCTTCCCGGAGCGGTTCTGGCCGGTGTGGGAAGCGGTGACGGAAGCGAAGCGCGGCGGGCAGCCGCTGGTGGACGACGCCTACTTCGCGCTGCTGCGCAATTACCGGCGCTTCGGCTGGCTGATCCTCCATCTCTTCGGCATCTCGCCGGCGGTGTGCCGCTCGTTCTTCCGGGGGCGCGCGATCCCCGAGGGGCTGCAGCCTTTCGGCAAGGGCACGCTGGTCGCGCCCTTCGCGACCTCGCTGCGCATGAGCGACCTCGGCTACCGCAACAAGAGCCAGGCCGGCGTGCACGTGTCGGTCAACTCGCTGCAGGAGTACGTGCGCGACCTCTCGCGCCTGATCACGACGCCGCATCCGGCCTACCAGGCCCTGGGCGTCGAGGTGGACGGCGAATGGCGGCAGCTCAACGCCAACCTGCTGCAGATCGAGAACGAGTACTACAGC
>CAZYPM010000145.1:0-4961 GCA_964649205.1 uncultured Steroidobacteraceae bacterium
TGCCGGGCTTGTGGATGAAGCCCGGCATGATGCCGACCTTGCACTCGCCGGGCGTGATCACGCCCGGGCAGTTCGGCCCGACCAGGCGACTGCGTCCGCCGGCGAGCGCCGCCTTCACGCGCACCATGTCGTTGACCGGAATGCCCTCGGTGATGCAGACGATCAGCGGGATGCCGGCGTCGGCCGCCTCCAGGATCGCGTCCGCGGCAAAGGGGGCCGGCACGTAGATCATGCTGACGTCCGCCTTGGTGTTCGCGACCGCGTCGTGCACGGTGTCGAACACGGGCCGGTCCAGGTGGCGGCTGCCGCCACGGCCCGGCGTCACGCCGCCGACCAGGTTGGTGCCGTAGGCGATCGCCTGCTCGGAATGAAAGGTGCCCTGCTTGCCGGTGAAGCCCTGGCAGATCACGCGGCTCGCGCGGCTGACGAGGATGCTCATCGGCCCGCCCCGCGGGAAGCCGCGCGAACGGCCTTGGTCGCCGCGTCCGTCAGGTCCTTCGCCGGCGTGATCGCGAGCTTGCTGGCGGCCAGGATCTTGCGGGCCTGGTCGGCATTGGTGCCCTCGAGCCGCACGATGACCGGGATCGCGACGCCCACCGTCTGCACCGCCTGCACGATGCCCTCGGCGATCACGTCGCAGCGCACGATGCCGCCGAAGATGTTGACCAGCACCGCGCGCACGCGGTCGTTCGACAGGATCAGGCGGAAGGCCGCGGTCACGCGCTCGGCGGTCGCGGTGCCGCCGACGTCGAGGAAGTTCGCCGGCAGGCCGCCATGCAGCTTGATCAGGTCCATGGTCGCCATCGCCAGCCCGGCGCCATTCACCATGCAGGCGATGTTGCCGTCGAGCGAGACGTAGTTGAGCTCGTGCTCGGAGGCGTCCCGCTCCATCGGGTCCTCCTGCGAGGGATCGCGCAGCGCGAGCAGCGCCGGCTGACGGAACAGCGCGTTCGCCTCGGCGTTGATCTTGGCGTCGAGCGCGACCAGGGCGCCGTCCTTCGTGACGATCAGCGGGTTGACCTCGACCAGCGAAAGATCGCGCTCGAGATAGAGCCGATAAAGCGCACGCGCAATGCGCTCGAATTCCGCCACCTGCTTGCCTGCGAGGCCGAGGCCGAAGGCGAGGCGCCGGCACTGGTAGCCCATGAGCCCGGCCGCAGGCTCCACGTCCGCGCGCAGGATGCGCTCGGGCTCCTTCGCCGCGACCTCCTCGATGTCCATGCCGCCCGCGACCGAGGCGACGAAGGCGATGCGTCCGGTCTCGCGGTTCAACAGCAGCGACAGGTAGAGCTCGCGCGCGATGGCGCTGCCGGTCTCGACGTAGACCTGGTGGATCGGCAATCCGGATGCGCCGGTCTGCTTCGTCACCAGCCGCTGGCCGAGCATCGCGCCCGCGGCAGCCGCGACCTCCGCGCGGCTGCGGCAGAGCTTCACGCCCCCCGCCTTGCCGCGGCCGCCCGCGTGCACCTGCGCCTTGACCACCCAGACCGGCCCGGCGAGTTCGCCCGCGGCGGCCTCTGCTTCCGCGGCGCTCGCCGCAACCCGGCCGCTGGGGACGGGCACGCCGTAGTCGGCGAACAGGCGCTTCGCCTGGTACTCGTGGAGATTCATCACGACATTGTACCGGCTGGCTTGAATTGCGTCGCATTCCGGCGCAGGCGCGCGCCGGTCCGGCGGGGACCGCATGCTAGAGTTGCCGCCGTGAAAAACCCGGCCGAAGCCGAGAAAACGACCGGCGATCCGGAACTCGCCTGGCGCGTGCTCGGCCTGCTCAATCTCTACCGGCTGAGCGTGCCGGCCGCGCTGCTGGTGCTGTCGCTGCTCGCCTCGCGGCCGCAGGCGCTGGGCGCCGGATTCCCCGACATCTATTTCTACACGCTGGCCGGCTGGTTCGCCGGCGGCATCGTCTGCATTGGGCTGCTGAAGCGGCGCTGGCCGTCGCTGGACGCGCAGGCCTTCATCCACGTCGCCATCGACGTCGTCGCGGTCACGCTGCTGCTGCTCACCAGCGCCGGCGCGGCCAGCGGCGCGGGGCTGCTGCTGATCCTGCCGGTCGCGGCCGTGAGCCTGCTGCTGCCGTCGCGAATCGCGGCGACCATCGCGGCGCTGGCGGCGCTCTGCGTGCTGGGGCAGCAGCTCGGGCTGTGGTTGTCGGAGCTCGCCGACCCCTCCGAGTTGATCCATGCGGGCCTGCTGGGCGCCGTCATCCTGATCGCCGCGACCGCGGTCTCGCCCATTGCGGGCCGGTTGCGCGAGAGCGAGGAACTGGTACGCCAGCGCGACATCGACCTCGCCAACCTCGCCGAGCTGTCGCAGTACATCGTCGAGCGGCTGCGCGAGAGCCTGGTGGTCGTGGACGAGCAGGACCGCATCCGGCTGATCAACGAGTCGGCGCGCCAGATCCTGGGCGGCGCGGCCACCGCCAATGCGCTGCTCGGCGAGGTGTCGCCGCGGCTGCTGTACCTGCTCACGATGTGGCGCCAGAGCGAGCCGGTGACCGACACCGCGGGCGGCAACCTGCTGGCGGTGGACGGGCTGCGCGAAGTGCGCCCGCATTTCGCGCCGCTCGGCAAATCGCAGCCGCCGCCGGTGCTGGTGTTCCTCGAGGACCTGACCGCGCTCGACGACCGCATCCAGCAGACGCGCCTGGCCGCGCTCGGCCGGCTGTCGGCATCCATCGCGCACGAGATCAGGAATCCGATCGGCGCCATCAGCCACGCGGCGCAGCTGCTGGCCGAGGACGGCAAGCTCAGCGACTCGAACCGGCGCATGACCGAGATCATCCGCACCAATGTCGAGCGCGTCAGCACCATCATCGGCAACGTGCAGCAGCTCGCGCGCCGCGAGGGCACCCGCCCCGAGCGCATGCCGATCGGCGAGTGGCTGGCCGATTTCGTCGAGGAGTTCCTGACCACTGGCGGCCACCAGCCGGGCCAACTGGTCGCGGAGCTGCCCGACCCGGACGTCGAGGTGCGCGTCGACCCCTCGCAGCTGCACCAGATCCTGTGGAACCTGTGCGAGAACGCCTTCCGCTACTCGGTGCAGATGGCGGAGGACAAGGTCGAGATCAGGGTCGGCCGCCTGGCAGGCAGCAACCGCCCCTACCTCGAAGTGCTGGACCGCGGGCCCGGCATCGACAGCACGATCACGGACCGCATCTTCGAGCCCTTCTTCACGTCGCGCACCACCGGGACGGGCCTTGGCCTGTTCATCGCGCGCGAATTCGCGCAATGCAACCGGGCACTGCTGGTGTACGAGGCGCGCCAGGGCGGCGGCAGCGTGTTCCGGATCGTGTTCGCCGACCCGGCGCGCTGGGAGCAGACCTAGATGCCGACGGGCAGCAAGCCGCGCGCGCTGATCGTCGACGACGAGCCCGACCTGTGCGAGCTGCTCGCGCTGACGCTGGCGCGGATGGGCGTGGATTCCTCCGCGGTCCACGACCTGGCTTCCGCGCGCGCCGAGTTGTCTGGGCGCCAACGTTTCGCACTCTGCCTGACCGACCTGCGGCTGCCGGACGGCGACGGCCTCGAGCTGGTCGAGTGGATCCAGTCGCACGCCCCGGAGCTGCCGGTCGCGGTGATCACGGCCCACGGCCATGTCGAGGCCGCGGTCAAGGCGCTGAAGCTCGGGGCCTTCGACTTCGTGCGCAAGCCGCTGGACGTCAGCGACCTGCGCAAGCTCGTCAACCAGGCGCTCAAGCTGTCGCAGGACCGCCAGGCGGCCGAGTCCGGCCATCGCCGGCTGCTCGGCGACTCGGAACCGATGCAGCGGCTGCGCGAGATGATCGGCCGCGTGGCGCGCAGCCAGGCGCCGGTGCACATCACCGGCGAATCCGGCACCGGCAAGGAGCTGGTGGCGAGGCTGATCCACGAAAGCGGCTCGCGCAAGGACGCCCCCTTCGTGCCGGTCAGCTGTGGCGCGATTCCCTCCGAGCTCATGGAGAGCGAGCTGTTCGGCCACCGCAAGGGCAGCTTCACCGGCGCGATCGCCGACAAGCTGGGCCTGGTGCAGGCGGCCGAGGGCGGCACGCTGTTCCTCGACGAGGTCGCCGACCTGCCGTTCGCCATGCAGGTGAAGCTGCTGCGCCTGATCCAGGAGAAGACGGCGCGCCCGGTGGGCGACCAGCGCGAGCAGCCGGTGGACGTGCGCATCCTCTCGGCGACCCATCGCGACCTCGGCGAACTGGTCGCCTCCGGCCGCTTCCGCGAGGACCTCTACTACCGCATCAACGTGATCGAGATGCGGGTGCCCTCCCTGCGCGAACGGCTCACCGACGTGCCCGAGCTCGCGAACGCGATCACCGAGCGCTTCGCCACGCGCATGGGCATGACACCGCCCGTGATCTCGGACGGGGCCATGGAGCTGCTCGCCACGCACGACTACCCGGGCAACGTGCGCGAGCTCGAGAACGTGATCGAGCGCGCGCTCACGCTCTGCGACGGCGGCACCATCCAGGCCTCCGACATCGAGCTGCGCGGCTCGCCCTCGCAGTTCGAGGAGACGGTGCCGCCGCACCACCCGGGAACGCTGCCCAAGGCGCTCGAGGACATCGAGCGCCAGTCCATCGTGCGGGCGCTGGAAGAGGCGCGCTACAACAAGACCGCCGCCGCCCGCGCGCTCGGCATCAGCTTCCGGGCCTTGCGCTATCGCATCAAGAAGCTGGGTATCGAGTAGCCGGGGTGACGCAGCGCGTCACTTCCTGACACAGTCCGTCAGAGGGGGCGTCGTCGGAACCCGACAGTGGCTTATGCCCATCGGAAAAATACTGCTAACTCCGTCACTTACGCCGTGCGAGCCCATTGGCATGATCCTTGCTGTATTGGGGATGCATCATCGGCGCATGAGCGCCGCCCTTAGGTTGTAAAGGAGTTATTGGCAATGAAGACTCTCCAGAAGGGCTTCACGCTCATCGAACTGATGATCGTGGTGGCCATCATCGGCATCCTGGCCGCGATCGCGAT
>CAZYPM010000146.1:0-2438 GCA_964649205.1 uncultured Steroidobacteraceae bacterium
TGCGCAACGTCACCGACAAGCCCGCGGCCCTGGCCTCGATGCGGCGCGTGCTGCGGCCCGGCGGGCGGCTGCTGGTGCTCGAGTTCTCGAAGCCGCGCGGCGAGGTGCTGCGCTCGGCCTACGACGCGTACTCCTTCAAGGTGCTGCCGGTGCTCGGGCGCATGGTCGCCAATGACGAGGCGAGCTACCGCTACCTCGCCGAGTCCATCCGCATGCACCCGGACCAGGAGACGCTCGCGGCGATGATGAAGGACGCCGGGCTCGAGGACCTGCGGTTCCACAACCTCGCGGGCGGCATCGTCGCGCTGCATGTCGGCTGCGTGTACTGAGCCTCCGTGACGCCGGAACTGCTGAAGCCGCTGGAGTCGCTGCTGAACCGCAACATCGCGGGATCCTCGCGCGCGCGCGGGCTGCTGGCGCGAATCGCCGGCCGCTCGCTGGAACTGCGGCTCGCGGCCACTCCGCTGAAGCTGCGCTTCGTCGCCGGGGCGGACAGCGTGTCCCTGTCCATGGACGGCGACACGCCCGCGGATGCGACCATCGAGGGCTCCCCTTTCACCTTCGCGCGCCTCGCCATGGGCAACCCGATGCAGACGATCCGCGCCGGCGGCGCGCAGGTCACCGGCGATGGCGAGATTGCGCAGGGATTCCAGCAGCTGTTCGAGGCCGCGCAGCCGGATTTCGAGGAGGAGCTCTCGCGCCTGACCGGCGACGTGGCCGCTCACCACCTCGCCAATCTCGCCCGCGACGCCGTGGACTTCGGCCGGCGCGCACGCGAGACCTTCATGCAGAACGTCGCGGAGTACATCACGGAAGAGAGCCGCGACGTGCCGCTGCGCGCCGAGGTCGAGGAGTTCGTCGCGGGCGTGGACGGCCTGCGCGAGGCGACCGACCGGCTGGAGGCTCGCATCGCGGGCTTCGAACGGAGCCGCCGGTGATTTCGCTGCGCGTCGCCGGCCGCATGCTGACGATCCATCGCGTGCTGGTGCGGTACGGGCTGGACGATTTCGTGCGCGCCACCCACCTCTACCGGCCGCTGCGCTTCGTATTCTGGCTCTCGCCCTGGACCTGGTTCCGGCGCCGGCGCGGCACGCGCGGCGAGCGGCTGCGCCGGGCGCTCGAGGACCTCGGGCCGATCTTCGTGAAGTTCGGCCAGGTGGTCTCGACGCGCCGCGACCTGCTGCCGCCGGATCTCGCCGACGAGCTCGCCAAGCTGCAGGACCGCGTGCCGCCTTTCCCGGGCGCGGCGGCGAAGGCGCGCATCGAGCAGGCGCTCGGGCGGCCGGTGACCGAACTGTTCGGCGAGTTCGAGGAGCAGCCGCTGGCCGCGGCCTCGATCGCGCAGGTGCACGCGGCGAAACTGCGCGACGGGCGCGAGGTGGTGGTCAAGGTGCTGCGGCCGGGCATGCGCGCGATCATCGGCCGCGACCTCGAGGTGCTGCATGCGCTCGCGGGGCTCGCCGAGGACTACTGGCCCGGCTCGCGCCGCCTGCATCCGCGCGAGGTCGTGGTCGAGTACGAGAAGACCATCCTGAACGAGCTCGACCTGATGCGCGAGGCCGGCAATGCCTCGCAGCTGAAGCGCAATTTCGCCGGCAACCCGATGCTGCACGTGCCGGAGGTGCACTGGGACCTGTGCCGGCAGGAAGTGATGGTGATGGAGCGCATCCGCGGCGTGCCAATCTCGGAGGTCGCGCGGTTGAAGGAGCTCGGCACCGACATCCCCAAGCTCGCCGAGAACGGCGTGACCATCTTCTTCACGCAGGTGTTCTCGCACAACTTCTTCCACGCCGACATGCACCCCGGCAACATCTTCGTGGACGTCTCGGACCCGGCGAACCCGCGCTACGCGGCGGTGGACTTCGGCATCGTCGGCACGCTCGACCCGCGCGACCAGCTCTACATCGCCGGCAACTTTCTCGCGTTCTTCGAGCACGACTACCGCAAGGTGGCGGTGCTGCATCTCGAGAGCGGCTGGGTTCCCGCCGGCACGCGCGTGGACGAACTGGAGTCAGCGGTGCGCACGGTCTGCGAGCCGGTGTTCAACAAGCCGCTGAAGGAAATCTCCTTCGGCGTGGTGCTGCTGCACCTGTTCGAGGTGGCGCGGCGCTACAACATGCAGGTGCAGCCGCAGCTGATCCTGCTGCAGAAGACGTTGCTGAACATCGAAGGCCTCGGCCGCCAGCTCTATCCGGAACTCGACCTGTGGAAGACGGCGCTGCCGATCCTGCGCGCCTGGATGCGCGAGCGCTCCGGTCCGCGCTCGCTGTTCCGCAGCCTGCGCAGCCACTGGCCGGACATCGCCGAGGCGATCAAGGTCATGCCGGTGATCGCGCGGCGCACCATTCGGCGCGCCTATGACGAGGAACTCGCCGTGCGCACCGAGTCCGAGACGCTCGACAAGCTGCGCGTCGAGCTGCGCCGCGACCGCCGCCGCA
>CAZYPM010000146.1:2538-4905 GCA_964649205.1 uncultured Steroidobacteraceae bacterium
CAGGGTTCGCCGATGCGCACGCGCCGGTGGATCCGCGCCGCATACAGGCCGAGCAGCGCGCCGCTGGTGCCGCCGCCGCAGGCAAAGAACCCCGGGCAGTCCAGCGCCGCCCACATGAATTCCGGCAGCACCTTGCCATCCGCCCCGCCCAGCGAGGGATCCGGCAGCCACGCGGCCGCCACGAGGTCGCGGCCCTCGATCGGCGAGGCGAAAATCCGCATGCCGTCGCCCCGCCCGCGCTCCGGCCCGCAGACGAAACAGCCCGGATAGGCGTGCTCGCGAAACCCCTGGAAGTTCTTCACGGCGGCCAGCGCCTCCGGATACGACGGCGGCCTCGGCGCGATCAGTTCGAATGTCCTGGGCGTCGCGGTCGCGACCGTCTCATCGCCGTCCATCAGCAGCAGCCGCGAGCCCTCGGGATCCTCGCGGATCTCGAGCGGCTTCTCGAGCGGCGGCGGCTTCATGAGCCGGATTTCGACCGGCTGCGCGGCCGCAGAGGCCAGCATGCCCGCGGTATAGCCGCCATTCCCGGACTGGGGAGGCCCGCGAAAACGACGCGCAATCTCCAGGAAACGCTTGTCAGCCATCGTGCGGCGCATCGTAGCCGATCGGGGGTGGCAGGCAACGCCTGCACGGGCTAAATTGGCCGTCCCTCACGGACCGCGGAGCACCCACAGCGCCATGAAATCCACCGCCCTCTGCCTGGCCTTCGCCCTCGCCGTTCCCTCCGCGCACGCCGACGACGACGCCTCGATGCGCGAATTCCTCGCCGCCCGCGCCGCGCGCGACGCCGAGGTCGCCCGCTCGATCTGGGAATGGGCCGAGGTCGGTTACCAGGAGACAAGGAGCTCCGCGCTCCTGCAGGGCGAGCTCAAGAAGGCCGGCTTCAGGATCGAGACCGGCGTCGCGGGCATCCCGACGGCATTCGTCGCGACCGCCGGCTCCGGCGAGCCCGTCATCGGCATCCTCGCGGAATTCGACGCGCTGCCCGGCATCAACCAGGACGCCGTCCCCGAGCGCAGCCCGATCGCCGGCAAGGGCGCCGGCCATGCCTGCGGCCACCACCTCTTCGGCACCGCCTCGACCTCGGCCGGCATCGCAATCGCGAACTGGCTGAAGTCCTCGGGCACGAAAGGCACGATCCGCGTCTACGGCACGCCCGCCGAGGAAGGCGGCGCCGCCAAGGTTTACATGGTGCGCGCCGGGCTGTTCGACGACGTGGACGTGGTCATGCACTGGCACGCCGCCGACGTCAACGCCGCCGGCATGGATCGCGCGATCTCCAACAAGACCGCCAAGTTCCGCTTCCACGGCCTCTCCGCGCACGCCTCCGGCGCGCCGCACCGCGGCCGCTCGGCGCTCGACGGCATCGAGGCCATGAACCACATGGTCAACATGATGCGCGAGCACGTGCCTTCCGACGCCCGCCTGCATTACGTCATCACCAGCGGCGGCTCGGCGCCCAACGTCGTGCCGGATTTCGCCGAGTCCTACCACTACGTGCGCCACCCCGACCCGAAGACGGTCGAGGAGATCTTCGACCGCGTGGTGAAGGCCGGCGAAGGCGCCGCGCTCGGCACCGGCACGCGCATGGAATACGAGGTCATCGGCGGCGTCTACAGCCTGCTGCCGAACGAGGCGTTGCAGCGCGCCATGCACGCGAAGCTGAAGCAGGTCGGCGGCATCAGCTGGACACCCGAGGAGCGCGCCTTCGCCGAGAAGATCTACGCGACGCTCACCGCGCCCTCGCTGCCGCTCGGCTCCGAGTCGCAGGTGCAGGTGTTCGAGTTCCAGCGCCCGGGCGTGGGCTCCACCGACGTCGCCGATGTCAGCTGGACCGTGCCGACGGTCGGGCTGCGCACCGCCACCTGGGTGCCCGGCACGCCCGCGCACAGCTGGCAGGCGACGGCCGCGGGCGGCATGAGCATCGGTTACAAGGGCATGCACGTCGCCTCGCAGACACTCGCGCTGATGGGTCGCGAACTGTTCACCAACCCTGAGCTGATCTCGCACGCGAAGGCCGAGTTCGAGAGCCGCCGCGGGCCGGATTTCCAGTACCAGCCCATGCTCGGCGACCGCGACCCGCCGCTCGACTACCGGCGCGGCGTGCCGGGCGGCGGCGAGGACTGAACGATCCGCCCGGCGCAGATGCCGGGCGCTTCGTCGTAAGCACCGCACGCATCGTCCCCGGCGGGCATACAGTCGCCGGCATACCGTCCTGCTCCGGCTGAGGAGATCCTCCATGCGCCATCTCGCGCTCGCACTCGTCTCCCTGTTCGTCGCGCTGCCCGTGCAGGCCGCCGACGTTCCCGCCCACATCGCCGCCGCGATCGCCGCGCCCGAACGCAGCGACAAGGACCGCGAGCG
>CAZYPM010000147.1:0-4905 GCA_964649205.1 uncultured Steroidobacteraceae bacterium
ACCCTGCGCTCAGCCATGCCCAGCTGGAGCGCCTGAGCCGTGAAGCGTGGTGAGATCTGGTGGGCGGCCCTGCCACCGCCCTCCGGCTCAGGGCCGGGATTCCGGCGCCCGGTCCTCGTCATCCAGTCCGATCCCTTCAACGACAGCCGCATCTCGACCGCGATCATTGCGGTGATCACATCGAACCTGGCGCTCGCGGATGCGCCAGGCAATGTCCGGGTGAGCAGGAGGGATTCCGGTCTCGCCAAACCGTCAGTCGTGAACGTCTCCCAGGTCATGACCATCGACAAGGCGTTCCTGAAAGATCGCGTTCGAGCCTTGCCGCCGGCGGCCATGATGCCGGTCGACGAGGGTCTGCGGCTGGCGCTTGGCCTTTAACCAGGCCGATCTTCCCCTTGCACATTATCGATAAACGATATATTGTTTATCGATAAGACCGGGGAGAACTGCCATGAACCTGCTGTTACCCAAGTTGTTCCGTGTCACCTTCACGGTGTTGATGGTCTGCGCGGCGCTCGCGGCCGTTTTCATCCTCGCGACGCTCCTGATCGATCCCGAGCTGCCGCGCGACGCACGCCTCGGGCCCGCGAACGGCGTATTCCTCGGGCAGCCTGCCAGCATCGAGCTGCGGCCGGCCGCCGAAGGTGAGGCCGGGCCCACGCTTCGCATGCAGGCATTCAGCGGGAACGTGGCGATGACCGTGAATGAGCCGGCGGCGGCAGTCGAGGTGTTCAAGGCCTACGGCCTGCCGGTGCTCCTGATCTACGCGCTCTTCTTCGTGGCGCTGTTCGAACTCCTGCGGCGACTGTTCCGCAATGTCGGCCGCGGCGAGAGCTTCACCGCCCAGAGCGTGCGGCTGGTGCAGATCGTCGGCGTCTCGCTCATCGTCTATGCGCTGGTGTCCGCCGTCGCCGAGGGCTGGTTCGCCTACGCGATGTACGGCCACCTGGCAGAGCACACGGAGATCCTGATTTCCGGCACGCCGGTGCGGCTGCCGCCGGCCGAACGGCCGCCGTTGTTCGGCTTCAATGCCCCCATCCTCAGCAACGGATTTCTCGCGGGGCTGCTGGTGCTCGCGCTGGCGGAGGTGTTCCGGCAGGGGCTCGCGCTCAAGCGCGACAACGAGCTCACGGTCTGAGCGCGACCTTGCCCATCCGGATCAACCTCGAACAGGTGATGGCCGAGCGCGGGATCAGCCTGACGGAGCTCGCCGACCGCATCGGCATCACGCTCGCCAATCTCTCGATCCTGAAGACCAACAAGGCGCGCGCCATCCGCTTCACGACGCTCGAGGCCCTGTGTCGAGAACTGAAGTGCCAGCCGGGAGACCTGCTGGAATTCGTTTCGGGAGAAACGGGATTGGCCGAGGCGCGTTCGCGCCGGGACCGGCGCGGCGGTTGACGCCTTGGAGCGTCACGTTCATCACTTCTTCTCGTCGGACTCGTCCGGAGCGGCGCGCTTCGGAGGTATCGGCAGCAGGATCCGCCACGCCTGCGTCGGGTGCAGCAGCGCCCAGAATGGCGCCGCAACGCCGCCCCAGACGTCCTGGCTCAGGTCGCGCATCCTGAGGGGGACGGGAGGCGCTTTCACGTCCACCTCTTCCAGGAAATTCGCCGGCGCAGGGCCGTGGCGCGCCTCATAGCTCGAGACGAACGCCTCGATCTCGGTGCGGGTCGGCATCCATCGCAATTCCGGTGCAGCATCCGGAGGCTGCGCCGATACGGCAGTGTCGTCAGCCCACGCAGCGGCGAAACACAAGGAACAGGCAAGGCCGAGAGGCACGATGAATGCCTGCAAACCGGCTGTCCGTCGCCGTTCGCTTGTACCCGCATTTCGCACGGAAATCAGTAGTGGGAAGCGCAGCATGCCAGCAGTCTAACGCCCCGGGCTGGCGTTGATGGCAACTGCCCTGCCGTCACGCAGCACGGTTACGCCCACTGCCCCCCGCGCCGCCTGAATCTCGATCAGCCGCTTGCGGATCAGTTCGTAGGCCTGCGGCGCCCCGATACCGATGCCCTCGACTGCGAGCACGATGTCGCCGCCCAGCACGAAGCTCTCCTGGCCGAGGGTCGCAGGCACGGCCTGCGACAGCTTCGCGGCGGCGTCCCGGTCGACGCGGACCGTCGGCCCGGTGGCGCAGCCGGCGAGGAAGATCACGGCGAGCAGGGAGGTCATCCCGATCGCAGAAATCCAGCTGGAAACACGCATCAAAATCTCCTTTTCAGAACAATTAGTGGTATCGACTGTCGGCCGACGGGAGTGCTTCCCATCGACGGCGGCCAGCTTGAGGCCAGGCTGTCGATTTATTGCCCACTTATTCGACTAGCTGGTACGGAGCATCACCGTGACGCAAGATCCAGGAGCTGGAGGGCCATCATGTCCAACGAAAAGCTGATCACCTGCCTTTGGTTCGACAAGGGCGAAGCCCGCAAGGCCGCGGAGTTCTACGCGGCGACCTTCCCCGACAGCCGCGTCGGCCCCGCGCATGGCGCCGCGTCCGATTTTCCCGGCGGCAAACAGGGCGAAGAGCTGACGGTCGAGTTCACCGTCCTCGGCCGCTCCTTCGTCGGCCTCAACGGCGGCCCTAATTTCAGGCCGAATGAAGCGGTCAGCTTCATGGTCCTGACCGAAACCCAGCAGGAGACCGACCGCTACTGGAACGCGATCACGCAGAATGGCGGCACGGAAAGCGCCTGCGGCTGGTGCAAGGACCGCTGGGGATTCTCCTGGCAGATCACGCCGCGCGTGCTGCTGGAGGCGACGACCCACCGCGACCCAGGCGTCGCGAAGCGCGCGTTCGAGGCCATGATGACGATGAGAAAGATCGACATCGCGGCCATCGAGCGCGCCGTCGCCGGCAAGTGACCCCCACCATCACCGCTTTTGAGCGCTCGAGGCCCTGTGCCGCGAGTTGAAAGGCAACGGCGCAGTTTCTGTGAGCCCGGTCCGGTTTTTTCAGGTCGCGCGGGATCAAAGTGAGCGACGGCGACCCGAAATGAGGACCGGCTTATGTACAGCGGAAAATTCGGGATCCATGGAATGATCAGCGCCATCGTCGCGTTCGCGATCCTGGGCGTCGGCGCCCTCGTGGTCGATCGCGCACACCTGTTGTCCGCACCGGGTGGCATCGTCCAGGTCGATGAGCCGACCCTGGTCGTGGCGCTCGACGAAATCGTCGTCCGCAACAGGCCTTAGCCGAGGCGGGGTAGACCCGCCCTGATCCATCAAGCCGACGGATTGACCGGCCGCGTCGCTGCCCTCGCCAGTTGCGCCCGCTGCTGGCTATCTTCATGCAGCCGTCCCAGAATGCGCTGACATCAGGGGGCAGGCGCATGCTGAACCGTCGTCGATTCTTCCAGTCCTCCATGGCTGCAGCGGTCGCCTATGCGCTGCCGGCACCACGGTTGTACGCGGTGGATTCCGCAGCCTCACAGGCCGCAGGCGGACTCGCCGCGGTCAAGCTCGACGGCACTGCGACGGTCATCGAGCAGGCGGCGGTCGCCGAGCTCAGGGCAAGCCTGCGCGGGCCGCTGCTGCTCGCGGGCGATCCAGGCTATGACTCGGCGCGGCGGATCCTGCACCCGCAGTTCAACAAGCATCCCGCGCTCATCGTGCAGCCGACCGGCGCTGCGGATGTCCAGAGCGCCGTCACCTTTGCCCGCGAGCGCGAGCTGCTGCTCGCCGTGAAGTGCGGTGGCCACAGTTTTTCCGGCAAGTCCACCTGCGACCGCGGCATGCAGATCGACCTGTCACGGCTGCGCGGCGCGCGGGTCGATCCGGCCGCGCGCCGGGCTTACGTCGAGGGCGGCAGCCTGCTCGGGGACCTCGATCACGAGGCGATGGCGCACGGTCTCGTGACGACGGCGGGCACCGTCTCGCACACGGGTGTCGGCGGCCTCACGCTCGGCGGCGGCTTCGGGCGCGTGGCGCGCCGCTTCGGCCTCGCGCTCGACAACGTGAAGTCCGTGGGCATCGTGACCGCGGACGGGAAACTCCGCCACGCGAGTGCGGACGAGAACTCAGACCTGTTCTGGGCGGTACGCGGCGGCGGCGGCAACTTCGGCATCGTGACGGGATTCGAATTCGGCCTGCACCCGATGCAGCGGCAGATCATCGGCGGCGACGTCGTCTTCCCGATCGAGCGGGCACGCGAACTGCTCGAGTTCTACGCCGAGTACAGCCAGGAGGCGCCCGAGGAGCTGTACGTGGACTACGAGATGAGTTCCCCGGCGGGCGGCAAGACGGGCGCGGTGTCGATCCAGACCTGCTATTCTGGGCCGGCCTCCGAGGCCGACCGCGTGTTCGCCCCGCTACGCAAGCTGGGGAAACCGGTCGTCGACACGATCCGGGCGCAGGACTATGTCGCGATCCAGCGCAGTGGGGACTATACCGATGCGCGCAACTACGGCACGTATCTCAAGGCCGGCTTCATCACCGGTTATACCGCCGGGCTGCTGAACGCCGTCTTCGACGGATTCCGGCCGGACCCGGAGCGCGGCACTTACTTCTTCCACCAGCACTCGGGCGGCGCCATCGGACGCGTCGCAGCGGATGCCACCGCATTCCCGCACCGCCACGCCAGGCTCGAGATATTCGCCGCGGTGAGCTGGGATCTCGCCACGGACGGCAAGCGGCACGTGGACTACGTCAAGGACTACTGGACGAAGCTGCTGCCCTTCACCGACGGCTACTACACGAACGAGGTGGCCGACGAGCACCAGCCGAAGATCGACGAGAATTACCGCGGCAACATCGGGCGGCTGCGGCAGATCAAGCGGCAGTACGATCCGATGAACCTGTTCCGGCTGAACGCGAACATCCTGCCGGCGTAACCCGGGCGTCGCGTGGCCGCGCGGATCAGCTGCCCTTGCGCAACTGCCGCAGCTTCTCGATCGCGCGCAACTG